>FR893771.1:0-4222 GCA_000435395.1 Firmicutes bacterium CAG:94
CAAAGAGGAGTACTTCGCCCACCCCCAGCGCTTCCAGCCCCAGGCTGTAAAGATTCCGAAAGATTTTGAAAAAGAAGGGTAAGATTCCCCTTATTGAAATGAAAGGTCCCTTTGGTACACTGGTGGTGTCCCGAAGAGGGCCTGATTTTTTTGGAAAGGGAGAATGAACCGTGAAGAAGAACTTGTCCCGCGCCGCCGCTGCCGTGGCGCTGTCCGCCGCCCTGCTGAGCCTTGCCGGCTGCCAGACCGCGGCTAAAAACGCCGTCCAGGAGCTGGAAGCCCAAGATGCCGTCACCATCCAGCTGGTGTGCCAAAGCGAGGATGTCTACCAGATTTTCTACTCCACCTACCTGGAGGGGGAGGCGTACGGCCAGGGCGGCTGGGCGGATTTGGACGGCAAAGCCCTCACCCCCGAGACGTCCCTGACAGCCTCCTTTGATAAAGAATACTTCGAGGGCAAGGACATCTCCACCTTGTCCATGGATTTCTCCCCCTACGGCGAGGGGGACACCGTGGAGCTTGCCACCACAGAGCAGGTGGCCATCCCCGCGGAGTACGGCGAGACCTACACCATCCTTTTCACCGGGGACGAGGAGAGCGGCTTTACCGCCCAGCTGCAGCCCTAACCCAGCTGCTGTATTTTTACCGGGCTTCATGCAAAACGAGAAAGCCGTTCCAGCAACAGCGCTGGATCGGCTTTCTTGTTGCTTTTAATTAACTTGCGCGGCTTTCCTCTGGCTGCGGAGAAACAGTCCCACCGCCAGCAGCGCCACCAAACACTCCGTCACGGGGAAGGCCAGCCAAATGCCCACCATCTGCCCCACGGCGGCCAGCAAGAAGGCCATGGGCAAAATGATGAAGAACCCCCGCAGCAAGGAGATGGCGTGGGCGGGCAGGGGCCGCTCGGTGGAGGTGAAGTACATGGCCATCACCACGTTGCACCCAGCAAAGGGGCAGGCAATGAAGTACAGCCGCAGCCCCTGCTCGGCGATGCTCTGCAGCGTGGCGTTGCCCTCGCTGTTGAATACGGCGGCAATCTGGGGGGCGCAGGCCAGCACCGCCCCGTAAATCACCACGGACACGCACACCATGGTCATCATGGCGTAGCGCAAGATGGCGGTCAGGCTTTTCCTATCCCCGGCGCCGTAGCTGCGGCTGAGGATGGGCTGGATGCCCTGGGCAATCCCCGTGTAAATGGCGATGACCACCAAGGACAGGTTGGCAATCACCCCGTAGGCCGCCACGCCGGTGTTGCCCTCCAGGCCCATAATGAGGGCGTTGAAGGCGATGATGACAATCCCCGAGGAGGCCTCCGTCACCAGAGAGGGCGCCCCGCTGGAGAGGATGCGCCCCAGCGTGCGGCCCTGGGGCCTGCAGGCCACCGGGTGGAAGTTGTTCTTCCGCCGGAAGAAGTGGGGGGAGAGGATGGCCATGCTGATGATGGGCGCCAGGCCCGTGGCGAACACCGCGCCGAAAATCCCCATGCCGCAGGGGAAGATGAACACCCAGTCCAGCACCACGTTGGAGAGGCTGCCCCCAATCATGGCCGCCATGGAGAGCTGGGGCGCGCCGTCGTTGCGCACAAAGCACAGCAGCACGTTGTTCATCAAAAAGGCGGGGGAGAACAGCAGAATCACCCGCAGGTACGTCTGGGCCATGGTGAACACGTTCCCTGTGCCCCCAAACAGCCGTACAATGTCCCCGGCGAACAGGAGCCCCACCGCCACAAAGAACGCCGCCAGCACCGCGGCCAGGTACAGCACGTGGGTGAAGACCTTGTTGGCCTCCCGGCGGTTGCCCTGGCTCTGCAAAATGGAGTACCGGGTGCCGCCGCCCATGCCAATCATCAGGCCGCTGCCGTGGATGAAGTTGTAAATGGGGATGGCCAGGTTCAAAGCGGCCAGGCCGTCTGCCCCCAGGCCCAGCGACACAAAGAAGGTGTCCGCCAGAATGTAGCAGGAAAGGGCAATCATCCCCAGCACGTTCAGGGAGGTGTACCGGGCGAAATCCTTTAGGGGGGAGGCCCCGCTCATTGGCCAGCCCTCCTGTTCCGCAGCTCCTTGGCTTCCTTGCCGGTGAGGTGCTCAATCTCCAGCTCCAGCACGCACACGCTGTTCCAGGTGGCGGCGATTTCCTTCTCCAGGCTTTCCGGCTGCCCCGGGTTGAACCGCTCCCCCAGGGCCTCCAGGGCGGCGCGCTTCTCGCCGTCGTCCTCCAGCACCCGCACCTGCCCAAAGGCGATGACGCTGCGGAACAGGGTGGTGTATTTCTCCGCCACCACTTGGTCCTGGCCGATGACGCAGAAGGAGCACTTCCCCTCCCGCCGGATGGCGTCCAGCTTGTGGCCGGCCTTGGCGCAGTGGAAGTACAGCTTCCCGTTGTGGTACACATAGCTTAGGGGCACACCGTAGGGGTAGCCGCCGTCCCCCAGCAGGGACAGCACCCCGCTGGTGCCCTGGCGCAATATGGCCTCCGCTTCCTCCTGGGGAAGCAGCTGGTTCTTCCTTCTCATGTCCCGAAACATGGTCATTCCTCCTAAAAAGCCCGCCAGGCAATAAAAAAAGCACCGGCGCCCCGTATCTCCAAAAAGGCCTGCGGATACGGCTCCAATGCTAATCCCACCCGGCGGCGGGCACAGTATTCTTTCCCTGGGATTGTAACACACCCCAGGCCCCTTGTCAAGAAAGAGGTTGCCACCGGTTTCCGTCTGTGCTATGATGGAGCCACAACGGGGAGAGGAAGATAAAACATGAGTCTCAGCAGCCAACTGTTTTGCGTTCTGGCGTCTTTCCTTATGGCGTTTTGGATAATCCGGGGGTTCCTGTTGGGAATCAAGGAGTATCCGCTGAATACCAGCGCCAGAAAGAAGCGGAAAAAAGGGCAGACATTTAAGGAGTGGTTTCTCTATACCCGGTACCGGGAAGAAATTCCAAAGTTTTTTCTCGTTTTGTATTTTCTCATTTTGTTTGTGCACGGCGCGGCGCTGGTGGCTTGTTTGGTTCTCCACGCCGTGGGGCCGTTCCCGGAGATGGGAAGAAAAATAGCCATAGGCGTCTATGTATTTGATGGTGCCTGGATGCTGTTGATGCAGCTTCTGTTTTGGAGCAGCAAACCGGGAATGCCCTATGAGCGCTGGGTAAAAAAGCGCGGCATGCCCCCGAAAAAGCGAAAGTGAAAAAACAAAACAAAAACAAAAAGCCCGCCTGCTTTCCCAGGTGGGCTTTTCTCGTATAAGAAATTACCGGCTATTCAATTCCGCGTACTGCAGCAAATTCCTGCACAGCCACAGCACCAGCACGGCGATGGCCGCGTTTACCACCGTCATGGCCAGCAGCCCGGCGGCCACCTCCCAGGCGGGGACCCATATGGCGAACACCACGCAGGCAGCAATGCCCGGGATGGCCATCACCAGCAGCACCAGGAAGTAGAACAGGAAAATCAGCGTCTTGGAGCGCACCATGCCGAACACCCGCTCCACGCACACGTTGCCGGCGGTGAACAGCAGGGCAAAGCTGACCCGGGCCACCATGCAGCAGACGGTCTCCACCGGGGAGGCCCCCACAATCACCCCCAAAATCAGGAAGAGTACCACGGCCTCCAGGGCGTCGGTGAGCAGGCTCTCCTTGATGGCGTACAGCAGCTTTTTCAGGGGCGGCTCGGGGATGAGGTAGATGTAGGGCTTAATCAGCTCCCGGTTGAACCGGCCCAGCGCCACGGTGAACAGCTGCATGTAGGTGGCAAAGGCAAAGATGCCCACCATCCCTGTCTCCCGCATAAAGAGGGAGCAGCCGATAATCACCGCCATAAAAATCAGGGACATGTTGGAGAACAGGAACACCCCGCTGCGGCGGTTCTCCACCCGGTGCTTGTGGTAGATGGCAGAGGCGCCCCAGCCCTTGCCCAGGCCGGTTTTGCCCACCTTCACGTTTTTGGGCACCACCTCGTTGAGCTGCCCCTCCTTCTGGGCGGTGACGGCGGACTGGGCAGTCTCCGCGGTGGAGAGCACATCCTCGTAGTAGTTGTTCTTGCAGGTGAGGATGAGCCCCAGCAGCACGGCGAACAGCGCCGCCAGCAAGCCCCCGCACAGCACAGCCTGGAGCCAGTCAAAGGCGAAGATGCCCCCAATCAGCCCGGCAGCCCAGCCGGACACCGGGAACAGCAGCCCCGGCAGGGTGGCGAAAAAGGCCGCGCCCTTTTCCAGCAACGGCTGGTAGCTGCCGCC
>FR893771.1:4249-5285 GCA_000435395.1 Firmicutes bacterium CAG:94
CCGGCCAGGGCCAGCAGCTCCTCCCGGCAGGAGAGCACCGCCCACACGCCGTATAAGGCCGCCGCGCCGAATACGCAGTACCGCACGGTTTTCCCCGCCCGCTCCATGCCGCTGGTGCGCACATAGGAGGCCATGGAGGCCAGCTGGGCGAAGAACAAAGTCAGGCCGTAGCCCACAATAATCAACGCCAGGTGTACAGGCTCCACGCCGTAGACGCCGTGCATCCAGGAGTATTGGAACAGGATGAAGAACCCCAGCACCAGCGAGAGCCCCAGCTGCCGCACCAGCCCGTAGACCAGAATCTTGTTGGAGCTCAAGGGCGCGGGGAACAGCAGCGTCACGTCGGACAAGGTGAACATGGGGGAGTTGGACGAGCTGCTTCCCGAGGCGAACACCATCAGGAACATCATGGTGTAGAACAGCGTCATAATGGCCACCAGCTCCTGGGGGTTGCGCATCTCCTCCACGTCGTAGGCGCTGCCGGAAAAGGCCGTAAAGGCGAACAGCGCCACCAGCAAAATGGCGTAGGCCAGCTTGGCCGGGCTTTTCACCACGGCAAGCAGCTGGTTTTTCAGCTTGGTGACGGTCAAGTATACAAGAGGGCTCCTCATGGCTCAGCCCTCCGCGGGGACAGGCGCCCCCTCTGTGATGGCGAAGAACAGCTCCTCCAGGGTCTGGCCCTCGCTGCCGTCGTTGAGCTTGGTGGCGGCGAAGCGGCCGTTCATCATGATGTTGGCCACGTCCCAGTAATCCTCCACGCTGTCGATCATGTGGGTGGAAATCAGCACAGAGGCCCCGCCGGCCTTCAGCTCCCGGAAGATCTGCTTTAGCTCCTTGATGGCGTGGGGGTCCAGGCCCACCAAAGGCTCGTCGAAAATGACCACCCGGGGCTTGTGGCACAGGGCGCAGCAGATGGAGAGCTTCTGCTGCATGCCCTTGGAGAGCTCCTTGCCCAGCTTGTTCCGCTTGTCGTCCAGTTCCAGGCGCTCCAGCAGCTGGTTGGTGTAGGCCTCGTCCTCCACCTTGTAGGCCCGGC
>FR893771.1:5343-9043 GCA_000435395.1 Firmicutes bacterium CAG:94
GCAGGTCGTACACCGCGGGCATTTCCGGGATGTACCCCAGCTGTGCCTTGGCCTCCAGGGAGGTGTTCTCGCAGCCGTTGATTTCAATGCGGCCTGTAAACCGCAGCAGCCCGGTGATGCACTTGATGATGGTGGACTTCCCCGCGCCGTTGGGCCCCAGCAGAATGCCAATCTGCCCGTCGCCCACGGCAAAGCTGATGTTGTCGTTGGCCAGGGTCTTGCCATAGCGTTTCGTCACGCCGCTGATGGATAACATATTCCCTTCCTCCATTTCTCAGTACCCATACAATTCATATAACAGGACGGGAACATTGTACTGTATATTTCCCTAAAGCGCAACACGCTAGCGTGTTTCTTAAGATTTTCGTCAGAAAATCTTACTGCCCCTTGTGGCAATGTTGCATCGCCATAAAACCTATCTGAATTTTTGCGAAAAAAGAAGCCAGCCCCTGCCTTTGCGAGGGATGGGACTTCTGTCACCTCTGCCAAAGCCCCTGCTCCGTCTCGCGGCGCAGGACCTCCTGGGCGGTGGATTCCAAAAACCGGTACACGGGGAACAGCAGGCGCATATCCTGGGCCAGCTTCTCCGGCAGCTGTGGGGAGAACAGCAGCGGGAAGTCGTGGCTGTCCGCGGTAAAGCTGATGCCCCGCCGCTCCAGCCACAGCTGCTCCTCGGGGGAGCGGTGGCCGTACCGGGGGCGCTTGTAGCAGTCCCCCTCCATGGAAAAGACCTTCTGCCCTAAGTACGCCTCTTGGGCCGCCTGGAACGCCCCGTCCCCAGCCAGTATCCGCTCCCGCAGGCAGCTCATGTAGGCGGTGGAGGCGTAGTAGAACCCGCACCCATAGGAGAAGCCGTCCTGGTTGATTTCCACGTACATTCCCGGGTGGTCCGTGCCGTGCATCCGCCCGCCCCGCTTGAAAATAATCCACATGTGGTCCCGGTAGAGGGAGGGGTCCTTGGTGTAGCGGGTGTCCCGCCAAACGCGGCAGATGGTCTTGTCCACCTTGGGCTCTGTGTTGAACTCCGGGTCCAGCTCCAGCATGGTGGGGGAGAGGTCCATCACCAACTGCCGCAAGGGCTGGATGACCAGCTCTTGATACTCCTTCTTGTGCTGGGCGAACCACTCCCGGCTGTCGTGCAGCCGGTTCTCAAAGAGAAAATCCAATGTCTTTTGGGAAAATGGCCTGTCCATTTCCTGCTCCTTTCCAGAGAAAAAGGCCCGTGGGCTCACACTCCGCCCGGACCTTTCCCCGTTGTTTTTTCAGTTTTTGCCCGCCCGTTAGTTCAGGTCCAGCAGCTTGGCGGTGACGCCCTCCACGTTGTTAAAGGCGTCCATCATCTTGCCGATGGTCTCCTTGTCCCCGCAGGCCTGGAGCATAATCACGCCGTCGTCAGAGCAGAAATCCTCCCCTGTCTCGTGGAGGCCCACCCGCAGCTTGATGTTGCAGCCGAATTCCGTCAAAGTCTTTTGCAGGTTCAAGGCGTTGGAGTGGCGGTGGTCCACCCGCAGGCCGATGATATAGTAGCAGTTCATCCTGTCCAGCTTCCTTTCTGTGCGCCGGTTTTCCGGCTTTCTCTGTATCTCTAGTATACCATCTTGTCCTGCGGGATACAAGCCGGGCGGGAATTTTCCCTCCTTTTAAAAAAATTCCCGCAACCCCCTTGACGCCAGGCCCATCTTCCTGTACAATAGCAATCAGTTAGTTAAAACTAACAACTGGGAATGAAGCGCGTCCAAAAGGGCGCATTTTTCTCTCCACTATGTTAGTTTAAACTAACTAAAAGAATGACCTGTCTGCGCCAAGGCCATCCCTGGGCATCCCTCTGGGATGGCGGGCGGATAGGGGAGAAGCCAACAAGATTTTTACAGATATAGCAAAGGAGAAGGCCATGAGTGTTGTCATCGTAGGCGGGAACGAACGGATGGCTGCCCAGTATGAGGGCATCTGCAAGGAGCACGGCTGCAAAGCCAAGGTGTTCACCAAGGAGAACGGCTCCCTAAAGCGGAAGCTGGGCAGCCCAGACCTGCTGATTCTCTTCATCAGCACGGTTTCCCACAAGATGGTGATTAGCGTCACCCAAGAGGCCAAGAAGAACCAAATCCCTGTGGCGCGCATCCACACCAGCAGCGCCACCGCCCTGCGCGCCGCCCTGTCGGAGTGGGCGGCCGCCTGTTAAGCGCCATGGCCGGCGCGCGGGCAGAAGGGGCAGCGGCCAGCCTGGGGAGGAGCTGCGTCACAGCGGCCCTCCCTCTGGAACGCTGCCTGGTGGAATACTGCGCCCCCACCTTGGCGGGCATCAAAACGGCCAGCATGTTCTGCATCCCCCTGGAAGACGCGGGCTGCCTGGAAGCCCAAGTGGCCCAGTGGGACGCGGCGCTCCGGGGAAAGGGGCTCTCCCTGCGGATGCTGCGGCGCCAGGGGGATAGGGCCCTGCTGTACCTGTTCCGGCCAGCCCGGCTCCAGCAGGACTTGGACCAGCCCGGCGTCAGAAGCCTTCTGGCCCGGTACGGCTACCGCGCCTTTCAGGCGGAGGAAGCCTTGGCCCAGCTGCAAACCAGGCTGCGGGAGCAAGGGGGCTTCCCCCACGAGATTGGCCTGTTCCTGGGCTACCCCCTGGGGGACGTGGCGGGCTTTATCCGCAACCGGGGCAAAAATTGCAAATGTTCTGGGTGCTGGAAGGTCTACTGCAACGAGCTGGAGGCCCAAAAGCGGTTCGCCCAGATACAAAAGTGCAGGCAGGTCTACACCCGCCTGTGGACACAGGGGCGCTCCCTGTGGCAGCTCACCGTGGCGGCATAGCGCCCCGCATACTATATTATATATAAGAAAAGGAGTTTTTTCCATGAGCAAACTTGCAATCGTGTATTGGAGCGGCACCGGCAACACAGAGAGCATGGCGGCCATGGTGGCCGCTGGCGCCAAGGAGGCCGGGGCCCAGGTGGATTTGTTCACCGCGGCGGAGTTTGGCCCCCAGCAGATGGACCAGTACGACGCCGTCGCCTTTGGCTGCCCCTCTATGGGCGCGGAGCAGCTGGAGGAAGGGGAGTTCGAGCCCATGTTCTCCGCCTGCGAGGCCAAGCTTCCCGGCAAGAAGCTTGGCCTGTTCGGCTCCTACGGCTGGGGCGACGGCGAGTGGATGCGCACGTGGGAAGCCACCTGCCGGGAGGACGGCGCCAACCTGGTCAGCGAGGGCGTCATCTGCAACGAGGCCCCCGACGGCGAGGCGGAAGCCGCCTGCCAGGCGTTGGGCAAAGCGATGGCGTAATCCCTGTTTTCCTCCTGAAGGGAGCGTCAGTACATAGGCAAAAGGCGTGGGTTGTGCGGCCCGCGCCTTTTTTTGCGCTTTTTCCGGCGTCCCCTCTTGACATCCCACGCCGCTGGGTGTAAACTGAAGTTAGCTTCACGTGAAGGAAACTTCATGAAGCAGACTTCATACAGGAGGTGGCAGGATGGTCACGAAAATCAAGGAGCTCCGCACCCAGCGGGGCATGACCCAGCAGCAGCTGGCGGACCTGGTCCATGTGTCCTCCCGCACCATCATCTCCATTGAAAAGGGGCAGTACAGCCCCTCCCTGATGCTCAGCTACCGCATGGCCAAGGTGTTCGGCGTCACCGTGGAGGAGCTCTGCTGCCTGGAGGAGAATTTGAAAAGGGAGGATGCACAATGAGGGTATTCAACAGAGGCCGTTTTTCCATG
>FR893771.1:9074-11541 GCA_000435395.1 Firmicutes bacterium CAG:94
GCTCTTTATTGTCCTGGGAGCAGTGTTTCCCTTTACCTACTATCCTATGGATACCCCCTTTGCGGCGTGGGTGGCTGCCGGGGTGTTGGTTGCCTTGGGTATCGGGGAAGTTATTTTGAGCCGTTCCCATCGCTTTTCCCGCTGGGAGGAAATCAACAAGACCGACGAGCGCAATCAGCTGGTTCGGTACAGGACCTATGGCGCAGTGTTGCGTTGGACCCGTTGGGGCTGTCTGGTGCTGATTCTACTGGCAGGGTATAGCACTGCGTTGACAGGAAATGATTTTTTGTTAAACTCAGTTCCCGGGCTTATTGACGCGCTCCTGCTCTCTTGGGTGATTCAATTTGCCGCCTGGCTCTACTACCGGGCAAAGACTTGAAAGGGGTGGCGTTGTGAGGATCCATCATAAAAAGAACTTCTGGGCGGGCCTGGGCATGGTTGCCCTGGGCCTTGTGAACCTGGCCCTGTCCCTGTGGCGGCGGGACTTTACCCTCTCCACCGGCGTTTTGGTGGGGGCGCTGCTCCTGCTGGGCGTCAGCTCTTTGCTGCGCAGCCTGTCGCCCCAGCTTTCTCGGCAGGACAAAATCGAGGAGCAGGACGAGCGCAACATCCTAGTCAACCTGAAAACCCGCACCTCCGCCTTCCGGTGGACGCGCCTTGTGTCCTTTGGGCTGATGGCGCTGCTGCTGGTGGCCGGGGCCGTCACCGGGGAGGAGCTGCTTCTGGCCATCGCGGTGGGGCTGGCCTTTTCCCTCACCATTTCCTTTTTCGCGGAGTTTTTCTCCGCCCTGTACCACGAGTCAAAAAACTGAACGGAGGGTTACTCATGAAACGCGTGAAAAGCAAGTACAGCCTTATCCTGGCCTGCGTGATGGCCGCCTGTACCGTCCTGTTTTGGGTGGTCTACTGTTTCCGGGGGCAGGAGCTCCGCTTCCTGCTCAGTGGGTTTGTCACCTTTGCCTGGGGCGTGGTCAGCGTGTACGACGCCTTCCACAAAAAGCCCATCGAGGAGCGTGTGGCCGAGCACGCCGACGAGCGGGACGTGTACCTGGCCATGAAGGCCAGCCGCACCGCCATGGGCGTCTTTAACAAGTGCCTGTTCATCGCTTCCGCGCTGTGCTTCTGGATGTACAGCGTGTACCGCCTGGAGTTCCTCCTGCCGGTGGCGGTCACGCTGGCAGGGGCGGTGCTGTTCCTCTTTTTGCTGCTGCTGTGCGTCAACCTCTATTACGAAAAGCGGGGGTAATCTGTCATAAAGTAGATGAAATAAATTGACATAGCAGGAAATAAGAGTATACTATAAATATAGAAAGCGCAAGGCTTGCCCGCAAAGAGAGAGGGGAAGGTGTCCGTGATGAAGCGCATCAAGCAAATTACAGCGGCCCTCCTCTGCTGTTTGTTCATCCCCTGCGCCATCGCCTCGGATACAAATATGAATCTTCAGCCGGGCTTATTTAAGAAACTGCTGGCCCAGTCCCCAAGCGAGAGTTTACAGGAGTTGGAAAGCCTGGGCTTAGTCCTTCCCGAGGCATACGAAATAGCAGGGAGGGAGTATGCGGAGATTGTCCTGGATGAGGTTTTACGAGGCTTCGTCAGGAATCATTATGATTACCCCAATTACAGCTATACGGAGGCGAAGAAATTAGGCATTCGCATTGTCAATTTGCTGTGTGCCCACGACCCGGAACTGAATGCCGCACGGCGGGAGTATTACGCTTCCTTGGGCAAAGAGCCTCCCCTTTATTATGAGGGAGAGGGGGAGCTTGTGAAGGTCATAGATGGTTCTGTGCTTCATGTTAAGACATACGAATAGCCCCATCCCCCCGAAAACTAGCAAGAATTGTCAGTCATAACTTTCTGCTCCCGCGCCACACTAGTTACTGCAAACGCGAGAAAATTTCTTTTGAAGGAGAACAGAGTTATGAAGAGCAATTCCAGCATGGTCCCCGAAGCCAAGGAAGCCATGAACCGCTTTAAGATGGAGTCCGCCTCCGAGGTGGGCGTCAACCTGAAGCAGGGCTACAACGGCGACCTCACCTCCCGCCAGGCCGGTTCCATCGGCGGCCAGATGGTGAAAAAGATGATTGAGTCCTACGAGAAGAGCATGAAGTAACACAGCGTCCGCGCAAGGGCCCTGCCGCAGCTGGCAGGGCCCTTCCTTTGTCACTGGTAGTCCTCTAAAATGGCCTTTACCTCCGCCAGGGTGTCCGCCTCCAGCCCCGCCCGCAGCAGGGCGATGTCCTCCTGGGGCAGCAAGTAGACCTCCACGTCCGCGGTGAGGAAGGGCTCGGCCTCCCCCTGGCGGAACACGCCGATTTTCCCGTCGTACACAGCCACCCGGTAGGGGCCGTCCCCGTCCCCGGCGGGCTGGGCCGCGCTTCCTTGACTTGCGCTGGCCTTTGGGGTATAATAACTCATACCGCTTTCGGCGGGGCTCCCCTGGGCGGGGGCAGCCTCCCTTCCTTTT
>FR893771.1:11574-28906 GCA_000435395.1 Firmicutes bacterium CAG:94
AGAGCGCCGCCACCGCTACCAGCAGGGCGGCCACCGTCACCCCGATGAGAACCATCGTGGCCATTTTGTAGTCTCTTGGCTTTTTATCATCCAAAGCAATCACCTCGGCAGAAGTATGGGACAGTTTTCCCCAGCTTATGCCAGTTCCGGGCGCCTGCCGCCTCAAGGAGGATACCGTGTTAGATAAAAAGGACTTGAACAAGTACAACACCGCTTCATCCAGCAGCCCTTCCCAGCGGGCGGAGGGCGAGCTCTCCCAGTCCGCCGCTGCCACTGCAAAAACTGTGGGCGGCATGGCTTGGAAGGCCCTGAAGACCATCCTGTGCGTGCTGTTTATCAGCGGCGTGCTGGTGTTTTTGTCTGTGGCCGCCTTCCTTCTCAGCTTCCGGGACATCGAGGCCCCCAACCTCAGCGCTATGTCCCTCAACTACTCCAGCTTTGTCTATGTGGACGATGAGGCGGGCAACGCCACCGAGTATATGACCATCCACGCCGATGAAAACCGCGTGTGGGCCTCCCTCAGCGATATCCCGGCCTATATGAAAACCGCCCAGGTCTGCATTGAGGACCACCGCTTCTGCGAGCACAGCGGCGTGGACTGGCGCACCACCTTAAACGCCGTCCTCAAGCTGTTTTCCGGCGGCAGCGGCGGCGGCTCCACCATGACCCAGCAGCTGATTAAGAACATCACCGAGGACAAAGACTACTCCATTTTGCGAAAGGTCCGGGAGATTTTCACCGCCCTCAACCTGGAGAAAAAATACTCCAAGCAGCAGATTTTGGAAGCCTACCTCAACGTGGTGAACTACGGCGGCCAGAACAACGGCGTGGAGGCCGCCGCCCAAGCCTACTTTGGCAAGAGCATCGGGGAGTGTACCCTAGCGGAGTGCGCCCTTATCGCGGGCATCACCCAGAACCCCTCCCAGTACAACCCCCTGATTTTCCCCGACGAGGCCAAAACCCGGGCCCAGATCGTGCTGGACCGCATGTGGGAGCTCTCCGACGGCATTGACGACGGGGACAACCAGGAGATGTATATCAGCCCTGAGATGGAGGGCCAGCTGGTTCCCATCACCGAGGAGGAGTACAACCAGGCCACCGCCGAGCTGGCCGCCATGACCTTTGACGGCGACCAATCCCAGGATACCGAAAGCGTGGAAGAACAGCAGGACGTCAACGATTGGAACTGGTATATGGATACCATGTTTAACGATATTGTGGATGACCTGATGGAGCAATACGGTTACGGCAGGGATGCTGCCATCAATATGATTTACAACGGCGGCTTGGAGATCCACTCTGCCATGAACCCCCAGATCCAAAGTGATCTGGAGGAGATGTTCCTCAACGGGGACTGTATGCCCGATGACCCGGATATCCAGGCCGGCATGTTCATTATGGACCCCTACACCGGCAAGGTCATCGCCGTTTTGGGAAGCCGCGATGAGCGGGACGGCATCCTCCTTTGGAACAATGCCACGATGACCGAACGGCAGCCCGGCTCCTCTTTCAAGCCATTAAGCGCCTATTCCCTTGGCATTGAAAACGGCGCCATCACCTATGGTTCGGTGCTCAACGATGAGCCGCTGGAGGGCTCGGAAGAGTGGAACGACGGTGTGGGCTGGCCCCAGAACGTCTCCCGGACCTATAAGGGCCACATGAATGTAGATGACGCCATTATGATTTCGCAGAACGCCCCGGTTGCCTGGCTTGTGGAGGATTTGACTACCCAGGCCTGCTACGAATGGCTTACGGAAAAGCTCCACTTTACCACCTTGACGGAAACAGACGCTCAGTCCGTGTCCGCCATGGCCCTGGGCGGCATGGATTACGGCGTCACCGTACGGGAGATGACAGCGGCCTACTGCACCTTTGCCAACGGCGGCTACTACTACGAGCCCTACACCTATTATTACGTGAAGGACCACGACGGCAATGTCATTTTGGACAACCGGGATAACACCGGCGAGCAAGTCATGTCCACCGAAACGGCCACCATCATGAACAAGCTTCTGCACCTGCCTGTTACCAGCTCCCGCTCCGGCATAGGCGTGGGTACTGCACTTTATGCCATGGACGGCATCGGCCTTGATATGTTTGCCAAGACTGGTACCACGGATAACGCCTATGACTTAACCTTTATGGGCGGCACCAACTTCTGTGTGGCAGGCATCTGGAACGGCTATGAATATTCCGCCGAGCTGTACGATTCCAACACCTGTAAAGTCACCTGGCGGGCTGTCATCGAGTACCTTGCCAACAACTACGATTGGTCCGGCAAGGAGTGGGTCCTCAGCGACAACGTGAGCCAGTACGCCTTCTGCCGCAGCAGCGGCAAGCTGGCGGGCACCAACTGCTACGATACCGCCTACGGCTGGTACGACAACAACAACCTGCCCGGCCGGTGCAACGGCGGCAGCGACCACATTGCCGGCCCGGCTGTGTCCCCCTCGCCCTCTCCCAGCGTGTCCCCCGATGCCTCTTTGAGCCCTTCCACCTCGCCGGACGCCACCACCGGGCCCAGTGTGTCCCCCGGGCCCACGGAGAGCGCGGAGCCCACCCCTGACGCCTCTGCCGAGCCCACACCGGGTTCCACCGATGAGCCCATCGAAACCACGCCCACGCCCACACCGGAAACGCCCACCGAGCCCACACCTGAGCCGCCTTCTTCCGAGCCCTCGGAAAGCCCCACAGAGGAGCCGCCCTCCTCCAGCAGCGGGACAGAGGGCGGTGGAAGTGAAGCCGGGAGCGGCGCCACCGGCTGAAACCCGGACGGATAAATATGCAAAAACTGCCGCGAAAGACAGTCTCTTTTCGGCAGTTTTTGTTGTACACAGGGGGTTGATTTTTCCCGCCCGCTGTGGTAAACTGTTCGCTGTAGCAAGACAAACGTATTTTGTAGGTGAACAATGAAAAACGATTCTTACCTTGTAGTGGAGGAGAGCGCCCTGCCCGAAGTGTACCAAAAGGTGGTCAAGGCCAACGCCCTGCTGGAAAGCGGCGAGGCTTCCACCGCCTCCGAAGCGGTGCGAAAGGCAGGCATCTCCCGCAGTGTTTACTATAAATACCGGGACGCCGTGTTCCCCTATACCCAAAAAGCCTCCTCGGGCATCCTTACCGTGCAGGTCATCCTCACGGACCGGCCCGGGGTGCTTGTCAGCCTGCTCACGGTGTTTTACCAGGCGGGGGCAAACATCCTCACGGTGAACCAGAATATCCCCGTAAAGGGCCGGGCCTTTGTGTCTGTTTCCGCCCGCATCGATACGATGGAGCAGGCCCCCGGGGAACTTATTGAAAGCCTCAAGCAGGTGGGCGGCGTCATTAAGATAGACAGCATCGTGGACTAAGCGCGGTGGGAAAGGAATGGTGAATGATGGCGGAGATTGCGGTAATGGGCCACGGCGTGGTGGGGTCCGGTGTGATGGAGGTGCTCATCTCCCACAAGGACAGCATCGCAAAGCGCGCCAAGGAAGAGGTCCACGTCAAGCATATCCTGGATTTGCGGGAGTTCCCCGGCCTGCCCTACAGCGGCATTTTTACCAAGGATTTCAACAAGATTGTAAACGACCCCCAGGTGAAGATTGTGGTGGAGGTCATGGGCGGCCTGGAGCCCGCCTATACCTATGTGAAGGCCTGCCTGGAAAACGGCAAGAGCGTGGTCACCTCCAATAAAGAGCTGGTGGCCCAAAAGGGCGCGGAGCTTTTGGCCCTGGCCCAGAAAAACAATTTGAACTTCCTGTTCGAGGCCAGCGTGGGCGGGGGCATCCCCATCATCCGGCCCATCAGCCAGTGCCTGGCCGCCAACGAGATGACGGAAATCGCCGGCATCTTAAACGGTACCACCAACTTTATCCTCACCAAGATGATTCGGGAGGGCATGGCCTTTGACGACGCTTTGAAACTGGCCCAGCAGCTGGGCTACGCCGAGCGGGACCCCTCCGCCGACGTGGAGGGCATCGACGCCTGCCGGAAAATCTGCATTTTGGCCTCTTTGGCCTATGGCACCCATGTGTACCCGGACAGCGTCCACACCGAGGGCATCACCGCCATCACCAAAGAGGACGTGGGCTATGCCGGCGCCTGGGGCGGCGTCATCAAGCTTATCGGCGAGGTGAAGAAGCTGGAGAACGGCCGCATCCACATCCAGGTGGCGCCCATGTTCATCTCCCGGGAGAGCCAGCTGGCCAACGTGGACGACGTGTTCAACGGCATCCTTGTCCGGGGCGACGCCACCGGCGACGTGGTGTTTTACGGCAAGGGCGCGGGGAAGCTTCCCACCGCCAGCGCCGTGGTGGCCGATGTCATCGATTGCGTGCGCCACTTGAAGTCCGATAGGAAAATCCTCTTCTGGGAGGACGCCAAGCCCGATTACGTCCAGCCCTGGGAGGACACCCCCCAGGATTTGTTCCTGCGGGTGGCCGGCGAAGGGGACAGCGACAGCCTCTTCGACAAGGCCCAGCAGGTGTTCCCCAGCGCCGTGCGGCTCATCCGCAAGGATGAAAGGCCGGGGGAGGCGGGCTTCACCGTGGGGCAGCTGTCCCAGCGCCAGCTGGAGGAGCGCCTGCCCGCTTTGCGCGCCTTGGGCGTGGAGCTGGAAAACCGAATCACCATCGCGGACTTTTGAGAGGGGAGAGGTAGAGTATGATTCGCATTGACGTGCCGGCCACCAGCGCCAACCTGGGCTCCGGCTTTGACTCCCTGGGCATCGCCCTGACCATGCAGAACCGGGTGTGGATGGAGGAGTCCGACACCTTGGAAATCCGCTGCACCGACGGCGTGAAAGTCCCCACCGACGAAAGCAACTTGATTTTCTGGGCGGCCCAGCACCTCTATGAAATCTGCGGCAAAAAGCTGCCGGGGCTGAAAATCATCCAGGAGAACAACATCCCCATGGCCCGGGGCCTGGGCAGCAGCTCCGCCTGTATTGTGGCGGGCATCCTGGGGGCCAACCGCTTTATGGGCAACCCCCTGTCCCACTCGGATTTGATCAACCTGGCGGCCCAGATTGAGGGCCACCCGGACAACACCAGCCCCGCCCTGTCCGGCGGCCTGGTGGCCTCCGCCATGGAGGGGAAGCGCGTGTACAGCGTCAGCGTGCCCGTGTCGGAGAAAATCCGCTTCGCGCTGCTGATTCCCCCCTTCGAGCTGAAAACCGAGGAGGCCCGGGCGGCACTGCCCAAAACATACTCCCGGGAGGACGCGGTGTACAACCTGTCCCGCTCCGGCCTGATGACCGCCTCCCTGTTTTCCGGGAACCTGCAAAACCTGCGGGTGGCCGTGCAGGACCGCATCCACCAGCCCTACCGCTCCGGCCTCATCGGCCACTACGATGACGTGTTCCGCATGAGCTACGAGTTGGGCTCCCTTGGCACCTATGTCAGCGGCGCCGGGCCCACCATCATCGCCATGATAGACTCGGAGAACGCCGATGCCTTCGGCCGCAACTGCGTCACCCACCTGGAGGACAAGGGCATCACCGGCTGGCGGGTGGAGATTCTCTCCGCCGCCCCCCAGGGCGCCCAAATCGTCATCGAGTGAGTTGCCCCCGGCGGTTTGGCCGCATACAATAGCTTGGGACATCCCTGTGTGGGAGTGTTTTTTAGAGAGATGACCCGCCCTCTCCCAGGGCGGGAGGAAGGGAAGAATGTGTAATGGCATTGATTGTACAGAAGTTCGGCGGCAGCTCCGTCAAGGACGCCGAGCGCATCAACAATGTGGCGGACATTGTCACCTCCACCTATAAGGAGGGCAACGATGTGGTGGTGGTGGTCTCCGCCCAGGGCGATACCACCGACGACCTCATCGCCAAGGCCGCCGAAATCAACGAAAAGCCCTCCAAGCGGGAGATGGATATGCTCCTCTCCTCTGGGGAGCAGATTTCCGCCGCGCTGCTGGCCATGGCCATCGAGCGCATGGGCTACCCGGTGGTTTCCCTGCTGGGCTGGCAGGCGGGCTTCGACACCTCCTCGGATTACGGCAACGCCCGCATCAAGCGCGTCAACGCCCAGCGCATCGAGCAGGAGCTGGATAAGCGCCGCATCGTGGTGGTGACAGGCTTCCAGGGCGTCAACCGCTACGGCGATATGACCACCTTGGGCCGGGGCGGCTCGGACACCAGCGCCGTGGCCATTGCCGCCGCCATGCACGCGGATTTGTGCCAGATTTTCACCGATGTGGACGGCGTCTACACCGCCGACCCCCGGAAAATCCCCGGGGCCATCAAGCTCAGCTCCATCTCCTATGACGAGATGCTGGAGCTGGCGACCTTGGGCGCCCAGGTGCTCCACAACCGCTCGGTGGAGATGGCCAAGAAGTACAACATTGAACTGGAGGTCCTTTCCAGCCTCACCCGGCGGAAGGGTACCATCGTGAAGGAGGAAAGCAACGTGGAAAAAATGCTCATCAGCGGGGTGGCAAAAGACGACAACATCTCCCGCATCTCCATCATCGGGGTGCCGGATAAGCCGGGCCTGGCCTTTAAAATCTTCTCCAAGCTGGCCAGCAAGGGGATTAACGTGGACATCATTCTCCAGTCCATCGGCCGCAACGGCACCAAGGATATCAGCTTTACCGTGGACAAGAACAAGATGGACGACGCCATTGCCCTGCTCCAGCAGAACACGGAGAAGTGGGGCGCTTCCAACATCGTCTCCGACGACAACGTCACCAAGGTGTCCATTGTGGGCGCCGGCATGGAGACCCATCCCGGCGTGGCAGCGGAGATGTTCGAGGCGCTGTTCTCCCGCAGCGTGAACATCCAGATGATTTCCACCAGCGAAATCAAGATTTCCGTGCTTATCAACAAGGCCGACGGCGACCGCGCCGTGGAGGCCATCCACGAGAAATTCTTCGAAAACCAATAAGCGGCTTTCCAACCCCGGCGCCCGTTGCCAGGATTTGAAAAACCGCGGCAGGAGTAATCATCCCCGGAGCGCGCAAGCTAACCCCGGGGGTGATTTTTCATGTATCCGTATTTTTGGGGAGGTACGCCTTCTTCCGGCTTATCCGGCGGCGCCTACGAGCTTTTAGCCGTCCGCGCCGAGAGTCTGGACCTGCCGGAAGAGGTGCGGGCCGCCATTGAGGAGCGCAAGGACGAAATCCACAGCGAGGAGGACCTGCGCCGCATGGCCTACGAGCTGATGCTCCGGCGGTGAGAGGCAAGGGCTGCCCCAGGGCGGCCCTTGTTACTTACAGGTTTTTTTCTCCCATCCACATCCGCTGAAAGGTGCAAAAGCCCACCTTTTCATACCAGTCCTCCAAGGCCACATACCGCAGCTCGATGCTGCCGCAGCCCTGCTCCTTCAGCCAGCGGATGCCCGCCAGCACCATGCCCATGCCAATGCCCCGGTTGCGGTGGCTTTTCACCACGCCCACGCACTCCAGAGAGCCGGGCTTCTCCACGTCCCCTAAAAAGCGGCCGCCCTCTGGGGGCACCATCGCAAAGCCCACCAACTGCCCCTGCTCCACCGCCACCAAAATGGGGGAGGGGCACCCCTGGTAGAACTCCAGCCAGGCGGGCTGAGCGTCCTCCACCGCCGCCAGCAAAGCGGCTTCCTCGCCTGTTTCCAGCAGCCGGAAAGCGACGCCCTCCGGCACCGGGGGGATGTCCACCTGGCCCGGGTCATAGCCCGCCAAATCCAGGCGCATGTTCACGCTGGACCAGGCCGCCTGGTAGCCCCGCTTCTGGAAAAACTCCACCGCGCCGGGATTTTCCTCCGGCACCCCCTGGAACAGGTAGTGGGGCCCCTGGCCCAGCACCACCTGGGAGTGCCCCTGGCTTTTGGCGTGCTCCTCCGCCTGGGCCAGCAGCTGGCTCCCCAGCCCCCGGCCCCGGAAGCGCTCCCCCACGCACAGCAGCGGCAGGGAGTCCCCGTGGAGCACCGCGGCCCCGGCCAGCGCCCCGCCTTCCCACCGGGTGAAGACTTTCCCCTGCTCCAAAGCCAGCAAGGAGAAGAACCATTCCCGGGAGAGGGGATAGCAGGGGAAGCACTCCCCATAGAGCGTATACAGCGCCTCACACGTCACGTCCATGGAAGCGTACCTCCTGAAAAGCCAGTGTTACAGCTGGGGATAGAGCTCGTCGAAGATGGCCCGGTTCAAAGCGGCGCCCTCCCGGCACTCCGCCACCACGGTGATGACCGCGTCCTTCTCCCGGCACAAAATGGAGAGCTGGCCGTATTTGCCGTCCGCCCGGAAGGTGTTTTGCTCCCCGCCCCAGAACAGGTAGCCGTAGCCGTATGCGCCGTTTTCCACCTGTTTGGAGGTGCTGGCCTTTACCCATGCCGGGTCCAGCAGCTGGCGGCCCTTCCACCGGCCGTTTTGCAGGTAGAACTGCCCAAAGGTGTGCAGCTCCGACAAGGTGAGGAACAGCCCGCCCGCCCCAAAGGTGTGGCCCAGGGGGTCTGTCTCCCAGGTGGGCCGGGTGATGCCCAGGTGCTCAAAGAGCCGCGGCGTCAGGTAGGAGACCAAGTCGCACCCGCTGCGCCGCTGGACCAGCATCCCCGCCAGATAGGGCCCCACGTTGTTGTAGACGAATTTCGTGTTGGGCGCGTCGGTAAAGGGGAAGGAGAGGGCCAGCTTCACCCAGTCCCGCTCCTGGTACAGGGGCCGCTGGGCGCCCATCAGCTCCCCGCGGGCCTGGCCCAGGCACATGGTCAGCAGGTCCCGCACCGTGGCGCGCTCCAGGTTTTCGCTGACTGTCTCCGGCAAATCCTGGGCAAAGGCGTCCACCAGCCGCTCCTCCAAAGACAGCAGCCCCTCCTGGACGGCGAACCCCACCGCGCAGGAGGTGACGCTCTTGCTGGCGGAGTACACGTTCCGGCGGCACTCCTCGTCCCATGTCTTGTGTGCGATGACCTCTCCGCCCTGGGAGATTTTCACCCCCAGCACGCCAATGGGCCTCGCCTTGTTTTCAAAGCCTTGCAGTTCCATAGGGATTCTCCTTCCACCAGGCCCGCCCTGGGCCCTTTTTTACGTTCATTATACCGGCCCCCGGGGGAAAAGTCCAGAGCTTCCCGCGGGTGGAATAAAGGGAGGGCTTCCCGGGCAGACTACCCAGTGCGAAGGGCGCGTCCCTTTGCAAAAATCTACCCGAAAACGAGGTGCCTTGTATGAACCGTTTGGAATGTCAGGTGAACAGCTGCCAGCATTTTCAAAACAACCAGTGCTGCCTGATGGGCATTCAGGTGGACGGCCCCGCCGCCCAGGAGAGCAGCCAGACCTGCTGCGCCTCCTATGAGGAGCGCCGCCCCGGCGCCGGCCAGAACGCCATGGGCCAGAACCCCTCTGTGGAGACGGAAATCCACTGCAAAGTAAAGGGCTGCGCCTACAACAGCCACAACCGCTGCGACGCGCAGAACGTCTGCGTGGCCTGCTGCTGCGGGGATGTCTCCTCCAAGAGCGGCACCCAGTGCAGCACCTTCCAGTGCAAGTAAAACCCCAGGGGGAAAGCGGTCTGGCGCGGCCAGGCCGTTTTTCTTTTTTACACAGGGCAAATTGCACACACACCCGCCTTGTGCTATAATCGAGGGAGCAATTAGAAATGGGGGAGCTCACATGAACATCGCCTTACTCGCCTTTGATTTGGACGGCACCACCATCACCCAGCACCAGTACCTGCCACAGGAAAACCGCCTGGCCTTGGAGGATGCCGCCGCCCAGGGCATTTTGCTGGTGCCCGCCTCTGGCCGGATGAAGGACTTCCTCCCGCGGGAAATCACCGCCCTGCCGGGAGTGCGCTACGCCATCACCGCCAACGGCGCCGGCGTCTACGACTTGGCCACCGGGGAAGCGGTGTGGCAGCGGCTCATCCCCAACGAAAAGGCCCGGCAGGTCCAGGCGGTGCTGGAGGAGTACGACCTGTTTGTGGAGTACTACAGCCAGGGCAAGGCCACCACCCGCCAGGGCGACCCGGAGCGTGCCTTCACCCACTTCGGCCTGCCGGAGAGCAAGCGTCACTTCTTGGATAAGGACTACTGCCTGGTGCCCGCCTTGGGGGGCCACCTCCAGGAGAGCGGCCTCCAGCCGGAGAAAATCAACTTGCCCTACCTGCCCACCCCGGCCCTGCGCCAGGAGGTCTGGCAGCGCCTGGAGGCCCTGGGCGGCCTGGTCCTCACCTCCTCCATCCCGGACAACATCGAGGTCAACGCCCAAGGCGCCGACAAGGGCAGCGCCCTGCGGGCCCTGGCGGAGCGCTTGGGGATTCCCCGGGAAAAGGTCATGGCCCTGGGGGACAACGGCAACGACGTGACCATGCTCCAGTACGCCGGGGTGTCCGTGGCCATGGGGGACGGCTCCCCAGAGGCCAAAGCCGCCGCCCGGTTCCTCACCGCCCCCCACGACCAGAACGGCCTGGCCCAGGCCGTCCGGCGGTACGCCCTCTCGTAAACAGCAAAAAGGACCGGAGGCCGCAGCCTTTCCGGTCCTTCTTTTATTTCTCTTACGCCTTGCTTTGGATGTACTGGTCAATGGCCGTTGCGGCTGTTTTGCCGGCGCCCATGGCCAGAATCACCGTGGCAGCGCCGGTGACCGCGTCGCCGCCGGCGTACACGCCCTCCCGGCTGGTGAGGCCCGTCTCCTCGTTGACGATGATGCCGCCCCACTTCTGGGTCTCCAAGCCCTCCGTGGTAGACTTAATCAGCGGGTTGGGGGAGGTGCCAATGGCCATGATCACGCAGTCCACGTCCAAGGTGAACTCACTGCCGGGGACCTCCACAGGCCGCCGCCGGCCGGAGGCGTCCGGTTCGCCCAGCTCCATGCGGATGCACTCCATGCCCTTTACATTGCCGTTCTCGTCCCCCAGAATCTGGGTGGGATTGTTCAGCAGGTGGAACACAATGCCCTCTTCCTTGGCGTGCTCCACTTCCTCGGCCCGGGCGGGCAGCTCCTTTTCAGAGCGGCGGTAGACGATGAACACTTCCTCTGCCCCCAGGCGCTTGGCGCACCGGGCGGCGTCCATGGCAACGTTGCCGCCGCCCACCACTGCCACGCGCTTGGCGTGCTCAATGGGGGTGTCGCTGCCAGGCTGGTAGGCCTTCATCAGGTTGACGCGGGTCAAAAATTCGTTGGCGGAGTAGACGCCCTTCAAGTTCTCCCCGGGGATGTTCATAAACCGGGGCAGCCCCGCGCCGGAGCCGATGAATACAGCCTCATAGCCCTGCTCCAGCAGCTCGTCGATGGACAGCACCCGGCCGATGACCATGTTGGTCTGCACGTCCACGCCGAGAGCTTTCAAGCCGTCAATCTCCTTCTGCACAATGTCCTTGGGCAGCCGGAACTCCGGGATGCCGTACACCAGCACGCCGCCGGCGGTGTGCAGCGCCTCGAACACCGTGACGGCGTAGCCCTTCTTGGCCAAATCCCCGGCGCAGGTCAGCCCTGAGGGGCCGGAGCCAATCACCGCCACCTTGTGGCCGTTGGGGGCGGGCTTGCGGGGCGCCTCGCAGACGTTCTTGTTGTGCCAGTCGGCCACGAACCGCTCCAGGCGGCCAATGCCTACCGGCTCACCCTTAATGCCCCGCACGCACTTCTGCTCGCACTGGGTCTCCTGGGGACACACCCGGCCGCACACGGCGGGCAGGGAGCTCTGCTGGGTGATGATTTGGTAAGCGGCCTCAAAATCCCCTTCCGCCACCTTGGCGATAAAATCGGGGATGTGGATGCCCACAGGACATCCAGCCACGCAGGGCTTGTTCTTGCAGTGCAGGCAGCGCTGGGCCTCGTCCAGGGCCTGTTCCTCGGTGTAGCCCAGGGCCACCTCCAGGAAGTTCTTGTTGCGCACGTCCGGCGCCTGGGAGGGCATCTCGTTTTTCTTCAAAGACATGTTGGGCATCTCACTTCACCTCCTTCTGAAACAGGTTGCAGGTCTCCTCATAGGCGTGGCGCTCAAAGTCCCGGTACATGGTGCCCCGGGCCATGGCCTCGTCAAAGTCCACCTCAAAGCCGTCAAAGTCCGGGCCGTCCACGCAGGCGAACTTGGTCTTGCCGCCCACGGTCAGGCGGCAGCCGCCGCACATGCCCGTGCCGTCAATCATAATGGGGTTCATGCTCACCACGGTTTTGATGTTGTGCTGTTTCGTCAGCTGGGTGACAAACTTCATCATCACCAGGGGGCCGATGGCGATGACCTCGTCGTAGGTCTCGCCCTCGCCGATGAGCTTCTCCAGGGCGTTGGTCACCAGGCCTTTCTCACCATAGGAGCCGTCGTCGGTCATCATGACAAACTTGTCGCTGACCGCCCGGAACTCCTCCTCCAGGATGACCAGGTCCTTGTTCCGGAAGCCCACAATGGAGTGGACCTCCGCGCCCTGCTGGTGGAGCTTTTTCGCCACCGGGTAGGCGATGGCGCAGCCCACGCCGCCGCCGATGACGGCCACCTTTTTCAGGCCCTCCGTCTCCGAGGGGCGGCCCAGGGGGCCCACAAAATCCTGAAGGCAGTCGCCCTCCTCCAGGTGGTTCAGCTTTTCCGTGGTGGCGCCCACGATCTGGAAAATAATGGTCACGGTGCCCGCTTCCCGGTCGAAGTCCGCCACAGTCAGGGGGATGCGTTCGCCCTTCTCGTCCACCCGCAGGATGATGAACTGCCCCGGCTCAGCCTTTTTGGCGATAAGGGGCGCCTCAATGTCCATCCGGGTGACGGTGGGGTTGAGCACCTGTTTTTTCACAATTCGGTACATAGGCCAAAACTCCTTTGCGGCAGAAAGCATCCCCCAAAAGCAGCTTGGGGGATAGCTTCCTGCATACTGGTGTCTATTATAGAGGAAAAAGCGGTTGAAATCAACCGCTTTTCGCATTTCTAGTGCTTCCAATTTGCAAACAGCTGGTTCCAAAAGGTTAGCAGTGCTCACAGCTTCCCCAGCACCCGGCCCTGGCACTCCAGCCTGTCATAGGCCCCCACGGCGATGGGCGGGTACTTGGGGTTGAAGGAGAGCAGCTGCCGGTGCCCCAGCTGCTTGATGTAGCCCTCGCCGTTTAGGGCGAAGATGCCCACTTCCCCTTCCCGCAGGGCGCCGTCCTCCACCCGCTGGATGAACACAATGTCCCCGTCCTTGTAGGCGGGCTCCATGCTGTCCCCGTTGACCCGCAGGCAGCAGTGGGCGTTCTCCGGCACCCGCTGGGTGGGGATTTCCAATTTCGTGGTGTAATAGGTGTCGCCCAAGGGCTCGCCTGTGCCCGCGGACACCGCCAAATCGTAGCAGGTGATGTAGGTTATCCAGCCCTTTTGCTCCCGCTGGGCTGTGTGGGTCATGCGGTCGTGCTCGGTGTCCAGCACGGCCTCCACCGCCTTTTTGCCGTAGGTGTCCAGGGCGCGGTACTTTTGCAGCAGGCCCATCTCGGAGAACTCCACCTGGAACCCCGCCGTCTTGCCGTAGTCCGGGTCGGTGAGCTCCTCCCGCAGGAAGTAGTCCGTGGTGGTGCCGAAGAAAGACGCCAGCTTCCCCGCGGTGGAGAGCTTCAGCCCCTCATAGCTGCGTTTGTACCAGTTGTCAATGGTGGTGTAGGGGATGCCCGTTTTCAAGGAGAGCGTCCGCCGGTTCAGGTGCTCCCGCTCCAGCAGGGCCTCCAGCTTTTCCAGGAATGTCATGCGCTTCACCTGCCTTCTGCCCCTAGAATACCGCAAATTGAGGAAAAAGTCAAGCATGAATTACTCTTAAGAATAAAAATCTCTTGACAAATACTCAAAAGAGTAATAAACTGAAAACAGGGTCTCAAAAGAGTAAATCTTTTGGGCCCCACATTCCAGAATGGGAAGGAGAGGGCCAGCTATGGATTACAAACGCATGGCCAGCGAGTATCTGGAGGAGGTGGCGCGCATCGACCGCCGCCTGGAGCAGCTGCGCCGGGAGAACCGCGCCCACCGGGAGGCGGACCTGTGGGTGCGCATGGGCGCGCTGATGGAAATCCGGGACGACCTGCAAGCCACGGCCCACGTGCTCCAGCGTCGGGCGGCCTCTTGCCTGTGACCCGGGGGGAGTTCGAGCAGGCCGCCTACCTGGGGGAGGAGCTTGCCGCCCTGGCAGCTCGCCCCGGGGAAAGCGCCCGGGCCCGCCAGCTGCGGCAGCTTTTGGAGGAGGCCCAGGCCTTGCCCAGCCGCCTGCCGGACCCCAAGGCCAGGCTTGTGGCCCAGAAGGTGCTGGAGCACGGCGCGCCCATCCCCTGGAAGCAAATCGTGGCGGAGCTGGGCCACCGCTGGACCGTGGGCAAGGCCCGGTACGCCTATGCCCGGGTGTGCGCCCTGTGCTTCGCCGGGGAGGAGACTTGAAAAGGAGGAATGTCTATGCAACTGCATGCCTGCCCCTATCCCGGCACCTGCCGGTACTATGGGGAGGAAAAGGGCGCGCCCCGCTGCCGGCGGGGGATTTGCCCCTTCCGCATCCACCTGCGGCGCATGGTGGCGGGGGAGATGCAGCGCCTGGCGGGGAAAGGGGACCTCACCCCAGCCCAGCGCCGGGAGCTGGAGGTCCTAAAGAAGGAGTACGCCCGGCTGCTGGGGGGTGAAGCCCATGGAACGGAAGCGCCCCAAACGGCCCCGCAGCCCCCGCGCGCTGGAGGCGGCTGTGCTCCAGTACCTGGAAAGCTGTGAGGGCCAGCGGCTCCCCACCTTGCCAGGCTTGGCTTTGGCCCTGGGCTTTTCCAGCCGGGGGGAGCTGGAGCGCTTCGCCGCCGCCCAAGGGGGGCGCGTTTCCCAGCTGCTGGAGTGGGCCGCCTCCTGGGTGGAGGAGGAGACGCTGCAGGCCGCCTGCCGCAAGGAGACGGCCTCGGGGGCGCGGTTCATCCTCCAGACCGCCTTTGGCTACGGGGAGCGGTCCGCCCCGGACTTGGGGCCCATCACAGTCCAGGTGGAGGACGGGGAAGGAGGGGAGGCATGAACATCATCATCCCCAAAAAGGCCTTTAACTCCAAGTTCTACCCCCTTCTCCGGGAGGACAGCCACCGCTACCTGCTCCTGTACGGCGGGGCAGGCAGTGGGAAAAGCGTCTTTGCGGTGCAGCGGTTCCTCTACCGGCTGCTGACGCTGCCCCTGTGCAACCTTTTGGTGGTGCGGGCGGTGGCGGCCACCAACCGGGACAGCACTTTCGCCTTGTTCCGCCAGGTGATTTCCCGCTGGGGCCTGTCGGCGCTGTTCACCTGTAAGGAGTCGGATTTGCGCATCACCTGCGCCAACGGCAACAGCGTCATCTTCAAGGGCCTGGACGACACGGAGAAGCTGAAATCTATCACCTTCCCCAAAGGGGAGCTGACGGACATCTGGGTGGAGGAGGCCTCCGAAGTGCGGGAGGAGGACTTCAACCAGCTGGATGTACGCCTGCGGGGCAAAGGGACGCACAAGCAGATGGTGCTCACCTTCAACCCTGTGTCCGTGCTGCACTGGCTGAAACGCCGCTTCTTCGACAGGCAGGACCCCCGTGCTTTGGTGGTGAAGTCCACCTACAAGGACAACCGCTTCCTGGACGAGGACTACAAGGCCACCTTGGAGAGCTACAAAGCCACCGACCCCTACTACTATTCCGTGTACTGCCTGGGGGAGTGGGGCGTGCTGGGGCAGACCATCTTCGACGCCCAAAAGGTGACGGAGCGCCTTTCCCAGCTGGCCGGCCCGGTGAAACGGGGGGAGTTTGTGTTCTCCACCTGGTACAACTCCCAGAGCAACGAGGTGCTCATTGACAACAGCACCATCAAGTGGGTGGATTCCCCCGCGGGGCCCATCCAAATCTACCAGGAGCCGGCCCCAGGGGAGGCCTACGTCATCGGCGCGGACACCGCCGGGGAGGGCTCGGACTTCAACGTGGGCCAGGTGGTATGCCACGGCAGCGGCCGGCAGGTGTGCACCATCCGGGGCCAGATGGACGAGGACCTTTTCGCCAAGCAGCTGTACTGCCTGGGCGTCACCTACAACACAGCCCTCATCGCCACCGAGGCCAACTTCTCCAGCTACCCCATCCGGGAGCTGGAGCGGCTGCGCTACCCCCGGCAGTACGTGCGCCAGGCGGAGGACAGTTTCACCCACCGCCCGCGGCAGAGCTACGGCTTCAAAACCAGCAGCGTCACCCGGCCCCTGGTCATCGCCGGGCTGGTGGAGGTGGCCCGGGAGCACGCAGAGTGGCTCCACGACAAAGACACGCTAAACGAGATGCTCACCTTTGTGCGCAACGAGAACGGCCGGCCAGAGGCCCAGGTGGGCGCCCACGACGACTGCGTCATGAGCCTTGCCATTGCCTACTACGTGCGGGACAGAGTCCCCGCCGCGCCCCAGGAGAGCACGCCTTTTGTGTCCATTGAAAGGAGGGAAACACCATGGAGCCCTGGACCGTTGTGACGACCCTGTCCGTGTTGGCGGCGCTGGCCGCCGCGGTGGGCGGGCCGCTGGTCAAGCTCAACGGGACCATCGCCCGGCTCTCCGCCATGTTGGAGCACGTCCTCCACCGCCTGGACATGCTGGAGGGGGAGGACCGCAATCTGCGGCGGAAGTGGGAGGAAACCCAGTGCCAGTTGGGCGGGCGGGTGAGCCATTGCGAAAACCGCCTGTCCCTATTAGAGCAGAAAGGAGGTGCCTATGAAAGCCATTAACTGGAAAGTCCGCATGAAAAACCCGGTGTTCTGGGCCCAGGTGGCCGCCGCGGTGGTGTCGCCCATCTTGGTGGGCCTGGGCCTGCAGTGGGAGGACATGACCACCTGGCCCGCCCTGTGGGAGGCACTGCGCCAGGCGGTGCTCAACCCGGTGATTGTGGTGGCGGTGGCCTGTTCCCTGTGGAGCTGCGTCACCGACCCCACCACCGCCGGCCTGGGAGACAGCCAACAGGCCCTGGGTTACACCCAGCCTAAAAAGCGCGGTACATAAAAAGAGAGGCCAAGCCGAAAGTGGGCTTGGCCTCTCCTATTATTTCAGCACCAGCGCCAGGGCGGTGATGTCGTCCTCGTGGCCGTCGCTGCGGCGCTTGCGGGCCTCGTCTGTCACCCGTTGGGCCAGCAGGTTGGGGTTTTCCTCCTCGTCCCAGTGGAGCACCAAATCCTCCAGCCACTCCTGGCCGCAGGCCGTCACCCCGTCGGAGACCAGCAGCACCACGTCCCCGGGGGAGAGCTCCCGCCGGTAGGCTGCGAACTCCACCTGGGGCAGTATGCCCACCGGCACGCTGGAGGCCTCGATAAACTCCACCTTCTTGCCTCGGCGCAGCAGGGTGCAGGCAGCCCCAGCCTTGCGCAGCTCCAAGGAGCCGGTGAACAGGTCCACACAGGCGATGTCCAAGGTGGCCAAGGACTCGTCCCCGCTTTTGGCAATCAGCGCCGAATTCACCGTTTGCAGCATGCTGTCAAAGCCGATGCCCGCCTTCAGCAG
>FR893771.1:29015-34419 GCA_000435395.1 Firmicutes bacterium CAG:94
CCCCGCCCCCAGCCTGCCGCTGCCGTCGGCGAATACACAGGCGCTGTCCCCGCAGAAGGCCCCGTTCCGCGCGCTGTACTGGGAGAACCCCCGGGCCACGTCGTAGGCAGGACGCTGGCACATCTGCAGGCGGCAGGTCTCCCCGGCGTCGCTGACACAGGGCGGGGAGAACACCCTCCCGCAGGCGGCGCTCACCTCCCGAGTGAACACCGCCCGGTTTACCCGCCGCTGCCGCTGCCGGGAGATTTCCGCCTCCACCGTCATGCGGCCGAAGCGGTCCAGGCGGCAGCACACTTCCAAGGGCTCTATGCCGTTGTCCACCAGGATTTCCTTCACCCGGGCGGCGGCCTCCTCGTCAAAGCTTTGGTACTGGGAGAACTCCCCGGCCATCTCCTCTAAGATGTCCGCGGTGGTTTGGAAGTGCTCCTCCACCACCTCCCGGATTTGGGCGGCCCGCAGCTCGGCGGCCTCCTTAAGCAGGTACCGGCCGTAGTTCTTGTTGATTTCGTCCCGCATCTCCCCCGAGCGCCCGCAGCGCTCTAAGAAAGCCTTGGTAAAGTCCACTGTGTCCACTCGGCCCTTTTCCCGCAGGGTTTTGGTCAGCTGGCCAAAGTTTGCCAGGGTCTCCTCTTTGTGCTTGCGCCAGCAGGCCCCCCGGGCGCTGCACCCGGCGCAGATGGCCTCCACCGAGCGGTCGTACACCCCCTGAAGGTTGGGCGCGCAGATGGTGGAGAGCTTCTGGGAAATCTCCTCCACCGAGGTATGCACCTGGCCGAGGGCCTCCGCCGCGTAACGCAGCCGCAGCACAATGTTCCCCCGCAGGGCCCCGCCGCTGAGGGTGTCCTTGCGCACGCCGAACAGCTGGGCCAGCCGTTGGCTCCTGGGAAGCGCCATGTACAGGATGGTGGCCGCGCCCACTTCTATGGCGCCCCGCAAAATCGTCTCCTGAGAGCCCGCCCCCACCTGCATGGAGGCCACCCCGTGGGAGAGGATAAAGGCCACCGCCGTGGCCAGCTTGCCCATGGGGGAGAACACCCCCGCCATAAGCCCGCCTAGGCCGTAGGCCCCGGAGAGGTAGGAGAGCCCCGCCGTGGAAAGCCCCTGAATCACCCCAGCGGCAACCCCGGCCACGGTGCCGCCGCCCACGCCGCCCAGCCGGGCGCAGGTGAGCACCAGCAGCACCAGCAGAATCCTGCCCAGGGACACGCCCCCAAAGGTAATCCCAGAGAAGGAGAGCACCACCACCCCCACAGAGGCCACCAGCGCCGCCAGGTCCCCGCTGTCGTACACAGGGCTGGAGCGGCGCTTGCCGTCGCCGGTGAGGCCCAGCAGCAGGTTGGCGGCCCGCCGCAGGAAGTAGGCGCACCCCGCCCCCAAAAAGGACTCCGCCACATACAGGGCCGCGGTGTAGTTTAAAGAGCCGTTGAGCAGCACCAAGGTCATCCCCGTCAGCAGCAGGGGCAAAAAGGTGACGATAGGCGCGAACAGCGCGTGATTGTTCAGCCCTTTCAGCTCCGACAGGGACCACCGGATGGCAGTCACCGCCAAAATGGCAGCCGCGTACCGCACAGGCACCGCGGCAGGGGAGGGCAGCAGGTACCCCAGGAAAGCCCCCAGCGCCGCGGCCCACAGCCCCTCCCGGGGGACGCTTGCCACCGCAGCCACCCCAAAGGGCGCGAATTTGCCAAACACCAGCCCCCGGGAGCATAGCATCCCGCCCAAAAAGCTGGCTGTGTTGAGGATGGCTTTGCGGGCATAGGGGGAGGAAAAGGCCTCCCGGACCCTGTCCCAAAACCGGCCAAGTTTTGTCTGTTCCACTGTATAACACCGCCTCAAGAAAAATTATGGAAACCGTTTTCGGCTTTGAGTGGATTATACCTTCCCGCCCCAAAATATCCTGTCACTTCCGGGAGGGGCGTTCCTGTCGCTTTGCTGGGGAAAACTCCCTTTCCCACCCTTTGCGGGGACATCCCCCGGCCTGCTGCCGAAGCGGCCCGCAAAAAACTTATGACAACATATTATGGTAACTTGCCCTTTCCCGCTTTTCCCTTTGACATTTTCCCCCTGGGGAGTATTTGCTCCACCCTATTGACATTTGCGCTATATGGGTTTGACATTTCCCCCTCTGGGGAGTATAATAAGGCCAATATCCAAAAACCGACAAAGCGGGAGAAGTAACAGCCCTCACCCCTCTCCAGAGAGCCGCCGGCGCTGCAAAGGCGGCGGGGGGCAGGCTGCCAATGGCCCCGCCAGGGCGGGCCCCAACCCCCTTTGGGCAGTAGGGCCCGACGTGTTCCGCGTTAAGGAGCGTAAAAGTGGGCAAAAGCGCGCCTTTTGCCAAACGTGGGTGGCACCGCAGGCAAGTCCTGTCCCCAGTCCTTGGAAACAAGGCGGGGAGGGGCTTTTTTTTGTTGCCGCAATCTTGAAACAAGAAAGTGAGTGGAGCGAAACATGGAATACCAGTTTTCAGAACGTGTGAAGAGCCTTAAGCCCTCCGCCATCCGGGAGATTTTGAAAAACTCCTCCGACCCCAGCGTCATCCCCCTGTCCGCGGGCAACCCCGCCCCGGACGCCTTCCCCTACGAGGCGGTGCGGAAGATTTCCCAGGAGCTGCTGCAAAACACCCCCATCGACGCCCTCCAGTACGGCGTTACAGAGGGCTACACCCCCTTGCGCCAGCACCTGATGGGCTACATGGCCCAAAAGCACCATGTGGGCACCCAGGACGATGACATCCTCATCACCAGCGGCGCCCAGCAGGTGATGGACCTCCTCACCAAGACTTTGCTCAACGAGGGGGACACCGTCCTGTGCGAGGCCCCCAGCTTCATCGGCTCGTTGAACACCTTCCGCTCCTACCGGGCCAAACTGGTGGGCATCCCCATGGAGGAGGACGGCATCGACACCCAAAAGCTGGAGGAGGCCCTGAACACCGAGAAAAACGTGAAGTACCTGTACACCATCCCCAACTTCCAGAACCCTTCCGGCATCACCATGAGCCTGGAGAAGCGCAAGAAAGTCTATGAGCTGTGCCGGGAGCACAACGTCATCATCTTGGAGGACAACCCCTACGGCGACCTGCGCTTTGCCGGGGAGGACGTGCCCTCCATCAAGTCCCTGGATACCGAGGGCGTGGTGGTCTACGCCGGCTCCTTCTCCAAGGTCATCTCCCCCGGCATGCGGGTGGGCTACGCCATCGGCCCCAAGGCGGTCCTGCAAAAGATGGTGGTGTGCAAGCAGGGCGAGGATGTCCACTCCAACATGTGGGCCCAGATCGTCTGCCACCGCATTATGACCGAGTACGATTTCGAGGCCCACCTGGAAAACCTGCGGGCCATTTACCGCCGGAAGAGCTCCATCCTGCTGGAGGCTATGGAGCGGTACTTCAAGCCCCTGGGCATCACCTGGAGCCATTTTGAGGGCGGCCTGTTCGCCTGGTGCACCCTGCCCGCCGGGGTGGATATGCTGGAGTTTGTCAAAAAGGCCACGGAGCACAAGGTGTGCGTGGTGCCGGGCACCGCTTTCCTCACCGACGAGAGCGAGCCCTGCCAGTCCTTCCGCATCAACTTCTCCACCCCCACCGACGAGCAGCTCACCGAGGGCATCCGCCTGCTGGCCCAAACCTATGAGGAAATGACCAAGTAAGGAGAGAATCACAATGGAAGCACAACAGAAAAAACGGGTCCTCAGTCTAATCCAGCCCACGGGCACCTTTACCCTGGGCAACTACCTGGGGGCCTTGAAGAATTTCGTCCGCCTGCAGGAAGATTACGAATGCGTCTACGGCCTGGCGGACCTCCACGCCATCACCGTGCGCCAGGAGCCTGCCGCCCTGCGCAAGAACGTGCTGGAGGCCTACGCCCTGCTGCTGGCCATGGGCATCGACCTGGAAAAGAGCATCTTCTTCATCCAAAGCCAGGTGCCGGAGCACTCCCAGCTGGCCTGGGTGCTCAACTGCTACACCCAGTTCGGCGAGCTCTCCCGCATGACCCAGTTTAAGGACAAATCCGCTAAGCACGCCGACAACATCAATGCCGGCCTGTTCACCTACCCCTGCCTGATGGCCGCGGACATTTTGCTGTACCAGGCGGATTACGTCCCCGTGGGCGCCGACCAGAAGCAGCACCTGGAGCTGACCCGCAACATCGCCGAGCGCTTCAACGGCCTGTACAGCCCCACCTTCACCGTGCCGGAACCCATCATCCCCAAGCACGGCGCCCGCATCATGTCTTTGCAGGACCCCACCAAGAAGATGTCCAAGTCCGATGAGAACGTCAACGCCTTTGTGGCCGTGCTGGACGACCCGGACACCATCCTGCGCAAGTTCAAGCGGGCCGTCACCGACAGCGACGCCTGCGTCCGCTTCGACCCGGAGAACAAGCCCGGCGTCAGCAACCTGATGGCCATCTACTCCACCATCACCGGCCAGACCATGGAGGAGATCGAGCAGGAGTTCGAGGGCAAGGGCTACGGCGATTTCAAGCCCGCCGTGGCCGAGGCCGTCATCGAGGAGCTGCGCCCCATCCAGGAGCGCTTCCGGCAGTTCATCGGCGACAAGGCCTACCTGGAGCAGTGCTACAAGGACAACGCCCCCAAGGCCCAGCGCATCGCCCGCAAGACCTTGCAGAAGGTGATGAAAAAGGTGGGCTACCTCCCCTTGTAATCGGAACAGCGGCAGGGGAGAGACAGCGCCTTGCCCAGAAATAGAAAAGCGGAGAGGCACCAGCCCCTCCGTTTTTTGTTTGGATGGCAGCAAAAAGCCCCCCGGCCAGAACCCGGAGGGCTTTCCCTTTACTCGTTCTCCTGTTGCGCGCGCTCTTTTTGTTCCTGCAAGTTCTCCAGCGCAACGCGGACCGCTTCCACTACAAAAGCGGAGAAGGTGCAGTCCGTGCCGCGGATGGCTTCCTCCACCTTGTCGATGACATCGTTGGGGAAGCGGATGGATTTGTTGGTGGTTGCGGGAATTTTGGGGATGTGGAAGTCTCTCATAAGCACCTCAGCGGCATTTCGATTTGTAATGCGTTTGACATACATAGCGTATTACAAACTCCCTCTAAAATATGTACTACGATTGCATTACAAAATGTTGCACAATCTGCCGAGTTGTGATAGGATGAGAGCAAAGAGGTGGTTATTGTGAAAAAATTACACGGTGAAATGCTGCGAGAAGCCCTGCGCCAAAATCTGAAAAAGTTCCGCAAAGAGGCCCACTTTTCCCAAGAGCAGATTGCCCGGCAGCTCGGGGTCAACCGGGCGACCTACACCTATTACGAAACCGGGAAGACCACCCCCAGCGTGGAGGATTTATACCTGCTCTCCCAGCTGTACGGCCGCGCCATGGAGGAGTTTTTCCAGTGACCCACCCAACAGCAAACGAAGGGCTGCCGCATCTGCGGCAGCCCTT
>FR893771.1:34442-40831 GCA_000435395.1 Firmicutes bacterium CAG:94
CAGCCCTTCTCAGTTTATGGAAGAAGCCTTTTATGGGAGGGAACCGGCCGCAGAGGCGGGGCCGCTGGCCCCTGTCTGCTGGTTCTTCTTTTTAGCCGCTGCGCGGCTTTTAAGACCGTGGGGCGCTGCCCCTTCTCGCCTAACGGTAACGGCTCTGTCAAGCGCTGGACGGTGCCCGCCGGGCACCAGCGCCCCAGCAAGCTTTTTGTAAAAAGGCTGTTACGTCCCAGTGGGACGTTGCCCAACAGCCGACCGAGTCGGCAGACGAGAAGAGCAAAAACTTTACGTTCGGTCCCCGTTTATTACCTTATTTCTCCGGCTTAAAGCTATCCTTCAGCTTTACGGAACGGTTGAACACCAGCGCGCCGGGCTTGGAGTCCTTATTGTCCACGCAGAAGTAGCCCTGCCGCAGGAACTGATAGCTCTCCCCGGGCTTGGCCTCGGCCAGGCACTTCTCCACCTTGCAGCCGGTGAGCACCTTCAGGGAGTCCGGGTTCAGGTAGTCCAGGAAGTTGCCCTCGTCGGGGTTGGCCACAGTGAACAGGTTGTCATACAGCCGCACTTCGGCGTCCACGGCGTCGGCGGCGTTCACCCAGTGGATGGTGGCGCCCTTCACCTTGCGGCCGTCGGCGGGGTTGCCGCCCCGGCTTTCCGGGTCGTACTCGGCGAACACTTCCACCACGTTGCCCGCCTCGTCCTTCTTGCAGCCGGTGCAGCGGATGAGGTAAGCGCCCTTCAAGCGGCACTCGGGCCCTTCGGGGTACAGCCGCTTGTACTTGGGGATGGGCGTCTCCAAAAAGTCCTCCCGCTCGATGTACACCGTCCGGGAGAAGCTCACCGGCCGGGTGCCCTCCTCGGGCTTGTTGGGGTTGTTCTCCACGTCGAACAGCTCGGTCTTGTCCGCGGGGTAGTTGGTGATGGTCAGCTTAATGGGGTCCAGCACAGCCATGGCCCGGCGGGCGTTCTGGTTCAGGTCCTCCCGCAGGCAGTACTCCAAGAAGGCGTACTCCACCGTGGAGTTCACCTTGGAAACGCCGTTGCGCTCGCTGAAGTTGCGGATGGAGGCGGGGGTGTAGCCCCGGCGCCGCAGGCCGCAGATGGTGGGCATGCGGGGGTCGTCCCAGCCGTCCACGTAGTTGCCCTCCACCAGGGCGCGGAGCTTCCGCTTGCTCATCACCGTGTTGTTGATGCCGAGCCGGGCAAACTCAATCTGCCGGGGCTTGCTGGGCAGGGTGACGTTCTGAATCACCCAGTCGTAGAAGGGCCGGTGGTCCTCAAACTCCAAAGAGCACAGGGAGTGGGTGATGCACTCCATGGCGTCCTCAAAGGGATGGGCGTAGTCGTACATGGGGTAGATGCACCACTTGTCCCCGGTGCGGTGATGGCTGGTGTGGTTGATGCGGTAGATGACAGGGTCCCGCATGTTGAAGTTGCCGGAGGCCAGGTCGATTTTCGCCCGCAGGGTGTAGCGGCCGTTCTCGAACTCCCCGGCCCGCATGCGGCGGAACAAATCCAGGCTTTCCTCCTTGGGCCTGTCCCGATAGGGGCTCTGGGCGGGGGTGGTCAGGTCGCCGCGCATCTCCTTCATCTGCTCGGGGGTCAGCTCGCAGACGTAGGCCAGGCCCTTCTCGATGAGCTCCTCGGCCCCCTTGTACATAGCCTCAAAGTAGTCGGAGGCATAGTAGAACCGGTCGTCCCAGTCATACCCCAGCCAGTGGATGTCCTCCTTGATGGCGTCCACATACTCCACGTCCTCCTTGACGGGGTTGGTGTCGTCCATGCGCAGGTTGCAGATGCCCCCAAAGCGCTGGGCCGTGCCAAAGTCGATGTAGATGGCCTTGGCGTGGCCAATGTGCAGGTAGCCGTTGGGCTCGGGTGGGAAGCGGGTGTGCACCTGCATCCCCTCGGTGCGTCCGCCGGGGCCCATGTCCTCCTTCACAAAGTCGTCGATGAAGTTGGTGGAAGGGATTTCGCTGTAGTTGATTTTCTCGCTCATTGCATTCACGGTTCCTTTCTAAGGGATTACGTTGTATGAGGCAATGGGATTTCCCATTATCCTTTCAGTTTTTCCAGGCCAAGGCGCAGCCGGCGCAGGGCCTCCTCCCGGCCCAGCAGGGTCAAAATCTCCATGGCCCCGCCGGGGGTCACCAAGGTGCCTGCCGCGGCGATGCGCACCGGCCACAGCAGGGTGCCGTTTTTCACGCCCAGCTCCCCAGCCAGGGCAATCATGGCGTCGTGGATGGCATTCACATCCCACTGGGGCAGCGCCTCCAGCACGGGGAGGGCCGCCTCCAGCATCTGGGGGGCGTTCTCCAAGTTGGTCTTGCTCTTTTTGTTCACGAAAAAGTCCACGGGATAGTCCGGCAGCGCTTGGAAGAAGTGCAGCAGCCCGGGAATCTCCTGGAACTTGGTGATGCGCGCCGGCAAAATGGAGTACAGCACCTCCCAGGGCTTCTCCTGCTCCCCGAACACCTCTTTGTAATAGGGCATGGCGTGGGCGGTGAACTCCTCCTCGCCCATGGCCTTGATGTACTCGGCGTTGAACCAGTTGAGCTTGTCATAGTCGAACACAGCCGGTGACTTGCTGATGCCGTCGATGGAAAAGGCCCGCTCCAGCTCCGCCAGGGAGAAGATTTCCTGGTTGTCCTTGGGGGCCCAGCCCAGCAGGGCGATGTAGTTGGTGATAACCTGGGGCAGATAGCCCTCGGCTACCAGGCCCTCAAAGCTGGTGGAGCCGTGGCGCTTGGAGAGCTTGGACACCGAGCCGTCCTCGTTCTTGCCCATAATCAGGGGCAGGTGGACGTAGGTGGGAATCTCCCAGCCGAAGGCTTCATACAGCAGGTTGTACTTGGGGGTGGAGGTCAGGTACTCGCTGCCCCGCACCACGTGGGTGATGTGCATCAGGTGGTCGTCGATGACGTTGGCGAAGTTGTAGGTGGGGTAGCCGTCCGCCTTGAGGAGCACCTGGTCCTCGATCTCCTTGTTCTCAATGGTGATGGAGCCGAACACCGCGTCCTCAAAGGTGGTGGAGCCCGTCAGGGGCACCTTCTGCCGGATGACGTAGGGCGTGCCCGCGTCCAGCAGCCGCTGGACCTCCTCTTGGGGCAAATCCCGGCAGTGCCGGTCGTAGCCGCCGATGCCCTCCTCGTTGTGCAGGGATTCCAGCCGCTCCTTGGTGCAGAAGCAGTAATAGGCCTTGCCCTCCTTCACCAGCTGCTGGGCGTAGGGCTTGTACAAATCCTTGCGTTGGCTTTGGATGTAGGGGCCGTAGGCGCCGCCCACGTCCGGGCCCTCGTCGTGCTGCAGGCCCACCTGCTCCAGCGTCTTGTAAATCACGTCCTGGGCGCCCTCCACCAGCCGTTCCCGGTCGGTGTCCTCAATGCGCAAGACGAACTTGCCCCCCTGGGACTTGGCCACCAGATACTCGTACAGCGCCGTGCGCAGGTTGCCCACGTGCATAAAGCCCGTGGGGCTGGGCGCGAACCTTGTTCTCACTTCTGCCATGTTCTACTCTCTCCTTATTCCAGCTCCCCAGCGGGAAGCGCGGTTTCTCAATCCTGCCGCCAAAAACCGCGGCTGTGCAGTATGGCCTATTATAGCGCATCCTGGGGCGGTTTGGCAAGACAGCGCCGCGTTTTTTTAGGGGCCGCCCAAGGCCCTTTGCCAGCGGACGTACTCCTCCAGGCACAGCCCCAGCCGCTCCATCGCCAGGGCGTGCTCTCTCCCCACATAGCGGAAGTGCCAGGGCTCCGCTTTTACCCCGGTGACGTCCTCCTTTTCCCTTTGGTACCGCTGGATAAACCCGTACGCCGCCCCGTGCTGCCGCAGCCACTGGTAGGCCTCTGTCTCTTGGAAGCCCTGGCTCACGTCGTTGAAATCCAAAGCGAGGCCTGTTTCGTGCTCGCTGTGGCCCGGCTGGGCGATGGTCTCCAAAGCCTTCGCCCGGGCCTGTTCCCGGGTGAGCCCCTGGGCCATGCGCTCCTGGATGGCGCTTTCCAAAATGTCCTCCTGCCGCCGGCGGCTGCGGTAGCCCGAGGCCACCCACAGCCACACCCCCTGGGACTCCGCCGCCTCCAACAGGGCGGAGAGGTCCTCGGCCATGCGCCGGTCCACCACCTCGTCGTCCACCAAGTAGGGGAGAAACCACCAGCTTCCCGGCACAGCGTTCTCCCCGTTGACCAGCACCAGCAAGGGCTCCTCCAGCTGCCCGCTGTCCTGTTCTGGCGCCGCGTTGGCGGGGGCGGCCTCCCGTAAAAATTGCCGCTGGTTCCAGCCGCTTACGGCGTCGCAAACCAAGGCCACCGCCACCCCAAAGGCCACAAATCCCCGCGCCAGAGAAAATTCTTCCCGTTTCATCCCGATTCCTCCTAAAAAAACTCTTGCTTATTTTCTCCAAAAGGCGCATAGTTAATAGGGGACGCCCCCGGCGGCCCCGCCTTTTTACAAAATCTTATTGGGAAGAGGGGTTTTACCATGCCAAAAATCTATGTGTACGGCAGCCGGGATAAACTGGAAAATTACGCCAACGCCTTGGAGGGCAGCGGCTTAGAGGGCTTGTTCAGCCTGGATATTTCCCAAGCCGAAGAGTGCGACGGCCTGCTGCTTCCCGGCGGCGGCGACATCGACCCGGCCCGTTACGGCCAGCTCCCCGCGGGCAGCGAGGCGCCGGACCTCCAGCGGGACGCGGCAGAGCTGGAGCTTGTCTCCCGGTTTCTGGCCTGGGGCAAGCCCATGCTGGGGATTTGCCGGGGCGTGCAGCTGCTCAATGTGGCCCTGGGCGGCAACTTGATTCAGGACCTCCCCACAGTCTCCTATCACCGCCGCGACCCAGAGCGGGGCGACCGCGTCCACACGGTTTCCGCGGGGGAGGGGACGTTCCTTTCCTCCTTGTACGGCCGTGAGTTCGCTGTCAACAGCGCCCACCACCAGGCCCTGGGGAGGCTTGCTCCGGACTTGAATTTGGCAGCCGTGTCCGTGGACGATGGCGTCCCCGAGGCGGTGGAGTGCCCGGAGAAGCGCATCTACGGCGTGCAGTGGCATCCCGAGCGCATGGCCTTTGCCCAGCGCCGCCCCGACACCGTGGACGGCAGCCGCATCTTCCGGTTTTTCCGGGGCCTCTTCCTGTAATTTTTCGGGCCGAGGAAAAATCTATCTTGACATTTGCAACGCTGGGTGCTATAATATCCAGCGTTGGTTATGCGCGAGTGCTGGAACTGGCAGACAGGCACGTTTGAGGTGCGTGTGTCTACGACGTACGGGTTCAAGTCCCGTCTCGCGCACCAAACCAATATAATCCGAACCTATTTCCAATCGGTGATGGGTTCGGATTATTTGTTTTCTTTGACCGTTACGAAACCGCCTACTTCCGCAACGGGGTGAAGCGAAAGCCCACCTCCAAGCCAAGGGGGCCACGGAAAAAGAAGCAAGCCACATAAATGCAAAAAAGGCGGGGTGTCATCCAAAATGCTATGCTTTTATTCTGTTTTGGACCCTTGCTTCTCCATTTCTCTCTGCTTCTTCCATTCGGCAAATTCCCGCTGGCCCTCCTCGCTCTCGTAGAAAGCGAGAATGTCCGGCATGATACAGCGGGCTATCGCCTCGATCTGGTGCTGGGGAATATCGGAGTTATTGATCAGCTTTTTTCTTCTAACCAAATGTACCTCCGTATTTCTCAAAGATGGTTTACAGATCGTGATCTTTGGGTCGCTGCTGGCGCTGTTGCTCTCTGAGTACCCGACGCACCTCAGGGGGAATACTGTCCACAAACCGCCGCAGCCGCTCGTTTTCCTTTTTCAGTGTCAACACCTCCATCTGCTTCTGTATGCTCTTTTCGCTGTTGACCTTTTCCTTCAAGCCCTCGTTCTCCTGCGTCAGATAGTCGATGGTGGCTTGGTACTTCTTCATCTGTCCCAAATGCTTTTCCAGCCGGGAGAAGTACGGTCCCACCATCTCCAAAATCTCGTCCCGCTTCTTCCCGGCGTTCAGCACCCCGATTTCAGATACCGCCTTTTCTATGGCCTGCTGCTGGCGGGTCAGGTCTACGGACTGTTTGAACAGCCATGTGGGAATGTGCTTTCGTTTGGTGACAAGGGCGCTCTCGCCCCGCCTGAGGACGGGGAACGCCTTTTTCATGTGGGCGTGAAACTCGTCCTGCCATTGGGAGAGCTGCGCCCGGTTGCCCAAAATCTCCTTTGCAGACAGCCGCCCGTCCTCTGTGATGGGGGTAAAACACAGGTGAAGGTGAGGTGTTTTTTCATCCATGTGTACCACAGCGGAAAAGATGTTCCCCCGACCCACCTTCTTCTCCATAAAAGCTACCGCTTCGGTGAAGTAGGCTTGTACTTCTTTCTTGCTTCGGCCTGTGAAGAACTCCGGGCTGGCGGTAATCA
>FR893772.1 GCA_000435395.1 Firmicutes bacterium CAG:94
GCAAGCTTTTTGAAAAAAGCTTGAGCAAAAACTTTACTTTTCTTCCCCAAACAGCGGCAGCAAATCCTTCTCCCGGGTGAACACGGGAATCTCCTCCAGGGGCGCGGCTACGGTGACGGTCTGGCCGCCCTCGTAGGTCTCGCCGCTCCACACGTGGGTCCACTGGGCGCCGGCGGGCAGGTACACGCTGCGCTGGCGCTGGCCCGCCTCCATCACCGGGGCCACCAGCAGGCTGGGGCCAAAGAGGTAGGCGTCCTCGCAGGCCCAGGCGGCGCTGTCCCCGGGGAAGTCGTAGAACAGCGGGCGCATCACCGGGGTGCCCTTTTCGTGGGCGGCGGCCATCTGCTCCTTGATGTAGGGCCGCAGCCGCTCCCGCAGGAACATGTACTTCTTGCAGATCTCGTAGTCCTCCTCCCCAAAGCACCACACCTCGTTGGGCGCGCCGGAAAGGCAGGTAGCCCCGCCGGTGGTGCCCTGCTGGGGCTGGGTGGGATAGCGGTCCCCGTGGAGGCGCATCACCGGGCAGAAGGCCCCGTACTGGAACCACCGGGCCAGCAGCTCCTGGAAGGCGGGGTCGGTGGGGTCGCCGCCGTGGAAGCCGCCGATATCCGTGGTCCACCAGGGGATGCCGGCGATGCCCATGTTCAGCCCGGCGGCGAACTGGTTGCGGAAGCTCTCAAAGCTGGAGTGGATGTCGCCGCTCCACACCAAGGCGCCGTACTTTTGAGAGCCCGCCCAGGCGCACCGCAGCAGGTTGATGATGTTCTCCTGGCCCTGGGCCTGCATGCCGTCGAAGAAGGTCTTGGCGTAAAACAGGGGGTAGCTGTTGCCCACCTTGGTGTTGGGCCCCAGGTAGTAGCGGTAGTTGTCAAAGTCGTAGGCGGTGTACTCCGGCTCGGCCTCGTCCAGCCAGAAGACGCGCACGCCCTTGTCGTAGTAGTTCTCCTTGGCGATGCCCCACACATAGTCCCGGGCGGCGGGGTTGGTGGCGTCGTAGTGGACGGTGCTGCCCTGGAACTCCATGGCCACCCGCACGCCCCTGTCAGTGCGGATGAGCAGCCCCTTCTCCAGCATCTCCCGGTAGCGGGGGTTGCGCTTATCCACCGTGGGCCAAATGGACACCATCAGCTCTATGCCCATCTCTTTCAGCTGGGCAATCATGGCGTCGGGGTCCGGCCAATAGGTGGGGTCGAACTTCCAGTCCCCCTGCAGGGGCCAGTGGAAGAAGTCCACCACAATCACCGAGATGGGCAGCCCCCGCTTTTTGTACTCCCGGGCGATGGAGAGCAGCTCCTCCTGGGTTTGGTAGCGCAGCTTGCACTGCCAAAAGCCCATGGCGAAATCGGGCATCATGGGCACGGTGCCCGCCACGGCGGCGTACTGCTCCTCCATTTGGGCGGGGGTGTCCCCGGCGGTGACCCAGTAGTCCAAAATGTCCGTGGCCACGGCCTGGAAGGAGGTGATGTTCTTGCCGAAGATGGCCCGGCCCACGGCGGGGTTGTTCCACAAAAAGCCGTAGCCCCGGGAGGACAGGAAGAAGGGGACGCTGGCCTGGGAGTTGCGCTGGGCCAGCTCCAAGTCGGTGCCCTTTAAGTTCAGGTAGGGCTGCTGGTACTGGCCCATGCCGTAGATGCGCTCTTCCGTGTCCAAGGACTCAAACCGGGCGGTGAGCTGGTACTCGCCGCTGGGGATGGGCCGGAACTCCCGGGCCTCCACCTCCAAAGCGGAGCAGGTGGGGCCGAACAAATCCTTGCGGTTGCGGCTGTACTCCCGCAGCAGCTCCTTGCCCTGGGCGTTGAAGAACTTCAGCCAGCCCCCGGCGGTGAGGGTGGCGGTAATCTGCCCGTTGGTGATGGAGGCCTCCCTCTCCCCCACCGTCACCTGGGCGCTGTGGGACACGGCCTGGGTCAGGGCCCAATCCCGCTGGGGCATGGGGGCCACTTTGCTGGCCCGCACCCGCAGGCTGTTCTCCCCCCAGGGCTCGATGCGCAGGGTTTCCGAATCGTACTGATAGACAAGGGCGTTGCCCTCTTGATAGAATGCCATAGCCATTCCTCCCAAAGAATCACAAAATTACGAAAGCTTCCGGACGGGGAAGCAGAGGTACTCCTTTCCCGCGGCGGGCAAGGTGAGCTCCTGCACGGCGCCGGCCAGGGGAAGCCCCTCCTCCGCAAGGGCCGCCAGGGCCTGGGCAAAGGCGCCGGGGCCCTGCTCCACCACCCGGTACTCAAACCCCGGGATGGTCCACTTGGTCCAGCCCGCCGGGGGCTGGGCGGTGTCCACGCACTCCACCCCGGCCAGGTACAGGCCCTTCTGGAAGTTCTCCTCCCAGGGCAAAAAGGAGCGGGACATGTCCGTCATGGCCCCCCACACGCCCAGCAGGTCGCCCTGCCCGTCCCGCTTGGCCAGGTGGGCTATCTGGGCGAAATGGCCGTTGGCGTCCTCCCACAGGGCCTGGATAAACCCGGGCCCCTGCTGGGTGGAGCCCTCCTTGCCCAGGACGGAAAAGGCCTCTTTCTTCATCTGGAACATGGCGCGCGCCTCCCCTTTGGTTGCTCGTCTTCATTCTAGCACGGGGGGCTTGGGGAAACAATCCAGATATTTGACGAGAATGTGCGTTATTTTGATATCCCAGACAATTCCCCCCGCCCCGCCGCTGTAGTATACTGGTGGGGAAAGGAGGGCATCCTCATGGAACACAGACGCTTTGTGAAGCTGCGGGAGGAGCCCCGCTGGCTGGAGGCGGCCGCGGCCTGGTTCCACCAGAAGTGGGGCATCCCCCAAGAGGCCTACCGTGCCAGCATGGAGGCGTGCCTGGCTGTCCGGGGGGTGCCCCAGTGGTACCTGGCGGTAGAGGGGGAGCGCATCCTGGGCGGGCTGGGGGTGATCGCAAACGACTTCCACCCCCGGCGGGACCTCTCCCCCAACCTGTGCGCCGTGTACGTGGAGGAGGACGCCCGCTGCCAGGGCATTGCCGGGGCCCTGCTTGGGCTGGCCTGCCGGGACATGGCCCAGCTGGGGTACCCCACTTTGTACCTGCTGACGGACCACACCGCCTTTTACGAGCGCTACGGCTGGGAGTACCTGTGCCCTGTGCGGGGCGACGGAGAGGAGCAGGACAGCCGGATGTACATCCACCGGCAAACAGAAAAATAACCAAAAAACAGCTGATTGTTTCCGGAATTTTATTGTATTTCCCGTCCAAATCTGCTACAATACAGGGGAGGAAGCGTGTGTGCTCCTCCCCTGTTTTTTTGCTTTGTGAAAGGATGGTGCTCTATGAAAAAGAACCGTAAACTGTGGATAGTTTCCGCCGCCCTGGTGGCCGTGGTGCTGGTGGCTGTCCTGTGCCTGCTGCTGCCCCGGCTGCAGGTGGAGCCCGGGGTGCCCAAGTCCGGCGCCATCGTCCGGCAAGAGGCCGCCGAGGACGGCCGGCAGCTGTTTGTGCTGGAGCGGGACATGGAACACATGTCTCTGCAGGATATTATGGATGAATCCGACCTGGTGGTGATGGGCTTCCTGCTGGAGCAGTCCCCGGGCTTCCAGGTGAAAAGCACCGATGGGGAGGTTTCCACCTTCACCAATTATTTCTTCCAGGTGACGGACACCTATCGCGGCGAGGCGCCGGGAGATGTCCTCACCTTCCGGGCAGAGGGCGGCACCGTGGGCCAGGTGAAGACGGTGGTGGCCGATGATTACGACTTCGCCGAGCAGCAGGCGTACCTGTTGTTCTTGCAGCGTCCCCGGGCGGGGGACACCTTCGCCACCCAGGGGGACTACTACACCCTCACCGGCGGGTGGCAGGGGGTGTACCCGGCGGGGGATACGCCTGTGCTGCGGAGCGTCCCCATGCCCCTGCGCAACGGCCACGACGAGGCCGTTTTGAGCACCGATGAGCTGCTGGCGGAGCTGGAGGGGATGGAGGCGCCCCAGCCAGCCCCCGGCCCGGAGAAGTACGCCAAGCTTTTGGGGGAGGAGCCCGTGTTCAGCGGGGAGCCGCCCCTTCTGGACGACCCGGAACAGCTGAACAGCCAGATACACTTCCGCAGCTACATGGGCGTTGATTTGGCGCACCTGGAGAAGTACTCCAACCTCATTGTGGTGGCCGACTACCTGGGCCGCGCCGGCCCCCAGGAGGGCAGCGCCTACACCTACCGCACCTTCCAGGTGCTGGACGTACTGCGGGGTGAGGCCCCGGAGGAGGGCACCGTCACCCTGCGGGACGAGGGGGGCTACACCAGCCAGGAGGTCACCTGTGTGGAGCCCGCCCACGCCTTTGTGAAAAACGATACCTACCTGTTGTTCCTCAACCAGACGGCCTTTCAGCAAACGGAGGACTCCCGGCCGGGGGAGTACTACTTGACCAGCGACATCCAAGGCATTTACCCCCTGGGGGACGTGCTCTACACCCCCGAGCTGAATATTGAAGTGGCAAACGTCCCCATGGGCCTGGGACCCACCTTCACCTTGGGAGCGCTGCGCCAAGGCCTGGAGCGTATCAACCAGGAGTACCCCGCCGACGTGGACTACTACGCGGAGGAGGCTGTGGCGGACCTGCAAGCCGACCTGGACAGCGGGGCCATCACCCAAGAGGAGTACGAAACCCAGCTGGAGCAGTGGAGCCTGGAGCCCGACGCGACCGGCAGCGGGGAGGAATAGGCGGCAGGGGTGCCAGCGGCCCCCAAAGGGGGAGCTAAGTATGTGCGCCGCCCAAAGCTTGCGCAAAGCCTCGTCTCGCCTCCCCCTTTGGGGGGCGCTGGTGCCCAGTGGGCACCGTTCAGCGCTTGACCGAGCCGGCAGGCGAGAGTGGACTCGCGTTAGCTTGGGGGAGGTGGACTCGCGTTAGCGAGGACGGAGAGGGCACGCCGCTGGCTTGCATCCCAGCTTTCGGGAAGCCGCCTTCTCGGCACTCCGCCGTTCGGGAAAGGCGCTTCGCTGTTTCCCTAGCT
>FR893773.1 GCA_000435395.1 Firmicutes bacterium CAG:94
GGGCTTGGTGTAGTCGTGGTCGTTGGTGGCCTCCACAATGTGGTAGTAGCCCCAATGGTTGACCGCCAAGTCGGAGAAGTGGTTCAGCTCGTCGTAGTGCTCGGTGACGAAGTCCACGTCCGCCTCACGGCCCAGCATGTTGTTCACAATGGCAGTGACCTCCACACGGGTGATGGGGTTGTTGGGACGGAAGGTGCCGTCGCCGTAGCCGTGAATCCAGCCGTACTGGGTGGAGTTCACCACAGCGCGGTAGAACCAGTCGGTGGACTTCACGTCGGAGAAGATGTTGGTGCCGCCGGTCTTGCCCTCGGCGAACTTCATGGCGATGGAGGTGAACTCCGCCCGGGTGATGGAGCGCTCGGGCTCAAAGTCGCCGTTGCCCACGCCGGACACAACGCCCAGGCTGGCCAAAGTGTTCACGGCCTTGGCGTACCAGGCGTTGGCGGGAACGTCGTCAAAGGTCTTGGTGATGGTGACGTCCTGGTCCAGCAGCAGGTTGTAGAACATCTGGGCCACCTCGGCGCGGGTCATGTTGTTCTCCGGGCCGAAGGTCCCTTCGGGATAGCCGAACAGGTACTGGATGTGGTCGTCGGTGTTCAGCAGGTCAGACACACCGCTGTCGTCCGGGTCCACAGGGGGGATGTAGGGCGGGTTGTAGGGCGGGTTGTTGTCATCGCCGGGGTCGGGCGTAGGCGTAGGCGTGGGAGTGGGGTCGGGCGTGGGAGTTGGAGTGGGCTCGACAGGTTCATCACCGCTGTCGTCCTCACAGGTTACCTCAATAACAATTGGATCAGGGTCAAATGTCCACTTTATCCCGTCATACGTAAGTCTAATTTCAAAGTCGGCGTTTTCTTCGTTGACCAATTGATGGGGGATATTTTCGCCCTTGCCAATCTTGTCAGAGACATACGTGCCGTATGCGGATGCGAACTTTTCTCCGTCAAGCGTTACTGTATAGGTACCATCTGCATTTTTGATAAAGCTATAGATGTTTTCCAGAGAGGCATCTCCCAGAGAGGCATTTTCCAGCAATTCGTACAGTGTCAAAGTTTTATAGCCATGATCTTCCTCTGAAACGCACTGTACAGTGATAGCTCCACCAAGAATTTCATTCAAGTCGTCTTCATCCAACTCATCCTCTTGGTCAGCCCCGCATACGACATGAATCGTTGCTGCCGGTAACTCAGGCTGCAGCCACTTGGTTCCGTCATGGGTGATTGTAAAAGTAATGGGGCCGCGGTAAATAGCCGTGTGCGTAGAACTAATCGCCTTATTATACGCATCTACGTACTGAAGGATACCATCCTCATCAATGGTAATTACGCAGGAATACTTACCGTCTTCACCCTTAGTGACGGTGCCAACTTTGAAAGACTCAGGAATTAGGCTATACGTTTCGGCCTCATGCTCAGAACCTTCCGTTTCGCACACAACCTTTATCGCCTCGCTGCCCATCAAATCAATAACTTCTTCTGGGGTGATAGAAGGCGTTTCGGGTTGCTCTTCGCCGCCCTCAGCGCAGGTGACGAAGAATACATTCCCTCTGTCAGTAGTATCCCACCCGCTACCATTGTAGGTATATACGATTGTTAAGGGGTCTTTGGACAAGTCCTTGTCTATTCGATGATCCTTACCTGTTTCTTCGGAGAACTGACTGACATATTTTTCAGCAGATACTGTGACAGAATAGGTGTACGTACCGTCGCTTCCGCTCATCGTTGCCGTGTAAGAACCATCAATCAAGCCGTAATCTTTTTGCTGAAGAACTTCACTAGGATGTTCGGCGTTTGTGCAAGCAACATAAATCTTTACATCAGAAAGATCAGGCGCTTTAGGCTCATCCCCGCCGCCGGGCTGGTCAGGGTCTTCTTCCCCATCATCTACTTCTGCGCCGACATCATCAGAAGCGCTACCCTGGTTTTCATCAGTCCCTAAAGTAGTGTCGTCACCAGGTACAACAGAGGCAGTGTTAATTAGACTGCCGTTTTTCACATCGCTGGATGTGAATGTTTTTGTGACATAAATGGTGGCTGTACCAGTGTGATCAATAGTTCCGGTAAGGGAATATCCATCAACTACGGATGCGCTTTCATCAGTAATTTTATAGGCGGAACCAGAGTCACCTGTTACGGTGATTTTATACATAAGGGTAACCGTCCCATCTGCAGGAACAGAAACAGTCTCTCCTGGTTCAGGAATAGTAATGCCCGCAACAGTAGGCACATCAACAGTTTCTGTGGTTACCAGTTCCTTTGAAATTCCGTCCAGCTTTTCACGCACACGGATTTCCACAACAACGTTGTTCTGCGTTTCAACAAGTTCAAGCTCAGAACGAGGAATAAAAGCGGAATAGTCATTACCGTTTAGTTTACCATAAACCGTAATACCAGTTACATCATTGACAGGTACTCTTTCATTTTTGTATTCGGGTGTCACGTTCGCCGCCCAGGCAGTTACGTTATAGATGTAATAGTATTCCTTTTCGTTTTTCCACTCATCCGTGTGATACTGATAATTTGTTGTCGTGTTTGTGCCATTTACAGCAATATCATCAATTGTGAAACTTTCCACGCCAAAAGAGGTATGATTCTCAGCGTTATAGTGGTCGGCTACTTCAATTGCTAAAGCGTTTGAACGTTTTTCTGTAGCGCTCATAACGTGATATTCCTGCGCATGGCCTTCTCCGGCAGTGCCCTTTGCGGCATATACATCCATATCCCCGTAAACATAGGTTTCGCTGCCAACAGCCGTGCCGCCATCCTTCTTAGTCTGCCAGCCTAAAAACATATAGGAGCCGACAGGCGGGTCGTTAGGCATTTGATTGCCAATTTGCTGGCCGTCTTGTATATAAACGGTGTCGTACAGCGTGTAGGTCGTTTCGTCATTCAGTTCGGCGTAGAAGCGAACAGCATGACCGCTGGGGACAGATTTGCCACGATCCGTTAGAGATAGTTCAATAAATTTTGTAGCTACGACACCACCAGTCTCACTTACTGTAAAATCTTCTTTTGAAAAAGAAGCAGAGACCGTTGTAGTAGAAAGTCCAACTGTATTAGTAAACGTAACCACAATTCTGCTAATTTCATCAGGCCGGATGTCTTCCGTATCAGCATAATAGTAATCCAAGAGATCGCTTCCACCATCGGCAGCAGCTCCCGAATTCAGCAATTCACCGTTTTCGTTATAGATAAAAAATCGTTGAAGAGAAATAACTCCGTCCTTCTCAACACCTGCTCTGGAAAAAGCAGCTGTTTGCCACTCGCTTCGTTCTATGAGACGAACAATATCATATTCTCCATCTCCCGCCGCACTCGCCGACACCGGTATCATGCTGAACACCATGACCAAAGCCAGCAGCGCTGCTAAAAACTTTCGTTTCATGAAAAAGTCCTCCTTTTTTGGTGGTTGCCCGGCTGGAGGCCGGGGGTGGTCTATAAGCTAAAAAATGATGGGCGCTCCCCTCCTCTCTTGGGTCTAGCCAACGGAGCCGCTGCGGCCGGGCCTGACCATCCCGTCCACAGCCAGCTGTATATCCTGAAAAGGCAGCCCGTCCAGCTTTTGCCGGGGGCCTGTTGCGTTCTCTTTTGTCCGCCGCGCTGGGAAAGTATATTCACAAGCTTCCCTTCCCATGCCAGGGGCCGGCCTGCCCCACGGACCATCCCACAACCGCCTGCTCTTGCTCCACCAGGCTGTTGTGAGCCTGCTCCACCAGCTGCGTCACCTGCCGCTGAAAGCCCTGGAGCGTGGCTAGATACAGCTTCCGCAAGCAGCGTGGGTTGCACTTTTCCGGCTCCACGCCGGCGCTTTTTGCCAGGTGCTGAATGGCCGTGGTGACGCTGGTGCGGCTCATGGGCTTCCCCGACCGGGTGATAAACACCGGCCCCGCGGGGATTCCCATGTCTTGGATGTACTCTTCCAATTCCCGTTGCAGGCAGCGGGGGAGGGACCTGGGCGGCCCGTCCGCCAGAGGTACCGAGCCGCTGGCCGCCGCCTCCACCGTCAGCAGGGGCAGCTCGTGGACATTGAGCCCCAGGCAAGCGAACACCTTTACAGCTAAGTACACGCGCCGGTTTCCCCGGGCCTTGGCCGCTGCCAGCAGCCGCAGGTATTCCTCCCGACGCAGTTCCGGCTGGGCGTCCTCCTCCAAGCACAGCAAGGTGGGCGCTTGGTAGTCCCACAGCTTCAAGTGGGCCAGCAGCCCGTTGATGGGGGAGAGCTGCAGGTTCACCGTCCGGGGCATGCGTCCCAGAGCCAGCAAGTGGTCCCGCCATCGAGTGGCACTGCCCGGATCTAAGGGGGTTCCGTTCAGCCATTGAAGAAATTTCTCTATATTCGTCCGATACAGCGCAAGCGTTCCAGGAGCACAGCCTTTTTCAGCCAGCTTTTCCAGATACCCCTCCATCTTGGCTTCCGTAAGGGCAGCGCCGGCAGTCCGTTCCTGGTCCTCCTGTTGTGCCATATCTCCACCTCCCTTCAGAAAAGAGACAAAATAAGCAAATTGTCTAATTTTGAGGTGATACATAGCGAAAAAACATAGAATTACATGGTTATTCTAGCACGGTTACGGCAGGAAAACAAGGGTTACAGCTTATTTTTGAACATAAAAAAATAAACCGGTTGTATTATTTTTCAACCAGTTTGGGCGTTTTGCGTCTATTTTCTTCCCAGCAGGGCTCTGCTGGGATTTTTTTATGCCTTGTGGCACACTTACGGAGTTCGTCTACACGATTTTTTACTCAATTTATTTATATTGTCCTATTTCACAAATCCCAACCGTTCCAGCTGCCGCTCGTGTTCTTTGCCGGTGGAGATGAGGTAGAGCCGCGTGGTTTCCAAAGAGCTGTGCCCCAGCACGTCCGCCAGCTTGGCCACATCCCGGCAAACGTTGTAAAAGGCCCGGGCAAACAGGTGGCGCAGGTTGTGGGGGAACACTTTCGAGGCCGCCACCCCAGCTTGGCTGCACAGGGCTTTCATCTCTGCCCAAATCTGCTTGCGGGAGAGGGGCTTTCCGTTTCTGGTGCGAAACACCGCGCCGGAAGCGTTTTTTTCTTTTTTGGCGTATTGCAGCAGCTTTTTCCGCAGCTTGCCGGGGATGAGGATGGTGCGTATCTTCCCCTTGAGGGAAATCTCCGCCCTGCCTTCCCGCAGGGCCTCCACGGTTAGGTACTGCACCTCGCTGACCCGTATTCCCGTGGCGCAGATGGCCTCCATCAGCAGGGCCAGGCGCTCCTTGCCCTGGGCCCGGGCGGTGGAAAGCAGCCTGTCGTACTCCTGCCGGGTGAGCTCCTTCCGGTTTTCCCGGAAGAACCTCCGCTGAATGCGCAAGGCCTTTACTTTACAGTTGCCGTAGCCCAGAAAATCCAAGAAACGGTTTAGCGGTACAAGCATGGCGTTGACAGTCCCTGGCGCATATCCCTTGGCAAGGAGTTACGCTTTCCAGGCCGGGGCGGTGGCAGGCGTCAGCTCTCCGCCGCCCAGCCAGGCGGCGAAGGCCCGCAGGTGGCGCAGGTAGTTTTCAATGGTGCCCTGAGCTCGTTCCTCTTGGCGAAGGGATTGGGCGAAGGCGTTGATTTGCTGTTTATAGTGTGTTTGTGCCATGATGTGTCTCCTTGTTTCTGTATAGAGCATACTATGGTTTCTTCTCAAAAAGCCTGCGCGGAAACAGCTTCCCCACAGGCAGAGCAAGCGAGAAAAAAGGGAATGGCCGCTGGGGTCATTCCCTTTCCGCTGTCTGTATGATATGTTTAAATAAGCAGTTGAAACGCCTTTTGTCAAGGCTCCTCCCGGAAGGTGTACTTTCGCAGCAGCTGCCCAAACACCAGGCAGACCGCCACCCCCAGCAGTCCCAGCAGGAACAGCAGCAGCGCTGCCCCCGCTCCCTTGCCTGTGCCAAACAGCAAGACAGGCAGGCTCCCCGGGGGCTGGGAGGCCATCCAGGGCTCACACACCCCGTCAATGAGGGCGCCGCCGGCCAGCAGCCCCAGGGGGATGGTGCAAAACTGCAGGGAGTTCCGGCAGGCGTACACCCGCCCCTGCATCTCCACGGGGATGGTCTTGCGCAGCACCACGTCCAGGTTGGCGTTCATCAGGGGCACCAGCAGCCAGCCAATCAGCTGCCCCAGGCACCATAGCCAGGGGCTGCGGGAAAAGGCCAGCAAAAAGTTTTCCGTGCCCAAAGAGAACAGCATGGTCAGCGAAATCACCCGGATGCGGTTTTTGGGCGCCGGCAGCACCACGCACAGCAGGCTGCCCACCAAGGTGGCGATCCCTGCGCAGGAGCTCACCATCCCCAGCACTGCCTCGCCGCCGTTCTCCTTGGGGAGAATCAGCGCGGGCAGGGGCGCGTCAAAGGCGGAGGCCACAAAGTTCACCCCCGCCAGGAAGAGAATCAGCAGGAGAATCATCCTGTTATCCCCCAGGTACCCCAGCCCGGACCGCACCGTGGCCCAAAAGGGCTCCCGGCTCACCCCGGCGTCCTTCCCGCCCTGGGGCAGCCGCACCCCCAGCAGCGCCAGGAACGCCACCCCAAAGGTGAGCAGGTCCAGGAAAATCACCCCGTCCATCCCGGCGAAGGCGAACACCGCCGTGGCCAGAATGGGGTTAAGGATAGTCACCAGGGAGTTGGACAGAGAGCGTAGCCCGCTGGTTTTCTGGTACCACCGGGGCGGGGTAATCAGCGTCATGGCCACGTCGCTGGCAGGCTGCTGCACCGTGTTCATCAGGCCGCTCAGGGCGTTTAACAGGTACATGTGCCAGGGGGCAAGCCAGCCCCCTTTCAGCAAAACCAGCACCGCTATAGTGGAGAGCGCAGCCAGGCTGTCGCAGGCAAGCATGGTCTTTTTCTTGTCCCACCGGTCGCTGAGGGCCCCGGCGAAAACGCTCATCACCACATAGGGCGCGTAGGAGCAGACGGAAAGCAGCGCCGTCTGCAGGGCGGAGCCTGTCTCCCCATAGAGCCACAGCGCCAGGGCGAAGCTGGTCATGGCGCTGCCCAGCTGGGACAGGGATTGGGTGCTCCACAGGACAAAAAACGTCTTTAACTCTTTGATAGATTGTTTCATAGCAACTTTGCTCCTTAGATGGTATGGTGTCATCCAGCAGCAAAGCCCGAGGACTGGGCCGCAGGGGCCGTGTTTCCTCCATGCGCCGTCCTCAGACCTCGCATGGAGCGGTGTCAATGCAGAGCCGCACGGGCTTCCCTCCTTTTTCCAAAAAGATTGTACACAGTCTAGCATTTCCGGCGCCGGGCTGTCAAGCTCCGCCCCTTCCCAGCGGCGGGAAAAAAGTCTTGCATTTTCCCGGCAATGGGGTACAATAGGTTCCAAACAACCAAGGAGGAGTTAAGATATGCTGCACACCATTTGGGGCCCGGGCATGGAGCTGCGCGAGGAGGAGCTTCTGCGCCGGGAACAGCGCAACCGCAAGTACATGATGGATTTAAAATCGGAAAACCTGCTTCTCAACTACAACTTGGAGGCAGGCCGCTACACCGCCGCCTTTTTCCCAGAGGGTATTCACGGCGGCTGGGAGGCCCAGACCTGCCAGCTGCGGGGCCATTTTTTGGGCCATTGGCTCTCCGCGGCGGCCATGAGGTACCACGCCAGCGGCGACGGGGAAATCAAGGCCAAGGCGGACGCCATCGTCCACCAGCTGGCCCTGTGCCAAGAGGAAAACGGCGGCCAGTGGGTGGGGGCCATCCCCGAGAAATACCTGTATTGGATTGGCCGGGGCAAGCAGGTGTGGGCGCCCCAGTACAACCTCCATAAAATCCTCATGGGCCTGGTGGACCAGTACGAGCTGGCCGGGAACCAGGAGGCCCTGGCTGTGGCGGACCGCTTTGCCGATTGGTTCTGCCAGTGGTCGGCGGGCTACACCCGGGAGCAGTTCGACGACATCCTAGACTTTGAGACAGGCGGCATGCTGGAGGTGTGGGCCCAGCTGCTCCAGCACACCGGCGCGGAGAAGTACCGCACCTTGCTGCAGCGCTACTACCGCCAGCGCCTGTTCACCCCCCTGCTGGAGGGCAAGGACGTGCTGACCAATATGCACGCCAACACCACCATCCCCGAGGTGCTGGGCTGTGCCCGCGCCTATGAGGTCACCGGGGAGCAGCGGTGGCGGGACATTGTAGAGGCCTACTGGAAGCTGGCCGTGGACCAGCGGGGCCAGTACGCCACCGGCGGCCAGACCAGCGGGGAAATCTGGTCCGCGCCCCAGGCGCTGGGCGCCCGGCTGGGGGATAAGAACCAGGAGTACTGCACCGTGTACAACATGCTGCGCCTGGCGGACTACCTCCTGCGCTGGACCGGCGACGCCCGCTACGCCGATTACATCGAGATGGGCATCTACAACGGCCTGATGGCCCAGGCCTACTGGCACCGCTTCAAAACCAACGGCCAGCACTATGACACACCCGACGAGGGCCTGCTGACCTACTTCCTGCCTCTGGCTCCCGGCTCGAAAAAGGGCTGGGCCAGCGAGACCCAGGATTTCTTCTGCTGCCACGGCACCTTGGTCCAGGGCAACGCCGCCTGGGAGCGGGGCATCCTCTACCAAGAGGGCAGCCAGCTCTACCTCTCCCAGTACTTTGATTTCTCCGCCAGCCTGGAGGTGGCCGGGCAGCCGGTGCGCCTTTCCATGGCGCGGGACACCTTGACGGGGAGCTTCCACCTCTCCAGCACCTCCAGCGCCCGGCAGAATATCCACGAGAACACGGCCAAATACCCCCACCACCCCGACTGCCGGGTGGAGGTCCTCTCCATCGAGACGGAAGCGCCGGTGGAGTTCTCCCTGTGGGTGCGTGTGCCCTGGTGGGTCAAGGGCGAGGCCGTCCTCGCCGTCAACGGCCAGGAGGTGCGCCGTGCCCCTGCTGGCGCCGGTTTCGTGGAGCTGCGCCGCCTGTGGAGCGATGGCGATACCCTGCGCGTCACCTTGCCCCAGGGCGTTACCACCTGGAGCCTGCCGGAGGACCCCCACATGGCCGCCTTCCTCTACGGCCCCGTGCTGCTGGCGGGCCTGTGCGGCGAGGAGCGCCAGCTGCTGGTCCCCAGCGAGGACGCCGCCTCTGTCCTCACCCACGACGGCGAGCGGGAGTGGGGCGCTTGGCGGGACACCTTCAAAACCGTGGGCCAAGAGCGGGGGATTCGCTTCATCCCCATGTACCAGGTGGGCTACGAATCCTACACCACCTACTTCCCCTTAAAGCGCCAATAATCCACAGCGAAGAACAAGAGAACCGGGCACCCCAGCGGGCGGCCCGGTTTTCGCTTTTTTGCCATGTCCCAAGATTTAACATCCCCTTAACGCTGCCGCGGTGGAAGGAACCTCCCCCGGGGGCTATCCTTTTTAATAGAAAAGCCTTTCTTCCCAAGGGGACTTTACGCTCTATGCCCAGGTGAGCTACCTGCCCCACACCCGCACGCTGCTGTGGTGGGAGTGTTGGGCCGAGGCCTCGCCGCCGGAGAAAAGAGGGATGTAGCATGAAAGAAAAAGCGTTTCCGCAGTGGGCCGCGGATGCAGTCCGCTGGACCAAAGAGCACTCCCAGCGGGCCCTGGGCCTGGGGCTGGCGGCTTTGGGATGCGTCCTGGCCGCTTTGGCCCGAACCGGTGGGGGAGACCCCTTCCAGGACTTTGCCCTGGGCTTGCTGATGGGCCTGGGCGTGGGCTGCATGGCGGTGGGGGCCGTGTTCCTGGCGCTGTCCCTGCGCTACCAGCCTTAAAAATCCAGAAAGAGCGGGCGCTGCCTCCTGACGGGGGCGGCGCCATTTTCTTGAAAATCCCCGGCCTTTTGGGGACATCTCCCGGCGTTTTCACAGAAAAACGGGATTTGCCTGGGATTTGAGAAAATTTTCCTTGACAAATGTGGCCAGACAGTCTACATAATATAAGGGTACAATGATTCTGGCATTTTAGGAGGAACAAAGAATGTCCCGCTATTTCGGCACAGACGGCTTCCGCGGCGAAGCCAATATAAACTTAACAGCAGACCACGCCTATAAAGTCGGCCGTTTCCTCGGCTGGTACTATACAGAAAAACGGGCCCGGGCCGCAGAGGAAGGCCGGCCCACCAAAGAGGGCCCCGCCCGTATTGTCATTGGCAAGGACACCCGCCGCTCCAGCTACATGTTCGAGTACTCCCTGGTAGCCGGCCTGGTGGCTTCCGGCGCGGACGCCTACATGCTCCACGTCACCACCACCCCTTCCGTGGCCTACATCGCCCGGGTGGACGACTTTGACTGCGGCATCATGATTTCCGCCAGCCACAACCCCTACTACGACAACGGCATCAAGCTCATCAACGACCAGGGCGAGAAGATGGACGAGGAGACCATCGAGCTGGTGGAGGACTACCTGGACGGCAAGCTGGTGGCCTTTGGTAAACAGTGGCCCGAGCTGCCCTTCGCCCAGAAGGATAAAATCGGCTGCACCGTGGACTATGTTTCCGGCCGCAACCGGTACATCGGCTACCTGATTTCCCTGGGCATGTACTCCTTTCGTGGCGTGAAGGTGGGTTTGGACTGCGCCAACGGCTCCAGCTGGAACATCGCCAAGGCTGTGTTTGACGCCCTGGGGGCAGACACTACCGTCATCAACGCGGAACCCAACGGCTTGAACATCAACCTCAACGCCGGTTCCACGCATGTATTCCTTCCGCGGGGTGAAGGTGGGCCTGGACTGCGCCAACGGCTCCAGCTGGAACATCGCCAAGGCTGTGTTTGACGCCCTGGGCGCAGACACCACCGTTATCAACGCGGAACCCAGCGGCTTGAACATCAACCTCAACGCCGGTTCCACTCACATTGAAGGTTTGCAAAAGCTGGTGGTGGAGAAGGGCCTGGACGTGGGTTTTGCCTTTGACGGCGACGCCGACCGCTGCCTGTGCGTGGATGAAAAGGGCAACGTCATCTCCGGCGACCACATCCTCTACATCTACGGCCGCTACATGAAGGAGCGTGGCAAGCTGGTGACCAACACCGTGGTGACCACCATCATGTCCAACTTCGGCCTGTACAAGGCTTTGGATGAGCTGGGCATCGACTACGCCAAGACCAAGGTGGGAGACAAGTACGTCTACGAATATATGCAGCAAAGCGGCGCCCGCATCGGCGGGGAGCAGAGCGGCCACATCATCTTCTCCAAGTATGCCTCCACCGGCGACGGCATCCTCACCTCCCTGAAAATGATGGAAGTGATGCTGGCCCGGAAAAAGCCCCTCAGCGAGCTTGCTGCCCCCTTGCACATCTATCCCCAGGTGCTGGAAAACGTCCGTGTCACCGACAAGGCAACCGCCCAGGCGGACCCGGACGTCCAGGCCAAGGTAAAGGAAGTGGCGGAGAAGCTGGGCGACACCGGCCGCATTCTCGTCCGGGAGTCCGGCACCGAGCCCGTCCTCCGGGTCATGGTGGAAGCACCTGAGCAGGAGACCTGCCAGAAGTATGTGGATGAAGTGGTGGAGGTCATCCGGGCCAAGGGGCACATCGTGGGCTGATCCCTCCCCAGAAAAAGCAAAAGCGCCGCGTCCCGTCGCAGGGCACGGCGCTTTTTTATGGCAGGCAGAACGCAAAAAAAGCCCTCCCGGGTTTCGCCGGGAAGGCTTTTTCTGTCAGATGCAGGGGGGAATTACTCCTTGCTGGCCAGGTACTCGTCCAGCTGGCGCTGCTTCTCCTCGATGATTTCGTTGATGCCCGCAGCTTCCAATTCGGCGTTAAACTGGTCCAAGGTCTCGTCGGGGTTTAAAGTGCCCCAGCGCAGGGCGGCGTCATACTGAGAAACCACGTTGTTGCAGGCGGTGATCTGGTTGGCCATGCTGGAGCTATCCCAGGTGAAGCCAAAAGCGGGGCTCAAAGTCAGAGAGCGCGCTCCCTCCCGATGCGAAACCAGGCTGCCCTATTCTGCGGGGCAGCCTGGTTTACCGGGGCCTTCCAGCCTCTTTACCGAAAAAAACAGTTTGTCCGGGGAGAACACCACGGCAAGGCCCTTTTCCCGGTAGAACCTCTCCACCAGCCCCAGGGCTTCCCGCTGGAGCTCCGGGGTAAAGCAGCATTCCCCTGGAGGCTCCAGGCAGGCGGTGAAGCAGTCCTTCCACCGCACCTGGTACCGGGTGCCCCGCTCCTCCAGCAGGTGGTTAAGCAAAGCGATGTCGCCGAAAGAAAGGGGAATCATACCGCCGCCTCCTGTTCCACAAAAAAGAGAATCTGGGTGATGTACTCGCTCTCGTCCCCCGTGGTGATGTAGTCGTTTACGCAAAACTCGTAGGAATCCGACAGCAGCTTCAGCCGCCGCTCCCGGCAGAAGGCCAGCAGCCTTTCATACGTGGCGCCAATGGAGAGATAGTCCCCCCGGTGGTACAGGGTGGCGCACAGCCCCCCAGGCAGCCGCTGGATGTTCCCCGCCCGGCTGGTTTTCTCAATGGGCAGGAAGGCCGTGGACGCCTCTGTGTAGCGCTTTGCCAAAATGCGCTCCAAGGGCACCCGCACCCCGCTTTGGAAGAAGATGGGCAGCTCCTCTTGAAACGCCTGGGCAAAGCACTGCTTGGTGGCAATGCTGATTTCCCGCAGGGAGTAGGGGGCCTCCACCGGCCGGGTGAGCAGGTACTGCTCCTCCAGCACTTCCAGCCGGGGCGGCTCCCCCTTGTGGAGGTTGGCGTCCTCCAGCTGGGAGCACCGCTGGGAAAGGCGGCTGCGCAGCAAACGCAGCTCCTCCATCTGGCGGTCGATGGCCCCCAGCTGTTCCCGCAGCACCTTCTGGCTGCTTTCGGTGGTGTAGTGCTCCAGCAGCTCCTTGATGCGCTGCAAGGACAGCCCGCTTTTCTTTAAAATAAGGATGGTGTCCAGCTCGTCCAGCTGGCGGGCGGTGTAATAGCGGTAGCCGTTGTTGGGGTCCACATAGGCAGGCTGGAACAGCCCCAGCTTGTCGTAGAAAATCAGCGTCTGCTTGGAGATGTTCTGGTACCGGGAAAGCTCCCCAATGGAAAAGTAGTCTTCCATACGATCCCCCTTGACAATATAGTTACTATATCCTTTATTATAAAAGCAGAAATGGAATTTAGCAAGGAGGTTTTAGTTTGCGTACCATTTCCCCGTGGATGGGGCGGCTGCTCCAGGGCCTCTCCTGGAAAAAGCTCTTTTGGATTCTCCTGGGGGCTGCCATCGCCACCTTTGGCATCCACAATATCCACCAGCAGGCCGGCATCACAGAGGGCGGTGTCATCGGGGCCATGCTCCTGGCCGGCCATTGGCTGGGCTTTTCCCCCTCTGTTATCACTCCGGTGCTGGATGTTGCCTGCTACCTGTTAGCCTGGCGGTACCTGGGCGGGATGTTCATAAAGATATCCGTCCTTTCCACTGCCAGCGTGTCCCTGTTTTACCGCCTGTGGGAGCAGTTCCCCTACATGCTGCCGGACCTCTCCAGCCAGACTTTGGCGGCGGCACTGCTGGGCGGGCTGTTCGTGGGCATCGGCGTGGGGCTGATTGTCCGCCAAGGGGGTTCCAGCGGCGGGGACGACGCCCTGGCCCTTGTCATCTCCAAGGTGGCAAAGTGCCGGCTGTCCTTTGCCTACCTCTTCACGGACTTGACCGTACTGGCCCTCTCCCTCAGCTATATCCCCCTAAACCGCATTTTGTTCTCTGTGGTGACAGTGACCCTGTCCTCCTTCCTCATCGACCAGGTACAGAATTTCTCCCTCCGGCGGCCGGAAAAAGCCTGAAACCCGCTTTACAAAGCCGCAGCGCCCGCCTATAATGGAACCATCACCGGCCCACGCCGAAAGGAGCTATCCCACCATGAAAATCCCCCAGAACCTGCCGCGCTTTTCCGACTATACCCGGGAGGAGGCCCTCCGCCTGCTGCTGGAGAAGGAATACGGCTGCCCGCCGCCCCAGCCGGACACCTTGGAGTTCCACGTGGTCCGCAGGGAGGAGGACGCCTTTGCCGGGAAGGCCGTCCACGCCACGGTAGAGGCCTGGGCCACTTTCCAGGGGAGGGGCTTTTCCTTCCCCTTTCACCTGGTGTGCCCCAAGGCGGGCCAACCTGTGCCTGGGGTGGTGCTTCTCAACTTCACCCCCGCTGTGCCGGACCCCTACCTGCCCTCCGAGGAGCTGTGCGACTTGGGATTGGCGGTGGCCTCCTTCCATTGCGGGGACGTCTCCCCGGACAACGGGGATTTCACCTCCAAAGCCGGGGGCCTGTTCCAGGTGGACAGAAGCCTGCCCACCGCCCCGGGAAAGCTGGCCCTGTGGGCCTGGGGCGCCAGCGTGGTGCGGGAGTACCTGGCCGCCTGCCCCGAGATTGACCAAAAGGCCGTGGCTGTGGCGGGCCATTCCCGCCTGGGCAAGACCGCGCTGCTGGCCGGCGCCCTGGACAAGCGCTTCCAGTTTGTGTTCGCCAACGAGTCCGGCTGCTCCGGCGCCGCCTTGTACCGGGGCAAGCAGGGGGAGACCGCCGCGGACATCCAGCGGGTGTTCCCCTATTGGTTCAGCCCCAGCTTCGCCAGCTGCACCGGGGACCCAGAGCAGCTCCCCTTTGACCAGCACTTCCTGCTGTCCCCCATCGCCCCCCGGAAGCTGTACGTTTCCAGCGCGGCGGAAGACCTCTGGTCCGACCCCGCCGCGGAGTTTTTGGGCTGCCTGGCGGCGTCTCCCGCCTTCGAGGCGGCCGGCGTCCCCGGTCTTGTGGGAGCGGGGGAGGAGCCCCAGCTGGGCCAGGCCTGCCACCAGGGGAACATCGGCTACCACCTGCGGGCGGGCAAGCATTTCCTCAGCCGGGAGGATTGGTGCCAGTTCGCGGCGTATCTGTTCCTCCACCGGGAAAAATAAAGGGACCTCTTGCCAAAGCGCCTCAAACATGGTATGATAATCGAGTTACAGCCGGGCGGCGCTGCTGTCCCGGCTGCGAAAGGGACCATTAGCTCAGTTGGTTAGAGCAGCCGGCTCATAACCGGTCGGTCCGGGGTTCGAGTCCCTGATGGTCCACCACGCCTGCGGTGCGCAATGCGCGCACCGCAGGTTTTTCTTTTCTTCTGCAGTTTTGCGCCCGTGCTTGCAGTGGGTATCTTTTTGCGTGGGAGAAAAGCCTTTGGAGGCCTCCCGGACTTTCAGGGGCTTCCCGCTGCGTGGGGAGCCTCATTCCGCCCGCGCCCCTCTCCGGCCGAAGCCGCTCTTTTTGCCCGTTCCATAGGCACCTGACCAAAAAACTGTGTCCCCCTCTGGCTTTTTCCGTCAATCTGCATTATAATAGAGGAAAACGCTTTGGCGAATATGCAGAAGGAGGATTTTCATGGAACTGTACGAATACGAGCGTGAACACCGGGACCTGCTGCGCCGGCTGGCCCCCGAGTGCATGGTCCTGCTGAAAAGCGACGGAACCTTCCCCCTGGAGGCCCCCTGTAAGGTAGCCCTCTATGGCAGCGGCGCCCGGGAGACCATCAAGGGCGGCACCGGCTCCGGCGACGTAAACGTGCGCCACTACACCACCGTGGAGGAAGGCCTGGAGAACGCCGGGTTCACCGTCACCACCAAGCCCTGGCTGGAGAGCTACAGCGCCCTGCGCCAGCAGGCCCATGTGGGCTTTGTGGCGGGCATCAAGGCGAAGGCCAAAGAGCTGGGTGTCCCCGCGCTGCTGCTGGGCATGGGCGCCGTCATGCCCGAGCCCGAGTACGACCTGCCCCTGGATGGGGAAGGGGAGCTCTGCGTCTACGTGCTGGGCCGCATCTCCGGCGAGGGCTCGGACCGCCACCCCGCCCCGGGGGATTTCCAGCTGACCCAGACGGAAATCCGGGACATCCTGGCCTGCCGCGAGAAGTACGGCAAGCTCCTGCTGGTGCTCAATGTGGGCGGCGTGGTGGACCTCTCCCCGGTGCTCCAGGTGGAGAATATCCTGCTGCTGTCCCAGACGGGCATGGCCCTGGGCGACGCCTTGGCGGACGTGGTGCTGGGCAAGGCCTATCCCTCCGGCAAGCTTGCCTCTACCTGGGCCAAGTGGGAGGACTACTGCCAGGTGGGCGACTTCGCCCAGCCCGACGACACCCACTACACCGAGGGCGTCTACGTGGGCTACCGCTATTTTGACTCCGTGGGCAAAGAGCCCCTGTTCCCCTTTGGCTACGGCCTGGGCTACACCACCTTCTCCCTGGGCCAGCCCCAGGCCGTCGTGGAGGGCACCCAGGTGACGGTGCGGGTGCCTGTGAAGAATACCGGCGCTGCCCCCGGCAAAGAGGTGGTGCAGCTGTACGCCTCGGTGCCCAGCGGCAAGCTGGACCAGCCCTACCAGGCGCTGGCGGCCTTCGCCAAAACCGGCGAGCTGGCACCCGGCGGGGAGGAGGAGCTCACCTTGACCTTCGCCCTGGAGAGCCTGGCCTCCTTTGCGGAGGAGAGCGCTTGCTCCATTTTGGAGGCTGGGGACTATGTGCTGCGCCTGGGCACCTCCAGCCGGGACACCCAGCCCTGCGCCGTGGTGCGCTTGGAAGGGGAAATCCAGGTGGCCCAGCTGTCCCGCATGGGCGGCGAGCCCGGCTTTGTGGATTGGAAGCCTGAAACCCCCGTCACCGCCCCCGCGCCCCAGGATGTGCCTGTCCTTTCCGTGGAGCCCGACGCCTACCAGCCCCAGCCTGTGCCCGCCCTGCCGGAGATTCCTCAGGACGTGAAAGCGCTGGCGGAATCCCTCTCCAACGAGGAGCTGGCCTACGTGTGCCTGGGCGGCTTCCAGGACGAGGGCAGCAAGAGCGTCATTGGCAGCGCCGGCAGGCAGGTGGTGGGCGCCGCCGGTGAGACCACCAACCGCTACCAGGACAAGGGCTTGCCGGTGCTGGTCATGGCCGATGGCCCCGCGGGCCTGCGCTTGAACAAGGACTACGGCAAGGACGAGAACGGCGTCTACGCCTTGGAGGGCTCTTTGCCTCCCGGGTTCGCGGAGTTCATGGACGAGGAAACCGCCGCCGGTTTGGGCTCCATGGCGAAGAAGGAGCCGGAGCGCCACGGGGAAATCCTCCACCAGTACTGCTCGGCGTTGCCCATCGGCACTGCCTTGGCCCAAAGCTGGAACCTGGAGCTCTGCCGTGCCTGCGGCGACCTGGTGGGCGACGAGATGGAGCGCTTTGGGGTGCACCTGTGGCTGGCCCCTGCGCTGAACATCCACCGCAGCCCCCTGTGCGGCCGGAACTTTGAGTACTACTCCGAGGATCCCCTCATCCCCGGCAAGGTGACGGCTGCCATCACCCAGGGTGTGCAGAGCCATCCGGGCCGCGGCACCACCATCAAGCACTTCTGCTGCAACAACCAGGAGACCAACCGCATGCTCTCCAACACCCACGTCAGCCAGCGGGCCCTGCGGGACATCTATCTCAAGGGCTTTGAGATTGCCGTCAAGGAGAGCCAGCCCCATGCCTTGATGACCTCCTACAACCTGCTCAACGGGGAGCACACCTCCCAGCGCCGCGACTTGATTATGGACTGCCTGCGGGATGAGTGGGGCTTCCAAGGCCTGGTGATGACCGACTGGGTGGTGTCCGCCCTGGCCGGCATCCAGGCCAAGTACCCCGCCGCCCGGGCCTCCGGTTCCATCAAGGCGGGCAATGACATCCACATGCCTGGCAGCCCCCAGGATTACCAGGACTTGCTGGCCGCTCTGGACAACCCCAGCGCTGCCTATCCCATCACCCGCCAGGATTTGCTGGAGTGCGCCCAGCGCATCATCTACATGGTGAAGAAGCTGGTAAAATAAGCGCCCGTTTCGCAATACAACCACAACAGGAAAGCAGTCCGCCGGGCTGCTTTTCGTGTTTTTTCTACCCATCTGCCCAGTAGATTGGAAAGGAGAACCTTATGGAAAAACAGGAACTGGACGCCCTTCTGGCAGAGCTGTCCGCCCAGCTGCGGGAGCTCGGCATCCCCCTGGGCAAGCACATCGCACCCCAGGTGGAGGTGAACACCCGGGCCCAGCGGCGGCTGGGCTGCTGCGTCTGC
>FR893774.1:0-4437 GCA_000435395.1 Firmicutes bacterium CAG:94
AGGCGCGGGTGGCGGCGCAATCTGCCGGGGCGCGCCGTTCTCTAAAGCCTCCAACCGGCGCAGCAGCGCCTCGGGGGAGGTGTCCAGCTGGGGGGAGCACAGCTTCACAAAAGCCATCTCCAGCTCCGCCCGCTGGTTGGCGTAGCGCATCTTGTGGAGGGTTTCCTCAAAGGTGTCCAGCCCGTGGAGGATGGTGGAAAGGCTCAAGGCCAACGCCTGGCCTGTCATCACCTCCAGCTCCTGGGGGGAGCACAGCACCAGCCGGGAGGCGTCCTTCATGGTCTTGATGAGCATCAGCCCCCGGAAGTACTCCGCCATCTCCTCGCACAGGCGGCTCATGTCCTTGGATTCCCGGTGCAGGCCGTCAATGGCCTCCAGGGCGTGGGCTGCGTCCTGGTGGACAATGTCCTGGGCCAAAGCCGCCAGGTAGTCCCGGGCGGCCACCCCCGCCGTCTGGTTGACAATGTCCAGCGTCACGTGCCTGTCCCGGCCCAAACACTGGTCCAACAGGGAGAGGGCGTCCCGCAGGGCGCCGTCGGCCACCCGGGCGATGAGCAGCGCCGCGTCGTGGTCCAGCTGGGCGTTTTCCCGCTGGGCCACGTCCTCCAGCCGCCCGGCAATGTCCTCGGGGGCGATGCGCTTAAAGTCGAACCGCTGGCACCGGGACAGAATAGTGGGCAGCAGCTTGTGCACCTCTGTGGTGGCCAAGATGAAAATCACGTGGGGAGGGGGCTCCTCCAAGGTTTTCAGCAGCGCGTTAAAGGCCGCCACCGAGAGCATGTGCACCTCGTCGATGATGTACACCCGGTACTTGGCCGTGGCCGGGGTGAAGTTGGATTCCTCAATGAGGGAGCGGATGGAATCCACGCCGTTGTTGCTGGCGGCGTCGATCTCCACCACATCTAAAATAGAGCCGTCCTCCAGCCCCCGGCAGATTTCGCACTCCCCGCAGGGGTCCCCGTCCTTGGGGTGCAGGCAGTTCACCGCCCGGGCCAGGATTTTGGCGCAGGTGGTCTTGCCCGTCCCTCGGGAGCCGGTGAACAGGTAGGCGTGGGCAATGCGGCCGCGCATCAGCTCGTTTTTCAGCGTGACCGTGACCTGGGGCTGGCCCACCACGTCGGCGAAGTATTGGGGCCGGTATTTCCGGTAGAGCACCTTGTACACCCAAAGAGCCTCCCTTCCCAAAAGATTTGCCCAGATAAAACACAGGGCAGAAGCCTGGTAATATATGGGAACGGACAGGCGACCTGCATCGCCCGGGAACTGCCGCTTAATGCTGCTCGGTTCCCCGCCTGACATGGTTCACGGCGTCCCGCCGCGCAGACCTGCCCGCTCCCATATAGCACCATATTCTTCTACCCTGCATGGCCAGGGGCCTGGGGCCCGCTGGAATATTGTAAAGCTATTATAGCCGATTCCCCGGAAAAAAACAAGAGGCAGTCCAAAACCTCCCCTTCCTTCCCGGCGACGCTCTCTATTATACTGGAAGTCTCTTGAAAAAACAAGGGGGAATTGGTATCATAGAAAAAGCTTGTGTGGAAAAGAAAGGAAGTGGCGCAATGAAGCTGCGCAAAGCGACGGTGGCCGACGGCCCAGCCGTAGCGGCCCTGTACAGGGAGGCCCAGGCTTTTTTGGCCGCCCAGGGCATCGACCAGTGGCAGGACGGCTACCCCAATGAGGAGACCTTCCAAGAGGACGTGGCCCGGGGGGAGAGCTGGCTTTTGGAGGACGAGGGCCAGGTGGTGGCTACCGCCTGCCTGGGCCTGGGCCGGGAGCCCACCTACGACACCATCTACCAGGGCGCCTGGGGCACAGAGGCCCCGGAGTACGCCTTCCTCCACCGCATCGCCGTGTCCGGCGCCTGCAAGGGCAAGGGCGCGCCCTCTTGGTTCTTCCAAGAGCTGGAGCGCCAGGCCAGGGAGCGGGGCCTGCCCTGCCTGCGGGGGGACACCCACCGGGAGAATAAAATCATGCAGCGCGTCATGGAGAAAAACGGCCTGTCCTGCCGGGGTGTCATCTACCTGGAGGATGGGGGAGAGCGCCTGGCCTTTGAGAAGCTGCTGTAACATTCTCAGGGGACGGAAAAAGGGGCCCGCTGGCCCCTTCTTCTCTCTTGTGTTGGCGGTTATTTCAGCCGCACATACTTCTGCGGCGAGCTGGAATCTTTCTTCATGTCCTTGATTTCGAACATGTCCAGGCTCTCTAAAAAGGGCGTCAGCTTGGAAAAGCCAAAGTTGCGCACGTCAAAGTCCGTGTAGCGCTTGTCCAGCAGGTTGCCCACCTGGCTGACCATGATCCAGTTGTCCTCGTCGGAGTTCTCCCGCACAATGGTGCGCAGCGCCCGGCGGATGGTGCGCAGGCTGGTGCGGGGCTCCTCGATGGCCTTTTCCTGCTGCTTTTTGGGCTCGGCGGGCTTTGGCTCCTTCTCGGCCTTGGGCTCCTCTTTGGGCTTTTTGGCGGCGGCCTTCTGGGCGGTCTTTTTGGGCTGGGCGGCTGGCTTTTTCGCAGGCTCTGCCTTGGGGGCGGCTTCCTCAGCCTCGGCCTCGTCGGCGGCGGAGAGGATGTCCAGGTACTTAAACTTGTTGCACGCCGCGATAAAGGAGTTGGGCGTCTTGCTTTCGCCCATGCCAATCACCGTCATGCCGGACTCCCGCAGCCGGGCCGCCAGCCGGGTGAAGTCGCTGTCCGAGGACACCAGGCAGAAGCCCTCCACCCGGCCGGAGTAGAGGATGTCCATGGCGTCGATAATCATGGCGGAGTCCGTGGAGTTTTTCCCGGTGGTGTAGCTGTACTGCTGCACGGGGATGATGGAGTTGTCCAGCAAGGTGCTCTTCCAGGAGATGAGGGAAGGGTTGGTCCAGTCCCCGTAGATGCGCTTGTAGGTGGCAATGCCATCCTTAGAAATCTCGTCTAAAATAATCTTGATGTACTTGACCGAAACGTTGTCCGCGTCGATGAGCACGGCAAACCGGTTGTCACTTGCCATACATGTGCCTCCCTGTGAGATGGGTTACTTTTCTCTTTTTAGTATACCGCAATCCCGGGGCCAGCGCAAATACTTTTATGAAAGAGGTCCTCTCCATGTCTGTAGAAGCCGTAAAAGAATATCTCAAGCCCTTTGGCCTCTCCGACCAGGTCCTGGAGCTGGCGGAGTCCAGCGCCACGGTGGAGCTGGCTGCCCACGCTTTGGGTACCCAGCCTGCCCGCATCGCCAAAACGCTGTCCTTCTTGGTGGGGGAGGAGGCCATCCTCATAGTGGCCGCCGGTGACGCCAAAATCGACAACGCCAAGTACAAGGCCCAGTTCCACCAAAAGGCCAAGATGCTCACCCCCCAGCAGGTGCTGGAGCTGGTGGGCCATCCCGTGGGCGGGGTGTGCCCCTTCGCCATCCGGGAGGGCGTAGCCGTCTACCTGGACGAAAGCCTCAAGCGCTTCGAGACGGTGTTCCCCGCCTGCGGCAGCGGCAATTCCGCCATCCAGCTGACCATCCCCCAGCTGGAGGAGACGTCCCGCGCCGCCGGCTGGGTGGATGTGTGCAAGGGCTACTAAAAAAGGAGAGGGCCAGCCGCCCCCTCCTTTTCCTTTACCCCTCCAATGCATCCTTGGAGGCCGCCTCCACCTGGGTGGCGTACTTCCCGGTAAAGCACCCGGTGCACAAGCCCAGCCTGCTGCCCCGGCAGGCCTCCAGCAGCCCCGCCACGCTGATGTAGCCCAAGGTGTCCGCGCCGGTCTTTTTCTCTATTTCCGGGATGGACAGCTGGTTGGCGATGAGGTTCTCCTCGCTGCCGATGTCCGTGCCAAAGTAGCAGGTGTGCCGGAAGGGCGGGGAGGAGATGCGCAGGTGCACCTCCTTAGCCCCGGCCCGGCGCATGGCCGCTACGATCCTGTCGCAGGTGGTGCCCCGCACAATGGAGTCGTCCACCAGCACCACCCGCTTGCCCTCCACCGCGGCCCGCAGGGGGTTCAGCTTCAAATCCACGGCGTGCTCCCGCTGGGCCTGGGTGGGGAAGATAAAGCTGCGGCCGATGTACCGGTTTTTCACAAAGCCCGTGGCAATGGGGATGCCGCTTTCCAGGGAGTAGCCCATGGCTGCCTCCAGGCCGCTGTCCGGCACGCCGCAGACCAAATCCGCCTCCACAGGGTGCTCCCGGGCCAGCATGCGGCCCATGTTCAGCCGCGCCTCGTAGACGCTGAGCCCGTCCAGCACGGAGTCCGGCCGGGCAAAGTACACGTACTCAAAGACGCACAGGCTGTGGGGCGCCCGCAGGCAGATTTCGCTGTGGACCACTTTGCCGTCTTCGATGAGCACCGCCTCGCCGGGCTGGATGTCCCGCACAAAGCGGAAGCCGCAGCTGTCCAGGGCGCAGCTTTCCGAGGCCACCGCCACGCCGCTGCCGTTCTCCCCCAGGCACAGGGGGCGGTAGCCGGTGGGGTCCC
>FR893774.1:4478-5881 GCA_000435395.1 Firmicutes bacterium CAG:94
GCTTCCCGCCCCCGCCCAGCACCACCAGGGAGTAGGCCCCCGCCAGCAGCTTGCAGGCCTCCTTCACGCCGGTGAGCAAATCCCCCAGCCGGATGGTCTTGTAGGCGATGAGGGAGGAGACCACCTCGCTGTCGCTGGTGGCGGAGAAGTCCAGCCCGAAGGGCGTCAGCTTCTCCCGAATTTCCTTGGCGTTCACCACGTTGCCGTTGTGGGCGGTGGCAATGCGCCCGGTGAGGAATTCCGTCACAAAGGGCTGTACGTTCCGCGCCGTGTTGGAGCCCGTGGTGGAGTACCGCGCGTGGCCGATGGCCTGCCGGGCCGGGGGCATCTTCTCCATCACCTGGGGCGGGAAGGCCTCCGTCACCAGGCCCACGTCCTTGTGGCAGACGATGGCGTTGCCCCGGGCCGCGGCAATGCCCGCGCCCTCCTGGCCCCGGTGCTGCATGGCCAGCAGCCCGTTGTAGCAGATGCCCGGCGCCTCCTCCTGGGCGTGTTTCTGTAAGCTGACGCCGAACACGGCGCACTCCTCGTGGAGCTTTTGGACTTCCGTCAAAACCATTCCCCTTCCTTTCCCGCAGCGAGAGGGCTGCCGCAGTGGCAACCCCCTCTTTTTTTATGGTATCATAGCGCTTCAGCCGTATTCCCGCAGGATTTCCTCCGCCACGGCCCGGCGGGTCTTGCGTTCCTCCATGGCCTGGCGCTCCATGTACTTGTGGGCGCTTTCCTCGTCCAGATGGAGGTACTCCACCAGCAGGCACTTCGCCCGGGAGACCACCCGCAATTCCTCCAGCTTTTGCCGGAGCTTCTCGTTCTCCGCCCGGTACCGCTCGGCCTTGGCCTGGCTTGCCAGCAGCAGTCCCACCGCCTGGGAGAACATCCCCCGGGAAAAGGGCCGCCCCAGCGTCAGCACCCCATAGGGGGATACCCGGGCGTTTACCTCCTCCCACTGGTCGCTTTTCACCGCCAGCAGCACCCCGGGGCCCTCCTCGGCGGCGTCCATGGCCAGCTGGTGGCCGAATTCATCGGGCAGGGGCGCGCTGACCACCACAGCGTCCCACGCCCCAGCGAGCAGCAGCCGCCTGGCCTCGCCGCCGCTGGCCGCGAAAGCCACCTCCCGGAAGCCCTCCTCCCCCAGGAGGCGCTCCCACTGGGCCCGGTTTTTCTCCCCGGGAAGGGCCACCAGCACCCGGCGGTCCGGGGCCGCGCCCTTAGCGCCCGGTGTAAGCACGGAGAATCTCCCTGGGCAGCAGCCCCTGCAGGAAGGCGCTCTCCTTGCACCGGGCCTTGGCCTCCCCCAGGGAGGCTGCCAAAGGCTGGCCGGTTTCCAGCCCGGCGGGGGAGAGGCCCCGCTGTACCCCATCTACCCCGGCGTAAATCAGCAGGGAGAAGGCCAGGTAGGGGTT
>FR893775.1:0-1016 GCA_000435395.1 Firmicutes bacterium CAG:94
CTATCTCTCCGGCGGGGAGCAGCAGCGCATTGCCCTGGCCCGTGCCATTTTGAAGGACGCCCCTATCGTGGTGCTGGACGAGGCCACCGCCTTTGCCGACCCGGAGAACGAGCATCAGATCCAAAAGGCCTTTGAGACGCTGACCCGAAACAAAACAGTGCTGATGATCGCCCACCGGCTGTCCACGGTGCAGAATGCGGACAACATCATTGTTTTAAACGAAGGAAAGATCGCGGAACAGGGCAGCCACAGTGCCCTATTGGAGAAAAACGGCGTCTACGCCGCCATGTGGGCGGACTATCAGCGCAGCGCCCAGTGGAAGGTTGGGAAGGAGGCAGCGGTATGACAAGGAAATTACAGCACATCTTCGCCCTCAGCGAGAAGGGCGCAAAGGATCTGGTCAAGGCAGTGGTCTGGTGCTTTGTGTGCAACCTGGCCCTCATGTTCCCCGTCGGGGCGGTTCTGTTCACGGTCCAGCACCTGCTTGGCTGTCTGGAGGGCGGCGGCAGTCCCACGGACGGGTTCTGGCTCTATGTGGGCTTTGCCCTGGCGGTGCTGGTCCTACTGTTCGTCCTTCACTGGTTCCAGTACGCCTCTCTCTACATCGCCACCTACCGGGAGAGCGCCAACCGCCGGGTGAGCCTGGCGGAGACCCTGCGCAGACTCCCCCTGTCCTTTTTCGGGAACCGTGATCTCAGCGACCTGACCTCCACCATGATCGCCGACTGCTCCAGCCTGGACCAGATGTTCTCCCACTATGTGCCCCAGCTGTTTGCATCCATCGGTTCCACGTTGGTGATCGGGGTGTGTATGTTCGCCTGCGACTGGCGCATGGCCCTGGCGGTGCTGTGGGTGGTGCCTGTGGCGGTGGCACTGACGGCGGGCTCCAAAAAAATCCAGGATGCCTTCGGAACGAAAAACATCCTGAATAAGCGGGCGGTGGCCGACTGCATCCAGGAGGGGCTGGAGACCATCCGGGACATCAAGGCCTGCCACCGGCAGGAGCGGTATCTTGG
>FR893775.1:1077-1599 GCA_000435395.1 Firmicutes bacterium CAG:94
AGTTCCATCCGGTCCGAGCTGGCCACCGGCGTGTTTGTGTGCTCCGCTCAGGCATTCCTGCGCCTGGGGCTTGCCACCACGGTGCTCACCGGCGGGGCGCTGCTGCTGGCCGGGGAGCTCTCTTTCCTCTATTTCCTGGGCTTCCTGTTCGCCGCTGCCCGGCTGTACGATCCCCTGGGGGTGGTGCTCCAGAACATCGCCGCCACCTTCAACACCAAGCTGCAAATTGAACGGATGCGCTCCATTTTGGAGCAGCCGGTGCAGACGGGAACAGAGAACTTCCACCCCGACCGATACGACATCACCTTTGACCATGTCTCCTTTGCCTACCGGGAGGGAGCAGGGGTGTTGGAAGATGTGAGCTTCACCGCCCGCCAGGGGGAGGTCACAGCCCTCATTGGTCCCTCCGGGGGCGGGAAATCCACCGCCTGCAAGCTGGCTGCCCGGTTCTGGGACGTCACCGGCGGGAAGGTGCTTTTAGGTGGGACGGATGTGTCCACGGTAGACCCGGAGACCCTCCTG
>FR893776.1 GCA_000435395.1 Firmicutes bacterium CAG:94
GAGCTGCCACAGGCGCGAATCGCCAGGGGTGCAACCCCCTGGAAGTTTTTGCCTGGTAAAGGGGAAAAGTGAAGTCTTTTTTAGGGATTTCTCCCTTTTTGCAGGAGAGAGTGGATGCTTCTTGCAAAATCTGCGGGCTGTGCTATAATAGATACCAAACCATAAAAACACACCGGTCCCGCCAGGAGGCTGCTTTTCCAGGGCGGGCCCGGACCAAAGCGAGGTTGTTTGTCATGCAGGAGATTCAGATTGAACGCACCAAAAATCCCAAGCAAAAGCCCACGGACCAGTCCAAGCTGGGCTTTGGCAAAATCTTTACCGACCACATGTACATCATGCCCTACAACAAGGGGCAGGGCTGGCACGACCCCAAAATCGTCCCCTACCAGCCCATTACCTTGGAGCCCTCCTCCATGGTGTTCCACTATGGCCAGGAGATGTTCGAGGGCCTGAAAGCCTACAAGGCCGCCGACGGCCGCGTGCTGCTGTTCCGCCCCGACAAGAACATCGCCCGGGCCAACCGCTCCAACGACAGGCTGTGCATCCCTGAAATCCCCGAGGACGACTTCCTCAACGCTTTAAAAACCCTGGTGTCCGTGGACAAGGACTGGATTCCCACCCAGCCCGGCACCAGCCTGTACATCCGTCCCTTTGTCATCGCCACCGACCCCTTCCTGGGGGTGCGGCCCTCTGACACCTACCTGTTCATCATCATCCTGTCCCCCTCCGGCGCCTACTACGAAAGCGGCCTGGACCCGGTGAAGATTTGGATCGAGGACGACTATGTCCGTGCTGTCCGGGGCGGCATTGGCGAGGCCAAGACCGGCGGCAACTACGTGGCCAGCCTGGCGGCCCAGGTGAAGGCCCACGACGAGGGCTACTCCCAGGTGCTGTGGCTGGACGGCGTGGAGCGCAAATACATTGAAGAAGTGGGCGCCATGAACATCTTCTTTAAAATCAACGGCAAGGTGGTCACCCCCATGCTCAACGGCTCCATTCTGCCGGGCGTCACCCGTGCCACCTGCATCGACCTGTGCAAGCATTGGGGCATGGACGTGGAGGAGCGCCGCATCAGCGTGGACGAGCTGGTGGAGGC
>FR893777.1:0-847 GCA_000435395.1 Firmicutes bacterium CAG:94
CTCCAGGTGGGGGCCTCCACCAGCCAGGGGCAGCAGGTGCTGTTCTGCGCCGCCTGCCGGGCTTTGGGCATTCCCGCCAAGCTGGTGGACGGCGTGCCCCAGGTGTGGCGGAGGGATGGCTTCTCCCCCCTGTGGGGGCAGGAGCCCACGGCAGCCCTCACCGTAACAGCCCCCGCAGGCCAAGAGGCCCTGGAGGCCCAGAACTACACCCTCTCCCGCCGGGAGGCCGGGGGCTATTTGCCCCTCACCACCGGGGCGGTGCCCGCCGGGGAAAGCCGGCAGCTGCTCCTGCCCCCGGGGGCGTACCGCCTGTGGACGGTGAACCGCCTGCCCGGCGGCGGCCTGCTGGCCCGGTGGGAGGAGCTCTCCCTGGCCCCAAGCGCTGCCAGGGAGGTGGCGCTGGCCTTCCGGGAGGGGGATGTCCAAGATATGCTGGAGCGCTGCCCTCTGCCGGGCTTCACCTTGGCGGGGGAGGACGGCGCCCTGTGGGAGGGGAAGGAGCTTCTGGAAAAGGCGCCCCTCTCGGTGCTGTGCTTTTTGGAGGTAAACCGGGAGCCCACCGAGCACCTGCTGGGCGAGCTGCGGGAGGCCGCGGCCGCTTTGAAGCAGGCGGGCCTGCCCTTGTACCTGGCGCTGCCCAGCCTCTCCCACCGGGACGACCCCACCCTGCGGAAGGCCCTGGCGGCTTTGCCCTGGGCCACGGTGTGCCAGTGCGATTTTTCCACGGTCATTCCGGCGCTGGGGCGGCGGCTCTACCTGGACCCCGACCGGCTGCCCCTGGCCATTTTGGCCAACCGGCAGGGAGAGGGCCTGTACGGCTGCTGCGGCTACAACGTGGGCACGGCCC
>FR893777.1:867-2645 GCA_000435395.1 Firmicutes bacterium CAG:94
GGCCCGGCCCAGCTGCTGCTGCGGCTGGCCGCCGCGCTGAAAAACCTTGAGCAAAGCGCCGAAACGTGCTACAATATAGAATAGACTAACCGCTATTACAACCGCGTGGAAAGGAGCTTTGCCTTTATGGAAAACAAGATGCTGGAACTGTTGAAAACCCGCCGCAGTGTGCGCTCGTACAAGCCGGAGCAAATCGCGGCCCAAGAGCTGGACGCCGTGCTGGAGGCCGGCACCTACGCCCCCACGGGCATGGGGATGCAGTCCCCGGTGATTGTGGCGGTGCAGGACGCCCAAACCCGCCAGGCCGTGATGGAGCTGAACCAGCAGGCCCGGGGCGGCAGCGGCGACCCCTACTACGGCGCGCCCACCATTGTGCTGGTGCTGGCCGACCCGGAGCGGGGCACCTGCGTGGAGGACGGCGCCTGCGTGCTGTGCAACATGATGAACGCCGCCCACTCCCTGGGCCTGGCCTCCTGCTGGATTCACGGGGAGCGGGAGATGTTCCAGCTGCCAGAGGGCAAGGCCCTGCTGCGCCAGTGGGGCCTGCCGGAGACGCTGCGCGGCGTGGGCTCCATCGCCTTGGGCTACGCCGCCGGGCCCCTGCCCCAGCCCAAGCCCCGCAAAGAGGGCTACATCCACAAGGTGTAAGCCCCGCCGGAAATGGGAAGAAAAGGGTGGTCCCCCAAAAAGGGACCGCTCTTTTTGTTTTCCCCGGGTGGGGCCGCCGCTCTTGTAATTTGCCCGGGGGAAAGTTATAATAGGAGCATTCCTACAAGAGAAAGAAGGCGGCTTATGAATAGATGGAAGCACAGGTGGAAGCGCGCCGCGTCCCTGGCGGGGGCGGCCTTGGTGTTGGCGGCGGGGTTGGCTGCCTGCACCCCGGCGGAAGAGAGCTCCTCTTTGCCGGGGGAGGAGAGCAGCCAGCTGGCCCTGGAGAACGACGGGGCCACAACCCAGCTGGTGGTGGCGGAAATCTCCCACAGCCCGGAGCGCACCGCCGCCCTGGAGGAAATCGCGGCGAAGTACATGGCCGATTTCCCCCAGACGCGCGTTGAGATTGTCACCGTGGAAGACAGCCAGGAGGCCCTGGCCATGCTGGAGGGCGGCCAGACGGACCTGGTGGAGCTCTCCCAGCAGGAGCAGCCCGGCGCGGTGGAGCAGGGCCTGCTGGTGGACTTGGAACCCTACCTGGACGTGTGGGAGGAGCGCTCCAGCCTGACCATGGCGGCCAAGGCGGTGCTGTCCTCCATGGGCAACGGCCGGGCCTTCCTCATGCCCATCACCTTGAACCAGGACCTGGTCTACTACCGCAGCGATTGGTTTGAGGCGTACAACCAGGACAAGACCGAGGGGCTGGTGTACTGCCGCATCTGGGAGGACTTTATCGACGCGGCGGAAAAGCTTTCGGACAAGGGCGCCGCCGGGCTGGTGTTCGGCGGCCAGGAGCACCTGGTGGACTTGTTCGACTCCGTGCTGTGGAGCACCACCAACGTGGGCCGCATGGCGGACACCGCCGCCTCGTACTTCTCCAACGTGGAGGGGAACACCACCCTGTTCACCTTGGAGCATGCCGCCAGCGCCGTGGAGCAGTTCGCCCAGCTGGTGGAGGGCGCCGTGCCCCAGGAGGCCCTCACCTGGACCGAGGACCAGGCGGTGGAGGCCTTTATCAACGGGGAGGCCATCACCTTGATTGCCGGCCAGGACCGCATGGAGGAGATTGCCGCCGCCATGGACGAGGGCGCCTGGGACGTGGCCGGGTATCCCCGGGGCACGGCGGG
>FR893777.1:2669-5694 GCA_000435395.1 Firmicutes bacterium CAG:94
GTCACCAGCCTGGAGTTCACGGGCTTTGGGGTGGCGACATCCTCCCAGCAGGTGGGCAATGCCGTCCACTTTTTGACCTACCTCTCCGGGGCGGACAACAACACCCACCTGGCCAAGGTCTGCGGCACGGTGCCCATCCACACCACCGCCGCCGACTTGGAGCCCTCCCTGGAGGAGACGGGCCTGGCGGTGAACCTGCTGATGGTCCGCCGGGCGGATTGGTACTACTACGCCCAAGAGCCGGTGATGTACCAGGCCCTGGAGGGCTGGCGGGAGCAGGCCGGGGACAGCCTGCGGCAGTTTTTGGCCGGGGACCTGGGGCAGCAGGAGCTGCTGGGCCAGTTTGACGCCTACTGGACCCAGGCCCTGGAGGACGAGGGGGAGCTGTGGAAATCCCCAGAGGCCCCCGAAGTGGAATAAAGAACACGGAAAGCCCTGGGACACCCGGGGCTTTTTTGGCGGAAATTAGGGCCTTGTGGACTGGCCGGGAATTTGCTATAATAATTTAGATTATGAGATTTTACCAACGGAAAGGGTGGATGACATGCAGGTAAAGCTTTTGGCCTATACGCCAGAGCCGGAAAAGACCGTGGCCTGCGCCGCCAAGCTGTGCTACGCCGCCGCGGACATCGATACGGTGTACGAGGGCCTTACCGAGGAGAAAACGGCCTCTTTTTTGGAGATGCTCCATTCCATTGGCCACGAAAGCCCCATTGAGCACGCCAGCTTCACCTTTGGCATCGAGGGGGTGTCCCGCTCCTTGCTGGCCCAGATTACCCGTCACCGCATCGCCTCCTTCAGCGTGCAGAGTCAGCGCTATGTGAAGGAAAACGGCTTTGAGTTTGTGCTGCCCCCCGAGATCGCCGCCGTGCCCGAGGCCAAGGAGGAGTTCCTCCGGGCCATGGAGGAGGACCAGAAGCACTACGAGCGCCTGACAGAGCTGCTGAAGGAGCGCCATTTCCAGGCGTTCCTGGCCGCCGGGGAGACGGAGAAGGCCGCCGCCCGGAAAGCGGAGAAAAAGGCCATTGAGGACGCCCGCTTTGTGCTGCCCAACGCCTGCACCACCAAGATGATTTGCACCATGAACGCCCGCTCTCTGCTGAACTTCTTCTCCCACCGGTGCTGCAACCGGGCCCAGTGGGAGATTCGGGAGCTGGCCACCCAGATGCTTCAGGAGGTCAAGGCTGTGGCGCCCCACCTCTTTGAAAAGGCGGGCCCGCCCTGCCTGCGGGGCGCCTGTCCCGAGGGGAAGATGTCCTGCGGGCAGATGGCCCAGGTGCGGGAAAAATTCCAGGCGCTGTAAAAGTTTCGCCCCGCCGCCCATACTAAAAGGAGGGCGCGGGCTTTTGGAAAGGAGAGGGAAACCATGAGTTTAGTTGTGCTGGAGGGATTGGACGGCAGCGGCAAAGGCACCCAGGCCAAGCTGCTGGCCCAGGCCCTGGCGGGCCGGGGGGTGCCCCTGCGCCCGGTGACGTTCCCCGACTACAGCTCCCCCTCCTCCTCCCTGGTGAGGATGTACCTAAACGGGGAGTTCGGCAGCGCCCCCGAGGACGTGAACGCCTACGCCGCCAGCGCCTTTTACGCGGTAGACCGCTTTGCCAGCTTCCGCAAGGACTGGGGCGAGGACTACCGCCAGGGGAAGCTCATCCTCTGCGACAGGTACGCCACCTCCAACATGGTGTACCAGATGGGCAAGGCCCCCCGGGAGGAGTGGGACAGGTACCTTGCCTGGGTGGAGGACTTTGAGTACCGAAAGCTGGGCATCCCCCGGCCGGACCTGGTGCTCTACCTGGATATGCCCATTGAGGTCTCCCAGAAGCTGCTGCTGGAGCGCTATCACGGGGACAGCGGGAAAAAGGACATCCACGAAAGCCACCTGGACTTTCTGTGCGCCTGCCGGGAGAGCGCCCGCTACGCCGGGCAGCGCCTGGGCTGGCGGGAAATCCCCTGCGCCAAAGACGGGGAGCCCCTGCCGGTGGAGGAAATCCACCAGGCGGTGCTGGCGGCCGTGTCCCCCCTGCTGGTAAAAACTTGAGTGGAGAGAGCCCTATGGACGAGCAGAACAGAAAGCGTTCGGTGGTGCAAAAGACCGTGTGGAAGGGCGTCAGCTTTGGCAGCGTGCTTGCCATGGTCATCAGCTATTGCAACTGGCACTCGGTGGGGTGGGCCATTTTCCACGGCCTGCTCAGCTGGGTGTATGTGATATACTACGTGATACGGTACGGCTTTTCTTAAAAAAGCCGTGGAGCGGAAAGGATGGTTTGCGATGGTCGTTGTGTTTTTAGCGGAAGGCTTTGAAGAGGTAGAGGCCCTGGCCCCGGTGGACGTGATGCGCCGGGCCGGGCTTGCGGTCAAGCTGGCCGGCGTCACCGGCCGGGAGGTCACAGGCTCTCACGGCATCTGCGTCCAGACGGACATGGCCGCCCAGGAGGTGGACGCCACTCTGCTGGAGGCCATGGTGCTGCCCGGCGGCCTGCCCGGCACCCACAACCTGGAGGCTTCCCCTGCGGTGCAGCGCTGCATCGACAGCTGCGTGGCGCAGGGCAAGCTGGTGGCCGCCATCTGCGCGGCGCCCTCCATTTTGGCCCACAAGGGGCTGCTGGCCGGGAAAAACGCCACGGCCTTCCCCAGCTTCCAGAAGGATTTACAGGAGGGTGGCGCCCTCCTCAGCGAAAGCTATGTGGTGCGGGACGGCCAGTTCCTCACCGCCCGGGGCATGGGCGTGGCCACCCAGTTCGGCCTGGCCTTGGTGGAGGCCCTTGTCTCCCCGGAGAAGGCCGCGGACATCCGGGCTTCCATCCAGTGGGAGGCGTAAAGAAGGAAAAGGCCGCCCTGCGCCGGGAGCTGCTGGCCCGGCGGGACGCTCTGCCGGGAAGGGCGGAGAAGTCCCGGGCCATCCAAAGCCGCGTGCTGGCCTTGCCGGAGTACCAGCGGGCCCGGCGGGTGCTCCTCTATTTGAGCAAGGGCAGCGAGGTGGACACCTGGCCCCTGCTGGCCCGCGCCCTGGCCCAGGGCAAGGAGGTCT
>FR893777.1:5714-5995 GCA_000435395.1 Firmicutes bacterium CAG:94
GGAGGTCTACGCCCCCCGCTGCTTGGAAAGGCCGGGGGAGATGGCCTTTTACCGTGTTTCCTCCCGGGAGGACCTGCAGGCGGGGGCGTTCGGCCTGCTGGAGCCCATCCCGGGGAGGTGCCCGCCCCTGGAGCGGGGGCAAGGGGATTTGTGCCTGGTGCCGGGCCTGGCCTTTGACAGGGAGGGCTACCGGCTGGGCTATGGAAAAGGATATTACGACTGCTTCTTGGCGGGCCAGCCGGTACGCACCGTGGGCCTGTGCTTTGAGGGGCTGGGCTTTG
>FR893777.1:6034-7827 GCA_000435395.1 Firmicutes bacterium CAG:94
GCCCCGGGACGGCTTTGACCGGCCGGTGTGCCGCCTGGTGACAGAAGCGGGGGACGCGCGCCCCGGAAAGGAAGGTTTCCTATGAACCACGGACAAAACACAGGGGGCGGGGAGAACCCAAACCGCGCCACTGGGAACTTTAAGCTGAATATCGACGAGCGGGACCTGGCCACCGGCAACATCGACCTGCCCGAGCGGCGCAGCCAGCCGCCCCGGCCGGAGTACTCGGTGAACAAGGCCTACCTCACCGAAAAGGAGCGCCGCGCCGAGCGCAAGGCCCACAAAAAGCGGGATAAGCTGAAGGCCCGGAAAAACCGCCGGGTTTTCGCCTTGGTGTGGGTGTGCATGGTGCTGCTGGTCTCCTTTACCCTGGCAAGCTATTTGATTAAGGGCTCCAACGATTTCTTCGCGGTGGGCCGCAGCCAGGGCACCACCAGCGTCACCATCCCCGAGAACGTCACCTTGGACGACCTCACGCAAATCCTCTACGAGGCCGGGGCCATCAAGGAGCCGGAGTTCTTCAGCCTGTTCTGCATGGTCACTGTCGATGACGACGAGATGGAGTACTTCCAGCCCGGCACCTATAATCTGGACACCGACCTGGATTACCAGGCCATCATCAGCACCCTGCAGGGGGGCAACCAGACCCGGGAGGAGGTGCGCGTCACCTTCCCCGAAGGCACCACCGCCCTGGAGGCTGCCGCCCTTTTGGAGGAGAACGGTGTCTGCTCCCAGGAGGATTTCCTGGCGGCCATCAACTCCACCGACTTTGACAGCTACGAGGCCATAGCCCCCATTGCCGCCATTACGGGCAAGTATTACAAGCTGGAGGGCTACCTTTTCCCTGACACCTACGATTTCTACAAGGGCGAGGAGATCGATTCCGTGGTGGGCAAGCTGGTGAACAACTTCCAGAACCGCACCGCGGATTTGCAGGAAGACATCGCCGCCTCCGGAATGACGCTGGACCAGGTGGTCACCCTGGCCTCCATCATCCAGCGGGAGGCCGCCAACACCCAGGACATGGCCAATGTCTCCGCCGTCCTCCACAACCGCCTGGCTTTTGGCGCGGAGTATGGCATCTACCGGCTGCAGTGCGACTCCACCACCTTCTATCCCTATAAGCGGGAGGAGGATGTGCCCGCCAGCGGCGCTTTGGCCTACGGCAACTACGACACCTATGAGGTTCAGGGCCTGCCCGCGGGAGCCATCTGCAACCCGGGCCTGGATGCCATTGAGGCCGCCCTCCATCCCAACACCGAGGGGGACGCCCCCTATTACCTGTATTTCTGCCACGCTTCCGACGGCACCGCCTACTACGCCACCAACGAGGCCGACCACCAGTACAACCTGCAGCTGGCGGGCCTGGCATAAGAAGGAGGCCCTATGGAACGGATAAAACCAGAGCTGCTGGCCCCCGCCGGGGACCGGGAGCGGCTAGAGGCCGCGGTGCGCTACGGCGCGGACGCGGTGTACCTGGCGGGAAAGAGCTTCGGCATGCGCTCGGCCCCGGCCAACTTTGGGCCGGAGGAGCTGGCCCAGGCCGTGGACTTCTGCCACCGGCACGGGGTGAAGGTCTACGTCACCTGCAACACCCTGCCGCGCAATGAGGAGTTCGCGGCGCTGCCCGGCTTCCTCACCGCCTGTCAGGACATGGGGGTGGACGCCTTTATCATCTCCGATTTGGGGGTGCTGGCCTTGGCCGGGAAAGTGGCCCCCCAGGTGGAGCGGCACATCTCCACCCAGACGGGCATTGTGAACTTTGCCGCCGCCCAGGTCTGCTGGGAGCTGGG
>FR893777.1:7879-10337 GCA_000435395.1 Firmicutes bacterium CAG:94
GCCCGGGAGGTGCCCCTCTCCGAAATTCAGGGCATCCGGGAGACCACCGACCCCGGCCTGGAGCTGGAGGCCTTTGTCCACGGGGCCATGTGCATGTCCTTTTCCGGCCGGTGCGTCATCTCCAACTATATGACCGGCCGGGACGCCAACCGGGGCGAGTGCGCCCAGCCCTGCCGCTGGGAGTACCACCTGGTGGAGGCCCAGCGCCCGGGGGAGGTCTTCACCCTCACCCAGGAGGAGAAGGGCGCCTACTTCTTCAACTCCAACGACTTGCGGATGATTGACGCCATCCCCCAGATGATGGACGCGGGCATCACCAGCCTGAAAATCGAGGGCCGGGCCAAGTCCGCCTACTATGTGGCCTGCGTCACCGCGGCCTACCGCCGGGCCATCGACTTCGCCTGGGAGCACCCCGGCGAGCCGCTGCCCGCCGCCATCTTGGCGGAGACGGAGAAAATCAGTCACCGGCCCTATTCCCACGGCTTTTACTTTGGGGGCGAGCCCGGCCAGACGCTGGACCGCAGCCACTACGCCCGGGGCTACGAGCTGGTGGCCGTGTGCCAGGGCCGGGAGGACGGCTTGGTCACCCTGCGGGAGCGCAACCGGTTTTTCCGGGGCCAGGAGGTGGACATCCTCCAGCCGGGGAGAGAGCCCTTTACCGCCACGCTGGACGAGCTGTACAACGAGGACGGCGAGGCCATCCAGGTGGCCCCCCACGCGGAGATGGTGGTCCGCTGGAAAACGGACCTGCCCGTGGAAGCGGGAGCCTACCTGCGGGTCAAAAAAGAGCCGCGAAGCGAATAAAGTTTTTTGGTCAAGCTTTTTTTCAAAAAAGCTTGCAGGGGTTTGGGGGCAGCGCCCCCAAGGTCTTACAAGGCGCAGCCGGAAAAAGAAATCAGGGCCGCAGGCGCATGCGCCCGCAGGGCGATAGCCAAGGCCCGGCCGGCGTGCAGAATTTCTAGGGAGGAACCCGCCATGAAAAAACTGATTCTCGGCATTGCCGTGATGACCTTAGGCTCTCTGGGAGCCATTGCCCTGCTGTTCGGGACCTTTGTTGCCGAGCCAGCTGTTTACAACGGCGTCAGCGGCTGGCTGGGCTGTTTCCTCGATAGAGGTTTGCTGGGACCCTTCACCGTGTTTGTGGCAGTGGCCTTGCTGGGCCTGGCCTTTGCCCTGTGGGGCGTGTTTGAAAAGAAAGACTGAGCAAAAAGACATCCAAGCCTAGCCTTGGGTGTCTTTTTTTGCGGCGGGGAACATATCCTTTCCATAGCCCCTAGAAAGGATGATTCCCTATGAAAAAGCTTCGGTTTTCCCTGCTCTCCCTGGCGGTTGCCGCCGCCCTGCTGCTGCCCGCCCTGCCCGCCCGGGCGGAAGGGCTGGAGCTCACCGCCCCCTCCGCCGTGCTGATGGAGGCCTCCACCGGCCGGGTGCTCTTTGAGAAGGACCCCCACGCCCTGCGCTCCTGCGCCTCCATCACCAAGGTGATGACACTCTGCCTGGTGTTCGAGGCCCTGGACAGCGGCCGTCTCTCCCTGGACCAGACCCTCACTGCCTCGGCCCACGCGGCCTCCATGGGCGGCTCGGATATCTGGCTGGAGGAGGGGGAGGCCATGTCCGTGGACGACCTCATCAAGGCCACGGTGATCATGAGCGCCAACGACGCCGCCGTGGTGCTGGCCGAGGCGGTGTCCGGCAGCGAGGAGGCCTTTGTGGCCCAGATGAACGAAAAGGCCCAGCAGCTGGGCATGAACGACACCGTGTTCAAAAACTGCAACGGCCTGGACGAGGAGGGCCACGTCACCAGCGCCTACGACGTGGCTTTGATGAGCCGGGAGCTCATCCGCCACGAGAAGGTCTTCGACTACACCCTCACCTGGATGGACTCCGTGCGGAATGGGGAAACCCAGCTGGTGAACACCAACAAGCTCATCCGCTCCTACCAGGGCATCACCGGGCTGAAAACCGGCACCACCGGCCAGGCGGGCAGCTGCATCACCGCCACGGCGGAGCGGAATGGGTTGTCCCTTATCGCCGTGGTGCTGGGGGCCGATTCCACGGACCACCGCTTCCAAGACGCCGCCGCCCTGTTGGATTACGGCTTCGCGGGCTGGAAAGCCACCGTGCCGGAAGCCCCCGCCCTGGAGCCCGTCCCCGTGGCCCGGGGCATGGCCCCCACGGTGGAGGCCCAGGTGGGGGAGAGCCCCAGCCTGCTGCTGGAGGCCGCGGAGACCGGTTCGGTGGAAACGGAGGTCCTGCTGGAGGAACTGACCGCCCCCATAAAGGCCGGGGACGTCATCGGCACGGTGCGCTACAGCCTGGGCGGGGAGGTGCTGGCAGAGGTGGACATCACCGCCGCCGGGGACGTGGAGGCGGTCACCTTTGCCTCGGCCTTGGGCTACCTGTTCCGGGGGCTTTTCGCCCTTTGAGAAAGGATTGCCCGGGCCAGTGGGAACTTTTT
>FR893777.1:10406-20147 GCA_000435395.1 Firmicutes bacterium CAG:94
TCAACTTATTGTAGAATAGAAGCACAAAGAACAGCGCCTCCCTCTTCTGTGGACGGAATCGCGGAGGGAGCGGGGCCTTTTCCACCCCGGCAGGGAGCGCCCTGGGAATCGTACAAGGAGGTTATTTGCAATGCCACTGAAATTGGAATCCAGTTATCTCAACGGCTTTGTTTCCCAGCACGAATATGAGGCCATCGCGCCCCAAGTAGAGACAGCCCACCAGCTGCTCATGTCCAAAACCGGCATGGGCAACGATTTTTTGGGCTGGGTCAACCTTCCCACTGCGTATGACAAGGAGGAGTTCGCCCGCATCAAGGCCGCGGCCAAGAAAATCCAGGGCAACTCCGATGTGTTCGTGGTCATCGGCATCGGGGGTTCTTACCTGGGCGCTCGGGCCGCCATCGAGTTTTTAAAGTCCGAAAAGTACAACGACCTGCGCAAGGACACCCCGGCCATCTACTTCGCCGGGAACTCCATCAGCTCCACCGCCCTGGCGGAGCTGGTGCAGATTTGCGAGGGCAAGGACATCTCCATCAACATGATTTCCAAGTCAGGCACCACCACCGAGCCCGCCATCGCCTTCCGGGTGTTCCGGGAGCTGCTGGAGAAGAAGTACGGCAAGGAGGGCGCCCGGGAGCGCATCTTCTGCACCACTGACAAGGCCAAGGGCACCTTGAAGCACCTGGCCGACGAAGAGGGCTACGAGACCTTTGTGGTGCCCGATGACGTGGGCGGCCGCTACTCTGTGCTCACCGCCGTGGGCCTGCTGCCCATCGCCGTGGCCGGCGCGGACATCGACGCCCTGATGGGCGGCGCCCAGAAGGCCATGGAGCTGTACAACAACCCCTCTTTGGAGGAGAACGACTGCTACAAGTACGCCGCCATCCGCAACATCCTGTACAACAAGGGCAAGTGCACCGAGGTCATGGTCAGCTACGAGCCCTGCTACGCCATGATGAACGAGTGGTGGAAGCAGCTCTTCGGCGAGAGCGAGGGCAAGGACAACAAGGGCCTGTTCCCCGCCTCTGTCATCTTCTCCACGGATTTGCACTCTTTGGGCCAGTATATCCAGGATGGCCGCCGCACTCTGTTTGAGACGGTGGTGCTCATCGACGAGCCCAAACACCAGATTGCTTTGGGCAACGACCCCACCGACGTGGACGGCTTGAACTACCTGGAGGGCCGCACCATGGCCTTTATCAACGAGAAGGCCTTTGAGGGCACTGTGTTGGCCCACAACGACGGCGGCGTGCCCAACGTGGTCATCCACGCCTCGGATTTCTCCGAGGACACCCTGGGCCAGCTGATTTACTTCTTCGAAAAGGCCTGCGCCATCTCCGGCTACCTGCTGGGCGTGAACCCCTTTGACCAGCCCGGCGTGGAAAGCTACAAGAAGAACATGTTCGCCCTGCTGGGCAAGCCCGGCTACGAGGAGGCCAAGGCAGCGCTGGAGAAGCGCCTGTCCCGCTGATTTCCCCGCACACCCCCGCTCCCCTGGGGCGGTGAATAATAAAAAAGGAGAGTTCTAATATGATTACTCTTTTGACTGGCAAGAAAGGCTCTGGCAAGACCAAAAAGCTCATCGAGATGGCCAACGCTGCCCTGGAAAAGACCAACGGCAACGTGGTTGTGGTGGAGAAGGGCCTGAAGCTTACCTATGATATCTCCCACGCGGCCCGCCTGATTGACATCGACGCCTACGACGTAAAGGGCGGCAAGGGCCTGTATGGCTTCCTGGCCGGCATTTGCGCTGGCAACTACGATGTCACCGACATTCTGGTGGATTCCACCCTGAAGATTACCGGCACCGGCGCCGAGGTGATGGACCTGTTGGTAAACGACCTGAAGAAGCTGGAGAAGGAATCTGGCGCCAACTTTGTGCTCTCCGTTTCCGCTGCCGACGAGGAGATTCCCGAGTCCGTGAAGGAGTATGTGGCGAAATAAGCCCTAACGGGATGCAAGCTGGGGAAGGCGGCTTTTGGGCTGCCTTCCCTTTTTGCGGGTGCTTTTTCCCCGAAAAGTCCCCTTGGGTTTTGAGAAAGTGGGGCTTGACAAGAAAGGCGGACTTCATTATAATATATCAGTACGGCATGAGGTAGGAACTATGACTATCGATTTGCGAAAATATTATCTGGGCAGCAGCGACGAGCTGGAATGGGACCTGGAGCTTTCCGGTATGGAATTGGGCGGTGTCAAGCCGTTTTGTGCGCCGGTAAAGGTCCGTGGGCAGCTGAAAGGCTCTCCCGATTCCGTGGAGCTCAGCGGCACGGCCGTGTACACCATGACCATGCCCTGCGACCGTTGTTTTGAGCTCACCACCCAGGAGAGGGGGCTTTCCTTTTTCCACGTGCTGGTGCGCGCGCTCAGCGATGAAGAGGACGACAACGGCGAGTTTGTGGTGGTCCCCGACGACCAGTTGGATTTGGACCAGCTCCTCACCGAGGACATCCTGCTGGATGTGCCCAGCAAGTTCCTCTGCTCCCCAGGGTGCAAGGGCCTGTGTCCCACCTGCGGGAAAAACCTGAACCAGGGCCCCTGCGGCTGCGAGAGAGATACCGTAGACCCGCGCCTGGCGGTTTTAAAAGACCTGCTGTAACAAGCCGGCCTTGGCAGATGCCGGACAAGTTTTTGCTAGAAACTGAACCGTTCCACCGCAGCGCGGCGGACGGCAGAATATCATCTTCGGAAGATTAAGGAGGTGCACCCATGGCAGTACCCAAGCGGAAAGTATCCAGCGCTCGGCAGAACAAGCGGCGCTCCAATGTGTGGAAGCTCCAGGCTCCCGCCCTTATGAGATGCCCCCAGTGCGGCGAGTACAAGACACCTCACAGAGTTTGCGGCAACTGTGGCTATTACAATGGCCGTGCCGTTGTGAAGAAGGACGCTTAAATTTTTGCAAAGGCGAGAAGGGAACGCGGGCAAAGCGCTCCCTTCTTTATTTTTACCGGCAGGCTTTGCCGAAAGCTGCCGGAAAAGGAGGCATGGGAGATGGCTGTAACAATCAACGGCGTAGCCGAAAAAAGCCGCGCCCAGCGGGTGGGCATCCAGCCGGGGGACGTGCTGGTGGCCATCAACGGCCACGAAATCATCGATGTGCTGGACTACCGCTTTTTCGAAACCGAGCGGGAGCTGCGGCTCTCCCTGCGGCGGGGCGGGGAGAGCTACGAGGTGGAGCTGGTCAAGCCCCAATACGCCGAGCTGGGCCTGGAGTTTGAGACGTACCTTATGGACAAGCAGCGCTCCTGCCGGAACAAGTGCGTGTTCTGCTTTATCGACCAGCTGCCCCCCGGCATGAGGGAGACGCTGTACTTTAAAGACGACGACGACAGGCTCTCCTTCCTGTTTGGCAACTACATCACGCTGACCAACATCGACGACCGGGAGGTGGACCGCATCCTCCAGATGCACATCAGCCCCATCAACGTGTCAGTGCACACCATGGACCCCCAGCTGCGCTGCACCATGATGCACAACCGGTTCGCCGGGGATTCCCTGCGCCACCTGTACCGGCTGGCGGAGGGGGGCATCCACCTCAACTGCCAGATTGTGCTGTGCCCCGGCGTCAACGACGGCCCCGCCCTGGAGCACACCTTAGAGGAGTTCTGGTCCCTGGGGGAGGGGCTTCTCAGCGTGGCCTGCGTGCCGGTGGGCCTCACCCGCTACCGGGAGGGCCTGTACCCCCTGGCGCCCTTTAACCGGCAGACCGCCGGGGAGGCCCTGGACATCTTGGAGCGCTGGGGCGCCCGGTGGAAAGCGGAGCGGGGCGCCCGCACGGTGTACGCCTCGGACGAGCTGTATTTGCTGGCCGGCCGGCCCATCCCGCCCCTGGAGTTCTACGAGGACTTCCCCCAAATTGAAAACGGCGTGGGCATGCTGCGCAACCTCCAGGACGAGTTTGACTGGGCCCTGGAGGATTTGGAGCTGCCGGACATCCCCCGCCGCGTGACCATCCCCACTGGGGAGTGCGGCTTCCAGTTCCTCAACCAGCTTCTTGACGGATTGCGGCGGAAATGCCATAATATTAGTATCGACCTGCTGCCGGTGCACAACGACTTCTTCGGCGGCACGGTGAACGTCACCGGGCTGCTCACCGGCCAGGACATTTTGAAAAACCTCCGGGGCCGGGACTTGGGGGACGAGGTGCTGCTGGCCACCAACATGATGAAGGCCGGGGAGGACATCTTCCTGGACGACATGACCCGGGAGGAGCTCTCCGCCGCCCTGGGGGTGCCCTGCCGCCGGGTGGGCAGCACGGGGGAGGCCCTGGTGTGCGCCATCTGCGGCCTGCCGGAGCCGGAAACCCCCGGTTTTAACCCCTACGAGGGCTCTTGGGAGCACCGGTAAACCAGGGCAGGCAGGCTTTCTAAAACATGGGATAGGAAAAGAAACACAGGCGGGTTTCCCGCTTTTTAGAAAGGATTGGTGAAAACATGGCAAAGCCAATCGTGGCCATTGTGGGGCGGCCCAATGTGGGCAAGTCCACTTTGTTCAACAAGATTGTGGGGCAGCGGCTCTCCATTGTGGAGGACACCCCCGGCGTCACCCGGGACCGCATTTTCGGCGACGCCGAGTGGTGCGGCCGCAAGTTCTCTCTGGTGGATACCGGCGGCATTGAGCCCGCCAGCAAGGACGTGATTTTAACCCAGATGCGGGAGCAGGCCCAAATCGCCATCGACTCCGCCAGCGCCATTATCTTCGTCACGGACATCCGCACCGGCGTCACCGCCACAGACGCGGACGTGGCCAACATCCTGCTGAAAAGCGGGGTGCCGGTGGTGCTGTGCGTCAACAAGTGCGACACCGTGGGCGAGCCCCCGGCGGAGTTCTACGAGTTTTACAACCTGGGCCTGGGCGACCCGGTGATGGTGTCCTCGGTCCACGGCCACGGCACCGGCGACTTGCTGGACCGTGTCTGCGACGTCCTGCCCGAGGACGTGGAAGACGACGACGAGGGCGACATCATCAAGGTGGCCGTCATCGGTAAGCCCAACGTGGGCAAGTCCTCCCTGGTGAACAAGGTGGCAGGGGAGAACCGCTGCATCGTCTCGGACATTGCCGGCACCACCCGGGACGCGGTGGACACCACCATCCAGAACCAGCACGGCACCTTCACCTTTATCGACACCGCCGGCCTGCGCCGCAAGAGCAAGGTGGAGGACGCCATCGAGCACTACAGCAACCTGCGGGCGGAAATGGCCGTGGAGCGGGCCGACGTGTGCCTTATCCTCATCGACGCCCAGGTGGGCTTTACCGAGCAGGACTCCAAGGTGGCGGGCCTGGCCCACGAGGCGGGCAAAGGCTGCGTCATCTGCGTGAACAAGTGGGACGCCGTGGAGAAGGACGACAAGACCATGCAGGAGATGCGCAAAAAGCTGGAGAACGACTTCTCCTTTATGTCCTACGCGCCCATCCTGTTTATCTCCGCCAAGACCGGCCAGCGGCTGGACAGGATGTTCGAGCTGATTCAGATTGCGGCGGCCTCCAACGCCATGCGTGTGACCACCGGCACCTTAAACGACATTCTGGCCCAGGCCACGGCCCGGGTGCAGCCGCCCACCGACAAGGGCAAGCGGCTGAAAATCTACTACATGACCCAGGCTTCTACCAAGCCCCCTACGTTTGTCTGTTTCTGCAACGACCACGAGCTGTTCCACTACTCCTACCAGCGCTATTTGGAGAACCGCATCCGGGAGAACTTCGGCCTGGAGGGCACCCCGGTGCGCATGGTCATCCGGGAGCGCGGGGAGAAAGATTGAGTGGACACGGATTATTTTTATTTTAGAAAGGCGGTTTGGCTATGGGGCAAGAGGTTCTGGCACTGGTTTTTACGGCAGTTGCGGGCTATTTGCTGGGCAGCATCAACTGGTCCATCATTTTGACCTGGTTTTTCAAAAACAAGGAGGACATCCGGGAGTACGGCAGCGGCAACGCGGGCATGACCAACGTGCTGCGCAGCGTGGGCAAGCTGCCGGCGGTGCTCACCTTTGTGGGGGATTTCCTCAAATGCGTGGTGGCGCTGCTGCTCTCCCAGGCCTTTGTGGCGCTGCTGGCCCCAGAGTCGGTGGAGTTCTACGACGTGGCCCGCTATGTGGCCGGGGTGGCCTGTGTGCTGGGACATATCTTCCCCATCTATTACGGCTTCCGGGGGGGCAAGGGTGTGGTCACCTCCGCCGCCATGATTGCCCTGACCGACTGGCGGGTGTTCTTGCTGGTGCTGCTCACCTTTGCCATTGTGTTCGCCATCAAGCGGATTGTGTCCTTGGCTTCGGTGGTGTGCGCGGCGCTGTACCCGGTGTACACCTTCCTCTTCCTGTTCTTGGTGGAGTTTGAGGGCAGCCCCCTGCCAAACCACGGCACCCACAGCATGGCCTACCTGTTGTTCGCCACGGCGGCCTCCCTGTTTATCGGCCTGACGGTGATTGTAAAGCACAAGGCGAACATCGGCCGCCTGCTGCGGGGGGAGGAAAAGCCCATCACGTTGGGCAAGGGCAAATAAAGCCCCCGGGCGGGACCTGGCTTTTCTTGTAAGCTTTTGTGGAAAACCGCTTCTGGCCCTCCCTGATATTGACTTTTCGGCTGCTATGTATTATTATTATCATCAGTCGAATACTAAGTTCTGTAAACCAAAGGCCGAAGGGGTGCTTGCTCTGGAAAGCCGTTAGGAAGTGTAAATTTGGAAAAATACGTGATTAAGGGCGGCTGCCGCCTGACCGGTGAAGTGAATATCAGCGGGGCAAAAAACGCGGCGGTGGCCATTATCCCTGCCACCATTTTGGCGGATTCCCCCTGCCGTTTGGAAAACCTTCCTGACATCTCCGATGTCAAGACCTTGACCTATATCTTAGAGAGCATGGGCGCCAAGGTGGAATACCTGGACCGCCACACCGTGGAGATTGACCCCCGCACCGTGGACACCGACACGGTTTCGGCGGACATTGCCCGGCGCATCCGCGCCTCTTACTATTTCCTGGGCGCTTTGCTGGGCCGCTGCCGCAAGGCCGTGGTCCCCATGCCCGGCGGGTGCAATTTTGGCATCCGTCCCATTGACCAGCATTTAAAGGGTTTTGCCGCTCTGGGCTGCGACTACAGCCTGGATAACGGCATGATTTCCGTCTCCGCCCCCCAGGATTTGCACGGGGCCAGCGTCTACATGGACGTGGTCACCGTGGGCGCCACCATGAACATCATGCTGGCGGCGGTAAAGGCCCGGGGCCTGACCGTCATTGAGAACGCCGCCCGGGAGCCCCACATTGTGGATTTGGCCAACTTCCTGAACACCTTGGGGGCCGACATCCGGGGCGCCGGCACGGACACCATTAAAATCCACGGGGTGCAGAAGCTGCGGGGCGCCACCTATTCCATCATCCCCGACCAGATTGAGGCCGGCACCTACATGGTGGCCGCCGCCGCCACCGGCGGGGACGTCACCGTGAAGAACGTCACCCCCAAGCATTTGGAGTCCATCTCTGCCAAGCTGGTGGAAATGGGCGTCACTGTGGAGGAGGGCGACGACACCGTGCGGGTGTACTGCCAGCGCCCCCTGCGCAAGTGCAACGTAAAGACCATGCCCCATCCCGGCTTCCCCACGGATATGCAGCCCCAGATTACCACGCTGCTGTCCATCGCCCACGGCACCAGCATGGTCAACGAGAGCGTGTGGGAGAGCAACCGCTTTAAGTATGTGGACGAGCTGCGGCGCATGGGCGCCCAAATCACCGTGGACGGCAAGGTGGCCATTGTAGAGGGTGTGGACCATTTGAAGGGCGCCCCTGTGCGGGCGCTGGATTTGCGCGCCGGCGCTGCCATGGTCATCGCGGGCCTGGTGGCCGAAGGCACCACCGTGCTGGAGGACATCCAGTACATCGAGCGCGGGTATGAGAACATTGTGGAAAAGCTGGTGGACCTGGGCGCGGACATTTACCGCAGCCAGGAGCCGGAACAGGTGATGGGGAAAATCGGCTGACACAAATAGAAAAAAGTCCAGGGGCTGCGGCAGGTGATGCGGCAGCTCTTTTGTTTTGGGAAAGGATGGATGGGATGGCACGGCTTTGCCCGCTGTTCTCCGGCAGCGGAGGGAACAGCTATTACATAGGCTCCCGCAGCGCGGGGCTGCTCATCGACGCGGGCCGCAGCGCCCGGCAGCTGGACAGGATGCTCCAGCGCTGCGGGATAGACCCCATGGCGATTCAGGGCATCCTCATCACCCACGAGCACAGCGACCACATCGCCGGGGTGCGGGTGTTCGCCAAGAAGTACGGCATCCCGGTGTTCGCCTCCCAGGGGACGCTGCTGGCCATGCAGCCCTCCTTGGAAGGGGTGGAGAGCTGGGTGCTGGAGGGGCCCCTCCAGCTGGCGGGCATGGAGGTGACCCCTTTCGCGACGCCCCACGACAGCGCCCAGTCCTTGGGGTTCCGCATCCAGACGGCGGACGGCAGGCAGTTCGCCTTGGCCACGGACCTGGGGGTGGTGACGCCCTGCGTGCGGGAGCACCTGCTGGGGGCGGAGTTTGTGGTGCTGGAGTCCAACCACGACAGGGAGATGCTGCGCAACGGGCCCTACCCGGCCTATCTCAAGCGGCGGATTCTGGCGGGGACAGGCCACCTGTCCAACGGGGACTGCGCCGCCTTTTTGCCGGAGCTGGCCCGTGCGGGGGCCAAGCGGTTTCTGCTGGCCCATCTCAGCGGGGAGAACAACACGCCCTCCCTGGCCCGGCAGGAGGCCGTCAGCGCCCTTTTCGCCGCGGGGTATCAGGAGGGGACAGGCTTTTGGCTGGACGTGGCCCCGGTGGAGAACCAAGAGGGCAAGAGCATTATCTTTTAGGAGGGGCGCGTATGCTGGCAGTCAAATTGATTTGTGTGGGCAAATTGAAGGAATCCTATTGGCGGGACGCCGTGGCGGAGTATGAGAAGCGCCTGCGCCCCCTGTGCAAGTGGGAGCTCATCGAGCTGCCCGAGGCCCGCTTGCCCAACGACCCCTCCCCCGGGGAGATTGAGGCGGCCCTGGAAAAGGAGGGGGAGCAAATCCTGCGCCACGCCGCGGGAAAGGTGTACCCCCTGTGCATCGAGGGGAAGGCGGTGGATTCCCCCGGCCTGGCCAAGCGGCTGGCGGGGGCCATGCAGTCCCCGGGGGCGGTGAGCTTTGTCATCGGCAGCTCCCATGGACTGTCCCCCCGGGTGAAAGCGGCAGGGGAGGGCCTTTCCATGTCGCCCATGACCTTCCCCCACCAGCTGGCCCGGGTGATGCTGTGCGAGCAGATATACCGGGGCTTCCAAATCCTGGGGGGCACCAAATATCACAAATAAAAAAGCGGGCCTTCCGGGGTGGAAGGTCCGCTTTTCTGTTTGGGGGGCAAGCTCACAGGTCCAGCTTCATGTCGCCGTCCTTCACCCAGCCCAGCTTCCGCAGCCCCAGGTTGATGACCCAGGAGAGCACCGCCGGCAGGACAAAGCACAGCAGCGCCAGGCCCACCCAGTCCATGGGGGTGATGGCGGCTTTCAAGCCGTTGGCCACATCGTTCACCCAGCCGTCAATGACGCCAATCTGCCCCACCAGCCCGCAGGTGCCCATGCCGCTGGAGACCGGCGCGCCGTTCATCTCCAGGCGGAACACGCAGGTGGCCAGGGGCCCGGTGATGGCCGAGGCCAGGGTGGGGGCGATCCAGATGCGGGGGTTCTTGATGATGTTGGGCACTTGCAGCATGGAGGTGCCCAGGCCCTGGGCCACCAGGCCGCCCCACCGGTT
>FR893778.1:0-208 GCA_000435395.1 Firmicutes bacterium CAG:94
TGCTGAGAATGGTGGCAAGTATTCTTCTTCCACCTACAAGTTCGACCTGACCTGGGCTGCTCCCTGCGAAGAAGCCGACATTGAGACCTTTACCCTGGGCGGTTACACTGGCGTTATCAACAACGACGCCGACAACGGCCGCACCATTAAGGTGACTGTGCCTTACGACACCGACGTGACCGGCTTGGTGGCTGAGGTCACCGCTTCC
>FR893778.1:266-993 GCA_000435395.1 Firmicutes bacterium CAG:94
GGTTTGGACTTCGTCAGCGGTGTGACTTCCGCTAACTATTCCAACCCCGTGCAGCTGTGGATTACCTCTGAGGACCGCGACACCACCCGGATGTACACCGTGACCGTTGAGGAAGGCATTTCCTTCTCCGACGTGAACCCCGGCGACTGGTTCTATGACAACGTCATGGATGCCGCTGAGAACGGTTACATTTCCGGTATGGGCGACGGCACCTTCAATCCCACCGGCGCTACCACTCGTGCCCAGTTCGCTAGCATGATTGCCAATGCTATGGGCTATGAGGCTAACCCTGACGCGAAGTCCGCTTTCCCCGACGTTGCCGACGATTTCTGGGGCAAGGCTGCCATCAACTTCTGTGCTCAGAATGGCATCATCACCGGTTATGACGACGGTACCTTCCAGCCCAACAAGGCCATTACCCGTCAGGAGGCTGCTTCCATCCTGCGCAACGCCTTTGAGCTGACCGAGACCACCGATGAGCTGTTCCCCGATGACTCCGCCATTGCTGGCTGGGCCAAGGAGAGCGTGTACTTGGTGAAGGCCTCCGGCTTGATGAAGGGCGATGCCGGCACTGGCAACTTCCGTCCCACTTCTACGATTACAAGAGCTGAAGCCGCTTCCATCCTGATGAATGCGAAGTACGCTGGTGTTATCAACTGAGGTTTCAACTCTACTTAATTTTATGATTACCCCATAGGCAGAAGGGACAGCGAAAGCTGTCCCTTTT
>FR893779.1:0-731 GCA_000435395.1 Firmicutes bacterium CAG:94
CCTTTCGCGGAAAGGCATGGTCATATATGACTGTAAAAATCATCACCCTTGGCTGCAAGGTCAATCAATACGAGTCCCAGGCCATGCTGGAGGCCCTGCTGGCCGCCGGCTTTACCCAGGCCGCCCCTGACGAGGCCGCCGGCGTGGTGGTGGTCAACTCCTGCACCGTCACCGCCCAAAGCGACCACAAGGTCCGCCAGGCGCTGCGCCGCGCCAAGAAGGACAACCCCGGGGCGGTTACGGTGCTCACCGGCTGCATGCCCCAGGCCTTCCCCGACGCGGCCGCCGCCCTTTTGGAGGCGGACATCGTCCTGGGCAACACAAAACGTTCTGATTTGGTGCCCCGCCTCCAGGAGTTTTTGGCAACAAAGCAGCGGGTGGTGGACATCGCCCCCCACGTCACCGGGGAACCGTTTGAGCCCCTGCACGTGTCGGAATTCCACGGCCGCACCCGGGCTTTCCTAAAAATCCAGGACGGCTGCGACAGGTTCTGCGCCTACTGCATCATCCCCTACGCCCGGGGCCGGGTGCGCTCCAAGGCCCTGGAGGACATCCGCCAGGAGGTGGCGCAGCTGGGCCAGGCCGGGTACAAAGAAGTGGTGCTGACGGGCATCAACCTACCTGCCTATGGGAAGGAGCTGGGCCTGCACCTGTGCGACGCCGTGGAGGCCGCCTGCGAGGCCCCGGGCATCCAGCGGGTGCGGCTGGGCTCTTTGGAGCCGGAGCAGCTG
>FR893779.1:736-31281 GCA_000435395.1 Firmicutes bacterium CAG:94
GGGCTCTTTGGAGCCGGAGCACCTGACGCCGGAAGTCATTGCGCGGATGGCAAGCCAGGACAAGCTGTGCCCGCAGTTTCATTTGAGCTTGCAGTCCGGCTGCGACGCCACCCTCCGCCGGATGAACCGCCACTACACCACCGCCGAATACGCGCAAATCGTTGGGAATTTGCGAGAGGCATTCCCAGGCTGCGCCATCACCACGGACGTGATGGTGGGCTTTGCCGGGGAGACGGAGGAGGAGTTCGAGGCAAGCCTCTCCTTTGTCCGAAAAATCGGATTCTCAAAGGTGCACGTGTTCGCCTACTCCCGCCGCCCGGGCACCCGCGCTTACGACATGCCGGGCCAGGTTACCGTGCGGGAGAAGGAGGACCGCAGCCACCGCATGATAGAGGCGACCCGCGCCACCCAGCAGGCGTTTTTGCAGGCGCAGCTGGGCCAGGCCGAGGAAGTGCTGTTCGAGCAGCAGAAGGAGCAGGGCCTGTGGGAGGGCTATACCCGCAACTACACCCACGTGCTGGCGCCCAGCGGGCGGGACCTCAGCGGGCAGCTGGTGCAGGTGCGTCTGGAAAGCGTCCAAGGGGAAAGCTGTGTGGGAAAAATAGAGAAGTAAAGAAAAACACAGAGGCCCGAAGAAAGTGAATCGAAACGTTTTGAGGTACGTCCCAAGGGCGCACCTCAAAATTTTGCTTGTACCGCGCCGCACCTCGGCTGGCACTGACGCATACACTATACCAGCTTTCTTCGAAAGGGGTTTTTCTATGTGCGGTTTCGCTGGCTTTTCCGACTATCTACAGGGTTTGCCCGGTCCTCCCAACCACTGGCTGGACATCGCCCGGCGCATGGCACGGCGCATTTCCCATCGGGGGCCCGATGAGCAAGGTGTCCATTTTTCCTCCCACTGCGCGTTGGCTCACGCCCGCCTGGCCGTCATGGACCCAAAAAACGGACACCAACCCATGAGCCTTCCCTGGCAGGGCGGCGAGGTTACCATCGCGTACAACGGCGAGGTGTACAACGCCCCCGAACTGCGCCGGGAGCTGGAGGGCAGGGGCTTCTCCTTTGAGACGGCCTGCGACACCGAGGTGGTGCTGGCCGCCTACCTGGCCTGGGGACCGGGCTGCGCGGAAAAGCTCAACGGGATTTTCGCCTTTGCCGTGGACGACCCGCTGGAGCAGCGCACGGTTCTGTGCCGGGACAGGTTCGGCGTGAAGCCCCTGTTCTACACCCTGCGGGAGGGGCAGCTGGTGTTCGCGTCGGAAATCAAGGGGCTGCTGGAGTTTCCCGGCGTGGAGCCTGTGGTGGGCCCCGACGGCCTGCGGGAGCTGTTCGCCCTGGGCCCGGCGCGGACTCCCGGCTGCGGTGTTTTTGAGGAAATCCACGAGCTGCTGCCCGGCCATGTGGCGGTATTCGACAGGCTGGGTTGGCGGGAACTGCCCTATTTCCAGCTGGAGGCCTGTCCGCACCAGGAGGACTACCCCCACACCGTGGCTCACCTGCGGGAGCTGCTGTTGGACACGGTGGAGCGCCAGCTGCAAGCCGACGTACCCCTGTGCACCTTCCTCTCCGGGGGGCTGGATTCCAGTGTGGTGACGGCCATCGCCGCGGGGAAATTGAAATCACTGGGAGGAAAACTAGACACCTATTCCTTTGAGTTTGAGGGCAACCAGGAGTACTTCTCCCCCACCGCCTACCAACCTGACAGGGACCAGGACTGGGCCCAGCGGGTGAGTACGATTTTAGGGACAGAGCACACCACCCTCCTGTGCGGGAATGAGGAGCTGCTCCAGTCCCTGGACGAGGCGGTGCTGGCCAAGGATTTGCCCGGCATGGCGGACGTGGACAGCTCTTTGCTGCACTTCTGCCGCCAGGTGAAACAGCGCCACACCGTGGCCCTTTGCGGGGAGTGCGCAGACGAGATTTTCGGCGGATACCCTTGGTTTCACCGGCGGGAGCTGTTCGACGGGAAGCACTTCCCCTGGTCCAACAACTTGGAGCAGCGGGCCAGCCTTTTAAAACCCGAGCTGCGCCAACTGCTGGATTTGGAAGGCTACGCGGCCCAGCGCCTGGAGGAGAGTTTGGAACAGGTGCCCACCCTCCCCGGGGAGAGCGGCGAGGAACGGCGGATGCGGCAAATCCAGTACCTGAACATCCAGTGGTTTATGTCCACTTTATTGGACAGAAAAGACCGCTGTAGCATGTATAGCGGCCTGGAAGTGCGGGTGCCCTACGCCGACCACCGCATTGCCCAGTATTTGTACAACGTCCCCTGGGAGATGAAGTGCCCCCACGGTGAGCCCAAGGGGCTGCTGCGGGATGCCGCCCAGGGGCTGCTGCCGGAGGATGTCCTCCACCGGAGGAAAAGCCCCTATCCCAAGACGCACAACCCCGGCTATGAAGCATTGGTAAAGGCGAAGCTGCAGTCCGTTTTGTCGGACAGTTCCCAGCCCATCCACAGACTGCTGTCCGAAGAGGTGGTCAGCGATTTGCTGCGCCAGCGGTTCGATTACGGCAAGCCCTGGTTTGGCCAGCTGATGGCCGGGCCCCAGCTGCTGGCGTACCTGCTCCAGGTGAACAGCTGGCTGCTGCGGTACCACATCTACCTAAAGCTGTGAATTTTCCTATACACAAAAGCGGACTGTGATTCAGCCCGCTTTTTCTATGCCCAGCAGGCGGTAGTCCTGAAACACAGCCTGGCCGGAACGGGCAACTTGTCCCTCATATACGGACAAAACAGGAAGCGTCCCCTGGGAACCGGGACGGTTTTCATCGTTGTAAAAGGTGAGAAGGTCTGTCTCTACCAGGGCGGAAATCTCCTCCACGGGGGCAAGAATGCTGTCCTGTTTTGCGGATAGAAGCTCCTTTGCGCTGTCCGAAGAAAGGGACAGCTTTACTGTGGGACGGCCCTGGTAGAAAGGTGCGAGCACCTCCTCCAAGCCAGCTTGGGCGCAGGTCTTTCCAAAAACCACCAGGCCGGTGTGGGAGTACAGCGGTTCCCGGCCGGTGGCATGGGAGAAGCTCTCCAGAGCCTGCTCCAAGGTGGCGCCAGCGCAGGTGTAGAGCCGTTCTTCCGCCTGCTGGCTGGTGGACGCGGCCCGGAGGGTCACCTGGTAGCCGGTGGCGGTTTTATCGATGCCGATGGCCTGGATGAGCACCCGCTGGTGGAGTTCCAACCCCCGGGGCCCGAAAAGCCCCCATCCCAGCACCAGGCACACCGCCACAATGGACAGCAGCCGTTTCATGGGCGCGCCCCCTTTCTCCGCAGTTTGTTCAGCAGCCACAGCACCAGGGGCACTCCGCCGCCGGTGAGAAGCGTCAGCGTCAACCAAAGGCTGCTGTCCTGGAAGGCAGACTGTACACCTTTGGAGGACACAGCCCACAGGCCTAGGGCGGCCATGCCAAGGGCGGCGGGGACGATAACCCAAGGCGGGCGGTTCCCTCCCAGGGAGGCGGCGCACACCCGGCAGGCGTAAAGCCCCATGGCCACTTGAGGCAGCAGCCCGGCCATCCACAGCACGGCGAACACGGGCTCCAGCCGCTGGAGGGACGCCACTTCCGACAGGCTTGCCAACGTGTAGACGGGGAAGTCCTGGGTGGCGGCGTAGGGGCCCAGGCACCCAGCCAGCAGCAGCGTCAGGGCGGCCACGAAAACTGTTGTCCCCAGGGACCACAGGGCGAATCCCAGGCCCCGCCTGCCCCGGACGTAGGGCAGCAGCACGGCCATCTCTGCGAAAAGGGACGTGTGGGAGAGGAACACCGCCGCGCCCCGCAGCGCCGGGGCGTCCCCCAGCGGTTGAAGGTTCTCCCACTGGAAGCGCCCTGCCGCCGTGCCGAACAGCAGCGCCGTCCCGGCCAGGACCAGCACGCACAGGCAGGCCCCCGCCCGGGCGATGGTCTCCAGGCCCCGCCAGGCGCCGTAGGCGGCCCCCGCCACCACCGCTGCCAGTAGGCGGCCACCGCCACCACCGCTGCCAGAATCAGGACCAGGGGGAACTCCGGGTGGAGGCGCTTCTCCAGCAGTTCCAGAAACGCCCCCAGGGACAGCGCGTTGGCCGCCACAAAATACAAGATGTAGAACAGGCCCACCACCCGCCCCAGGGGGCCCAGGGTCTGCCGCGCCTGCTCCCCAAAGGCCATCCCCGGCTGCCGGTGGAGCAGCCACACCGGCACCGCCAGCCCAGCCCCCAGGACCATGGCCAAGCCGTAGGAGAGGAGCGTGTTCAGGGGGTTTTCCCCGGCGATGGCGCTGGGGTCTAGGGCGATGGTCATGGTGACGCGGATGAGGAATTGGACGGCGAAAAACTGCGCCGCGCTGATGGTGTGCTCCATAGGGCCTCCTTGTGTGGTAGGGGTGGATAGTTTTTTTGACGTGCGGCTGACGGGGCGGCAAGGGGCGCTGGCGCCCGGTGGGCACAACACCCCGCTCGCTGAGCCCGGCTTCCCCTTAGCGCCGCTGCGTATCGTTGCTGCCGGGCATATTCTGCACCAAAGCTTGGCTTTTTGCCAGGCGCGGCCAGCCTGCTCTTGCGAAAACGTCCCGCCATGCCAGGCGTCCATTGTAGGGCGACACCGGCGCCAGCAGCGGCACGCCGAAGCTCTCCGTCCCGCACAAGTCCAGCAGCAGGAACGCCAGTCCCGCCATGATGCCCCAAATGCCCAGAAAGTCCCCCAGCAGCAAAAAGGCCAGCCGCAGCAGCGACAGCGGCTCATACAGCCGGGGCACCGCGTAGCCGGCGATGGCCGTCAACGCCACCACCAGCAGGGAGGGCGCGCTGACCAGTCCCGCGGCCACCGCTGTGTCCCCCAGCACCAGGCCGCCTACGATGCTCACCGTGGCCGACAGCGACCGGGGCGCCCGCAGGCCGGCCTCCCGCAGCACCTCGTAGAGGAAGTACAGCGTCAGCGTCTCCACCATCAGGGGCAGGGGCGTTTGGGCCTGGGCCCGGGCGATTTCCAGCAGCAAGCCCTGAGGTAGCAGCTCCGGGTGGTGGACCACCACCGCCACGTAGGCCCCCGGCAAAAAGGCGCTGAGGAAAAAGGCGATGTACTTCAGCCAGCGGATGAAGGTGCCGTAAAAGGGGCGGGTCAGGTAGTCGTCCAAGGTTTGGAAGTTCTCCACGAACAAGAACGGCGCCAAAATCACGCTGGGGGTGCCCTCCACCAGCAAAGCCACCCGGCCCTCCTCCAGCTTGCCGCAGACCACGTCGGGGCGCTCGGTCATGCCCACGCCGGAGAACACCCGGCCTTTATCCAAAAACCCGGTGAGGTACCCCGCGCCCAGCACCGTTTGCAGGGGACAGTCCTCCAGCACCTGCCGCACCTGGCGCAGCAGCTTAGGGGCGGCCGCGCCCTCCAGATAGCACAGCACCACCGGGGTGTGGCTTTGGCTGCCCACTTCCAGGGGCTGGAACTTTAAATCGGGGTTCTTCATGCGGCGGCGAATCATGGCCATGTTCAGCTGGTTGGACTCGGTAAAGCCGTCTTTAGCGCCCCGCTGCATCACCTCGTTTTGGGGCTCCTGGGGTCCGCGGTAGGCAAAGCCCTGGACGCCGGACACCAGGCCGTCGTCGCAGCCGTCTACGCACAGCAGCACAAAGCCGCTCATCAGCAGCGTGAGGAGCTTTTCCAAGTCCCGCTCGTGCTTCAGCTCCGCCGCGCTGAGCACCGCCCGCTCGATGTGGGCCAGCATGGCCTGGGGCGCGGGGGGATAGTCCTGGGTTTTCAGCAGGGGCTCCATCACCGAAAGGGCGATGATTTCCTTGTTGATAAGGCCGTCCACGGCGAACAGGGCCGCCTTGCGCCCAGCCAAGGTGAACTCCCGGGTGATGAAGTCCATCGAGTGGGCGAAGCGGCCCTGGAAATAGGCTTTGTTCTCCTCCAAGCTGGTGGAAAGCGACTGCACGGCAAGCCCTCCTTGTGGGTGGTTTGTCCAGTAGTGTGTCCGGTTTTTGGGGGAGTATGCGGGGATATTGAAGGGAGCGCGGGAGAAACTAGAGGCAGCAAAAGGAGACGCAGCGCGAAGCGGGCAACGTTTCTTGCGGTACGTCCGTGGGACGTACGGGGCTTCTAAAAAAAGTTTTGACCTTATTGGACGTCAGCCAGAAAAAACGAAAGAAACAGCGAAGCGCCTTTCCCGGCCCTTCGCGCTTTTTCCTCTCCGTCACGGCTGCCGCCGGGCAGCTGTCTTAGGTGATGCGGCCCAGGTACTGCGTGGGGCCGCAGGATGCTTGCCCTCTCCGCCAAAGGGGGCGGCGGGACGTAGTTTTATACAAGCTTCTCATGGAGGGCCTTTGGGACGGTGCCTCCCAAAGTGGGGCGAGTGAATCCCCCGGGAAGCTACATACAGACAATCTTTTCAAAAGGAGGCTGCCTATGGCGGTGATTCTGCTGCGGACGGTGCTGATGTACGGGGTGATTTTGCTGGCGGTGCGGCTGATGGGCAAGCGCCAGGTGAGCCAGCTGCAAAACTCCGAGCTGGTGGTGACGCTGCTGCTCTCGGAGCTGGCGGTGCTGCCCATCCAGGAGGAGGAGAAGCCCCTGTGGGTGGGCCTGGCGCCCATGGCCGCCCTGGTGGCCTGCGAGCTGCTGGTGTCCGTGCTGATGCTGAAAAGCGGGCGGTTCCGGCAGCTGGTGTGCGGCAGCCCCACGGTGGTGATAGAGCGGGGGCAGGTGCTCCAGAAAGCCATGCGCCGCCTGCGGCTGACCACCGAGGACCTGTTCGAGCAGCTGCGGCAAAAGGGCGTGTTCTATCTGGAGGACGTGGCCTGGGCCATTGTGGAGACAAACGGGATGCTCAGCGTCATCCGGCGGCCGGAGGAAGAGCCCGTCACCCCCAAGGAGCTGGGGCTGTCCCCTGCCAGCCAGGGGCTGGAAGTGGTGGTCATCAGCGATGGAGAGCTGTCCCTGCGCTCCCTGGGGCTGTGCGGAAAGGACCAGGCCTGGGTGCGCCGCCGGTTGCAAGAGCGGGGCCTGGGGCAGGAGCAGGTATTCCTGATGACGGTGCGCACCGATGGCAAGTGGAGGGTGATAGAAAAAAATATGGACACGGCGCAGGGCAAGTGAAACGGCAGCGGTACGTCTAAAAGCTGTCCCCGCCCCAGCAGGGCGAAACGGCTGGGAGGAAATTCACCGCAGCAAAAAAGGCTGGCGCTCAGCCAGCCTCCTCCATATTCTCTTGGATATACCGCTCCACCTGGTCCAGGGGGATGCCCAGGGCGATGGCCAGCTCCCCGTGGAGCAGCCCCTCCGCTTTTTTACGGTAGCGCTGGTCTACCTGGCCCATTTTGCGGCCCTTTTTCTCCGTCTCCCGGCACTTGTGGCGGATGCCCTTTATCAGCCGCACCAGCTCCTCGCACTGGTGGCTTTGCAGGGAGGCCTCGTAGTGGATGCGCAGCGTGGCCGGGTTGCGCTCGGTGCACAAATCCTCCCCGATGGAGGGGATCTGCCGGATAAACGCCTGGGCCTGCTCCTTGGTCATGGCCGGGCGCATGAACACCCCGCTGTCCACCGGCGTGTATATCCTCTCCGATTCGAACACCGGCTGCAGCGTGTAGTACTGCCGGGTGGGGTCCGCGGATTTCCCCTCCAGCGCCCCCACCTGTATCACCCGGCACACGCCGCTGCTGCCGTAGACCACAAAGTCCCCTGGTTGAAACATTTTTGGCAACCTCCTTTGTCCGCCAGGCGGCGCCTCTTCTGCCGTTATCCCAGGCAGGACGGGGCTTTCCGCCGCATTCCCTCTGTATTCTCTTGGTTTTATTATACCACTTTTTGGCACAAAAGTGTAGTAAAAAATTCCCGCGCCGCCGTGAAAAAATGGGGCGCGTCCCGGGGAAAACCCACAAAAAGCGCCGTCCCCAGTCTCCTGAGGGCGGCGTGCTTTCGCGTCTTGTATGCTTTTTGAATCACCGCTCACCGCGGCAGCAAGGCGGGGGGCATCCCCCTGGCCCACTTCCACCTGGCCAGGGGCAGGCGGGCAATCCCCAGCGCCAGGGCGGCGGCCAGGCAGCCCCACAGCCCCAGGGACACCCCAGTCCAGGCGCAGGCCCAGGCCACCAGCAGGCCGTCCACCACGGGGGTGAACAATCCCGCCAGGGGGAGGTTCACCGGCAGCAGCAGCGCCAACAGCACCGGCCGGGGCAGGAGCCTCCACAGGAACAGCAGCGCCCCGCCGCCCAGCAGGCCTCCCAGGCTTTGCTCCAGGAGCAGCCCCACCAGCAGCAAGGAAAGCCAGCAGGCGGCCAGCTCCCAGGGGAGGCACAGGGCCCAAGGCATCCCGCGGCGGGGACGGGCGCCCTCTTTTTTGGCGGGCAGGGGGCCCCAGGTCCGGGCGGACACCTGCACAGGGCCCTCCTTGTCCCGGAGGCGGACGTTCACCAGCTCCTGGGGCGGCTGGGCTTGCAGCTCCCGCAGGAAGGCGTACGTCCCGTCGGACAGGGGCCGCAGGCGGCCGCCCCATGTGCCGGGCACCAAGGCCAGCAGGCCGTCCAGGGAGAGGAGCAGGCCGCTTACAGCCCACAGGCCCAAAGGCAGCCGCAGCCGGAAGCGCTCCCCCAGCCGGACGGACAACAGCACCAGCGGGGCGTTACTCCACATAGACCCGCACCAGAAGGTCGTTATGGGCGTCCTTCACCCGCACGTTGACAATGTCCTCCTCCAGCTCCTCGAACACATCCACAATGGCCCCCAGGTTCAGCTGGCGCAAATCGATGCCCTGGGCCTTCATGCCCTCGGCGGCGGAGGCGGGCAGGCAGGTGGAGAGGAAATTGTCGGCGTAGCGGGCCAGCACCAGGGGCACGCTGACGTTGACGTGAAGGTCCTCCGACTCCTCTGTGCTTCCCTCCACCTGGACGCGGAGCTTTTTGCCCTTCATCCGCTGGGCGCTTTGGCGAACCAGGGCGGTCTCCTCCCGCTGGCTCTCCCCCAGGCACTCCAACAGCTTGGCGGCATCCGCCGGGGTGATGGTGCCCTTTTCCAACATATCCAGGATTTTCTGCTTTTCGTTGTTCATTTCTCTTTCTCTCCTTTTTGAAAACGTTACTCTTGGGGCGGGGCCACGTGCAGCTCCATGGCGCCGCTGACGGTATCCAGCCGCAGGCTCGCCCCGCCGCTGCCGTAGACAGCCCGGCCCTTGCGCTTGCCCAGCTCCCCGGACAGGGGGAACTGGCTGGAGAACGCCCCGGACATGGAGCTGTACTCCACGGTGAAGCCCGGCTCGCCCTCCGGCAAGCCGACGTAGATGCGGCCCGAGACGGTGTTCAGCTTCACCTGGCGGGGATGCTGCCCCACCTGGAGGGAAAGCTGCCCCGAGACAGTGCTCAGGGAGAGCTCCTCCCCGTTGCCCCCGGCGGTGAGGGCCCCGGAGACCGTCTCCGCCCGCAGGCGCTGGGCGGCAAAGCCGCAGAGCTCCAGCTTGCCGGAGGTGGTAGTGCAGCGCAGCTCCTCGGCGGCAACGTTCTCCAGGGAGGCGGCGCCCGAGACGGCCTCTACCCGCAGCCGCTGGGCCCGCAGGCCCTGGCACCGGGCCGCTCCCGACACGGTGCTGACACGGCACTCCTCCGCCTGGAAGCCGGAGAGGTACGCCCCGCCGGAGACGGTGTCCACCCGCAGCTCCTCCAGGGCAGCGTCCTGGGGCAGCTCCACCACCAGGTGCTTTTGCAGGAACATCCGGCTGCGGAAGGCCTTGTCACGGCTCCAGCGGATGCGCAGCTTGCCGCCGTTTTCCTGGAGCTCCATGCGCTCGCTGTCCTTCAAGGGGCGGGCGGCGTACTCCGCCACCCGGATGGTGTCGCCCTCCCAGGGGCGGATTTCCACCGGGCCGTTGACCCACTCCACCCGCAGCCGGGTGACGGGCCCGCCAGCGGGGGCCTGATAGGCGTTCTCCTCCAGGGGGAGGGGCGTGAGGGCTGCCTTGCCAGGGACCACGGCCCCCACCAGCACGCTCTCCCGGGCGGCCTGTGCTGCGGACTGGGCGGCCCCTTTGGCCTTATCGGTGGCGGAGGACACGGCCTCCTTCACCTGGGGCCAGGCGGCGTCCACGGCCTGGGTGGCGGAGGTGACGGCGTCCTCCACGATTTTCCCCAGATTCTCAAACACCGGCGCGGCATCGTCCAGGGCGGCTGTAATCTCCTGGTAGATGGGCTTGGCGCCCTCCCCCTCCAGGTGGATTTCCACCCGCTGGTTGGGCCCCTGGCAGTCCTCGTCGCCCTGGTGCTCCGCCTCCCACGTGCCATCCTGGGGCGGCTGGGATTCCTGGGGCTGGGCCGGGGCGGGCTCGTTTTCCCCCAGGGCCTCCAGCAGCCGGGCGGCGTCCTCCTGGGTGATGGTGCCCTGTTCCACCATGTCTAAAATCCTGCGCTTTTCCTCGCTCATGTCACTTCTCCCCTTTCAGTTGATGCAGCGCCTCGATGGCGGTATCCACGTCGATCTCCCCATCGGAGAGCCGCTGGAGGATTTCCGCGCGCTCCTCCTTTTCCCGCAGGGCCCGCAGCTCGGGCTTTTCGTCCAGGCCCAGGGCTGTGAGGGCGGCGTCCAGCATATTTTTCACCGTGGGGTAGCTGACGCCCAGGGCGCGCTCCACCTCTTTGATAGAGCCCCGGCACCGCAGGAATGTCTCCACAAACTGCAGGTGCTTCTCCTCCAACCGGCAGAACCGGCAGGGGGCGAACTCCCCGGAGAGCTCTGTCCCGCAGTGGGAGCAGCGCAGCTTCGTCACCAGCATACGTTCCCCGCACACCGGGCACTGAGCCGGGGCGTGGAAGTTTTTCTTTTCCATATCTCCCATCCTTTCTGTTGGATCCTGGTTGCATTATAGGCCCAAACTTAAATATTGTCAAGAGTTAAATTAAAAAAATTAAGGGAATAGATTAAATAATTTAAGTTTCCGGATAAAGACTTTTAAGGGGCGCTTCAGCGCAGCAAAAAAAGGACACCCAAGGCAAAACCTGGGTGTCCTTCCTATTCTCTATCTGCTTGCGAGAGGAACCGCCCGCCGCCTGCCTGTAAGGGCAAGGCTGTGGAAACACATACGCTCGCTGGGCTGGGTGTTCCCTATGCTCTGGCTTTACAGCTCTACCACGGTGTGCTCCCTGGCGGACTGGTACATGCTCAGCATCAGCTCGGCGGTATCGGCGATGCCCGCGATGTCGTTGCGGAAGGGTTTACCCTCCCGCACGCAGCGGTAAAAATCCTGGATGCACAGGCCGTGGCTATTGCCCCAATAGGCCTTGCCGCCGGCCACCGGCTTGGAGGTGAGGCTGTGGCGCTCTTTGCTGCCATCGGCCCAGGTGATGGACACCTCCTGCTCCTCCATGCGGATGGTGGCGTTCTCGCAGGCGAGCTCCACCAGCACGGGGGAATCGGCGCAATAGGCGGTGGTGGCATAGAAGATGGCGTGGGCCTCCCCAAAGGTGAGGTAGGCCTCCATCATGTCCTCCACCTCGATGACGCCTTTCAGGTGGTGGTTCATCATGCTGGCCTCCACCTGGGTGGCGCGGCCCAAAAACTGGCCCAGCAAATCCAAGGTGTGGATGGACTGGTTGATCAGCACGCCGCCACCCTCGGTCTGCAGGCTGCCCCGCCAGCCGCTTTCGGTATAGTAGGGGGCCTCCCGGTGCCAGGTGACAAAAGCCCGGGCGCCCAGCACCTTCCCGGCCTTGCCGGAGGCAAGCACCTCCCGCAGCAGCTGGACGCTGGGGTTATACCGGTTCTGGAAGCACACGCCCACCCGGGTGGGGGCCTGCTCCAGCTGGCGGAACTCCGCCCACTGCTCCCAGGTCATCACCGGGGGCTTTTCCGTGAACACGTGGAGGCCGCGGCTGGCCGCCAGTTTCGCCATGGGGGTGTGGAGGTAGTGGGGGGTGCACAGGTGCACCGCGTCCAGCTGTTCACCCTCCAGCAGCTCCTCCATAGAGCTGTACGCCCTGCCGCCGTAAGTTTCGGCGAAGGCCTGGGCCCGCTCCGGTTTGATGTCAGCGCAGCCCACCAGCTCCACACCCTCCAGGTGCTGGAGCACGGTGCCGTGGACCTGGGCGATGCCGCCGCAGCCCACCACGCCTACGCGAAAGTTTTCCATGTCAACGCGCCTCCTTTGCCTGGGGGATGCCCGCCAGGATTTCTTTCAGGGAATCGAGCGCCAGCTTCCAGGCGGATTTCCCGTCCAGGGCGGAGCCCCGCTTCTGGGGGTCCTGCTCCAGGGCGGCCAGGCCCGCGAAGTCGGTGAGGTGGGGCTCCAGGGACAAGAAGCCCTTCCAGCCACCGCCCAGCAAATCGGTGAGGATGTCCCGCACGTGGCCGTCCCCCTGGCCCGCGGGGACCACGGCGCCGGTGGAGAGCAGGGCGTCCTTTACGTGGACATAGGCCACATAGGGCTTCAGCAGCCCATAGGCGGGCAGCGTCTCCTGGCCCACCTGGATAAAGTTTGCGAAATCAAACACCGCCTGGAAATGGGGCCCGGCCAACTGCTCCAGCAAATCCTGGCAGCGGGGGGCGTTGTCCCCGTAGATGCCCTTCTCGTTCTCGTGGAGCAGCACGCTGTCCCAGGCGGCGGCCTCCTCCACCATGCGGTGAAGGCGCTCCAGCACCTCGCCCCGGAAACGGGCGGGGTCCTGGCCCTCGGGCAGGTAGAAGCTGAACATGCGGATGTAGGGCGCGCCCAGCTCCTTCTGGATTTCCAAGGTGCGCTTGACCTTCTCCAGGTGGGGGGCGAAGTCCTCCTCAATGGAGATTTTGCCCAAGGGCGAGCCGATGGAGGAGACGGAAACCCCCGCCGCCGCCAGCTTGGCTTTCACTTCTTCCACTTTCTCGGGGGAAAAGTCCGAGACGTTTACCCCGTCGGCCGCCCGCAGCTCGATGTGGGAGAGGCCCCACTCCCGGATGGCGGCCAGCTGTATATCCAGCTCCGGCGCGATTTCATCGGAAAAGCCGGAAAGTACAATCTGTTCCATGGCGCCTCCTCAATAGGTGCCTTCGGTGGAGAAGGTGATGTCCTTGCTCTCCTTTTTCCGGGAGGTGGCCCGGCGCTTGTTCAGCTCGGAGAGGAACAGCTCCTCATCAAAGGGGATGTCCACGGCGCGGCCCAGCCAGCTGGAAAGGTGCATGGCGTTGGAGAGGGTCAGGCCGCCCAAGCCCTCAGTGCCCTCGGCCACCAAAGGCGTGCCGTGGAGGATCTTCCCGGCAAAGGCGTTGAGCACGCCCACGTGCTGCAGGTTCTCGCCGTCGGTCTCCACCTCCACCTGCTGGCACTGGGGCTGGGCAAAGCCCTCGGTGGCGGTGCGGCAGAACTCCCGCTCGTCCTGGGCCAGCTTCCAGAAGGTGAGCTTGTCGTTTTCGCACACCAGCTTGCCCAAGGTGCCGGTGACTTCAAAACGGTTGGTGCCGGGGGCATCGCCGGTGGTGGTGACGAACACGCCGGTGGCGCCGTTGGCGAACTGCAGGTAGGCGGTGACGTCGTCCTCCACCTCGATGTCGTGCCACTTACCCTCCTGGCAGAAGGCCTGCACCGTTTTGGGCAAGCCGCAAATCCACTGGAGGAGGTCCAGCTGGTGGGGGCACTGGTTTAAGAGCACGCCGCCGCCTTCGCCTTCCCAGGTGGCGCGCCAGTCGCCGGAATCGTAGTAAATCTGGGTGCGGTACCAGTCGGTGATAATCCAGTTGACCCGCTTCAGCTCGCCCAGCTGGCCGCTGTGGACCATCTCGTGCATCTTGCGGTAGACGCAGTTGGTGCGCTGGTTGAACATCATGGCAAAGACCTTGCCGCTCTTTTCGGCGGCCTCGTTCATCTCCCGCACGGCCTTGGTGTAGACACCCGCGGGCTTCTCGCACATGACGTGCAGACCGGCCGCGAAAGCCTCCATGGCCAGCGTGGGATGCTGGTAGTGGGGAGTGCAGATGTGCACGGCGTCGCACAGGCCGGACTGGATAAGGTCGCTGCCCTCCTCGAAAATGGCGGTGCCTTCGGGCAGGGTTTCCTTGGCCCACTGGCGGCGGGCCTCCCGGCGGTCGGCCACGGCGGTGAGTTCAATCTCGGGGCACTTGCCCGCCAGGATATTGGCAGCGTGGCCGGAACCCATATTGCCCACGCCGATGATGCCAAGACGTACTTTTGTCATAAGTAAAACTCCTCTCGTAGATAGTAACAAAGATAGTAGGAACGAAACTACAGTGTAAAGCTTTTGGCTGTGTCAGCCATCCCAGGGCAGGCGCACCGGCGCTTCCCCCACAGGGAAGTAGCCCACCAAGCCCACCAGGGCAACCACCACGCCAACGCACACAACGCTCAACACCAGGCCGGGCCAGAACTTGCCCAGCCGCTTGTCCATGTCGTGGGAAAATTTGGCGTACAGCCCAAACTGGACGAAAATGGCGGCGAGCCGCAGGGGGTGCATCCAAAAGGACAGCGTCACGCAGGAGACCATGTATTGCAGCAGGATAAACAGCAGGCAGTCCAGGGCCACGTCCAAAGCCACAGGCCACCTTTTGCGGGGCGGGGCGTCCTGTTGGGGCGCTGGGGGCTGCTGGTTCTCTGGGGTACCGCTCATAGAAAAACTCCTTTCTCAGTGGGGCGCAGGCCGGGAAAGGCGGCGGAGTGCCTCCGCTGTCTCTTCGCGCCACGGAGCGGCGGCTTATGCCGCGCTTGTGCAGGGCGCTGGCGCACGTCCGCGCCGTTAGTTTTGTTGGGAACTTTCCGGCCTTGCGGAACGCAAGAGGGCGGCTTGGCCTGTGTGGCCACGCACCCGCCTCCGGGTCTTTGGCCCTGCGGCGGTTTACTTGTAGCCCAGGCTGTTCAGATACTTGTAGCTCTTCTCCAGGCAGGTGAAGGGGCTCTCCTGGCAGACGTCCTGCTCCACCAGCAGATACTTGGTTTTGCCGCACTTCTCCAGGGTGGCGAGGATTTTCCCCCAGGGCAGGTTGCCCTCGCCCACCGGCGCCATGATGGGCTCCCAGCCCTTGACGGCCATGTCCTTTAAGTGGACGCAGGGGATGCGGTCGGCCAGCTTCTCGATCCAATCGCAGACGTCGGCGCCGCCCATCTGCACCCAGTAGGTGTCCAAGGTGAAGCCCAGCTCGTCGGGGGCGAAGCTCTCCAGCAGCGTGTCTATCACCAGCTTGCCGTCGAACTTCTGGAACTCGATGTTGTGGTTGTGGTACATCAGCAGCTTGCCGGCCGCGGCGATTTTCTTGGCGGCCTCTTTGTAGTCATCGGCAAAGTGCCACAGCCACTGGGGGCTGGCGTACTTCTGGGGCATCATGCCGATGCCGATGTAATCGCAGCCCATGATGTCGTGCTCTCGGATGACGGCCTCGGTATCGTTGAGGATACGGTTGGGGTCGGTGTGGGTGAGGACAATCTGCAGGCCGTTCTCGTCGCAAATCTCCCGCACCTGCTGGGCGGGGATGGGGCCGATGGCGGAAATCTGCACGGTTTTGTAGCCCATCTTGGCCACCTGGCCCATGGAATAGGCGAAATCCTTGGCGGTTTGGGTGTAATCACGCAATGTAAAGAGCTGGGCGCCCAGCTGCATCATAGTACATACCTCCCGTGTGCCGCAGGGGCGGCAAATTTGATACACCATTCAGTATAGCATTTTTCCCGAAAAATTCCAGGGGGATATTTGCTTTTTTCGGGGTTTTTCACGCTCAAAAAAATCCCCCGCGGGCAGGCGCCCACAGAGGGAAGGATCACGGGGTGTTCAGGGCCCGCAGGCGGCTGACCTCGTAGAGCATCACCGTGGCGGCGCAGGCCACATTGAAGGAGGAGGCGTAGGAGGTCTCCGCCATGGGGATGGTGACCAGCTTGTCGCAGCCCTCTTTAAAGGCGTAGCACAGGCCCTGGGTCTCGTTGCCCACCATCAGCAGCACCGGGCCGGTGAGGTCCTGGCCGTAGAGGGGGTACTGCTTGTGGGCGGTGGTGCCCAGCACCTGGAAGCCCGGGTACCGCTGGCGCAGGCTTTCGATAAACTGGAACACCGAGTTGTTGTCCGCGGCCCGCACTGCCGGCACCCGGAAGAAGGAGCCCATGGAGGAGACGATGACCTCCGGGTCGTAGAGGTCCACCCCGTGGCCGGTGAGGATGAGGCCATCAGCCCCCAGGGCGTCGCAGGAGCGCAGGATGGTGCCCAGGTTCCCCCGGTTGGAGGCCCTGTCGAACAGCACCAGGCAGGGGTTGTCGGAAAGGGGCAGCGCGGAGAGGTCGTCGGGACGCATGCGCACCACGGCCATGAGCTCGGAGGTGTCCGTCTTGCCGCTGAGCTCTTCCATCAGCCCTGCGGTGAGCTGGTAGTTCACCTGGGTGGGCACCTTTTGCAGCAAGTCCTCCGCCCAGCCGGAGAGGGGCTTCTCCCGGGTGTAGAGGAAGGAGGTGATTTCCCAGCCGCCCTCCACCGCGCCGTTGATATTGCGCACGCCCTCCACGAAGAACTCCCCGTACTTGTGGCGCTTGTTCCGGTTGGTTTTCAGCACCTGGAACTTTTGGAACTCCGCGTTCCTGCTGTTGATTTTCTTGACCACGGTCTATCCCTTCCTTTCACGGCCCTTGGGGTCCTCCCCCAGCATGGCCTGCATGGTGCGCTGGTAACGCTCCCGGTTGAAAAACTCGTTGCTGCCCAGGTAATAGGCGAAAAACAGGTCGGTCATCACAAGGATGGGGAACTGGGGAGAGATGCGCAGCCCCGCGGAGAGGTACTCCTCCGAGGCAACAGGAAGCACCTCCTCCGCCTGGGCGAGCACCTGGGGGTCTTGGCTGGCGGTCATCAGCACCACCCGGGCCCCGCGGCGGCGGGCCTCCCGCACGCCCCAGAGCACCTCCTCTGTGGCGCCGGACAGCGTGATGGCCACCACGGTGACGGTTTCGTCCACCAGCACGGCGTTCATGCGAATCATGTGGCTGTCGGTGATGGCCTCCACCAGCAGGCCGGTGCGCATCAGCCGCAGGGCGAACTCCCGGGCGGCAAAGCCGGAACTGCCCATGCCGTAGATATACACCCGCTGGCTGTTGGCCAGCATTTGGGAGACGCGGCGCATCTGGCCCTCGTCCACCAGGCGGGAGCTGCTGTCCAGCAGCTGCTGGTAGCGGGCCAGCACATCCTTGGTCACCTGGCTGAAGCTGAGGAAGGGGCTGCCCTCGTCAAAGGGGCGCTGGTACTCGTAGATAAACTCCCGGTAGCCCTTGAAGCCGCACTTCTGGGCAAAGCGGGAGAGGGAGGCCTCGGACACATACAGCCGGGCCGCCACCGCCTTGGAGGAGAAGTCCCCCCGCTCCCGGTTTTGCAGGAAGAAGTCCGCCACCGAGCGCTCCGCGGCGGTGAGCTTGGGATAAGCTGCCTGGATGGCGGAAAACACCTTGCTATGCTCCATACTGCCCCTCCTGCGCGCCGGCGGCCTCCACAAACCGGCGGGTGATTTCCCGGGGCCGGGTGATGGCCGTGCCAATCACCGCGGCGTGGACCGGGTAGGCAAACACCTGGCGCAGCTGCTCCCGCTCCCAGATGCCCCCCTCGGCGATGACGGGGACAGAGAGCTCCCGGGTCATGGCCTCCAGCAAGGGCAGGCTGGGGATGGGGGTGCCCAAGGTGTCCTGGGTGTAGCCGCAGAGGGTGGTGCCCACCAAGTCGAAACCCAGGGCCTGGGCGCGCCTGGCCTCCTCCAAGGTGGCGCAGTCCGCCATAAACAGCTGCCCGGGGTAGCGCTGCCGCAGGGGGAGGAAGAGCTCCTCCAGGCTTTGGCCCTGGGGCCTGGGCCGGGCGGTGGCGTCCAGGGCGATGATTTCCGCCCCCGCTTGGAGCAGGGCCTCCACCTCGGCTTCGGTGGGGGTGATGTACACCGGGCTGCCGGGGTACTCCGCCTTGACGATGCCAATCACCGGCAAGGCCACCTGCCGGCGGATGGCGGCGATGTCCTCCACGCCGTTGGCCCGGATGCCCACGGCGCCGCCCTCCTTGGCGGCCTGGGCCATGGCGGCCATCATGCCCCGGCCGTGGAGGGGCTCCCCCGGCAGGGCTTGGCAGGAGACGATTATCCCCCGGTAGAGCTGGTTGAGCACGGTTTGCTTTGTCACTGAAATTCCTCCCCAGATTCCATTCCCATATCTGCCATTATACCCAATGGGGGCCGCCAGGTCAAGCCGTTGCATAGGGGGCGGCGGCCTGGTATACTAAATGGAAACAGAGAGAGGAGGGCCGCCATGACATACGGCGCTGTTGTAAAGGGGACGTTCCGGGCCAGGCCCAACCGGTTCATAGCCCAGGTGGACACCGAGGAAGGGACGCAAATCTGCCACGTGAAGAACACCGGCCGCTGCAAGGAGCTGCTGGTGCCCGGTGCCACGGTGTACCTGACTGAGGGCAAAAACCCCGCCCGCAAGACCAAGTACGACCTGGTGGCCGTGGAGAAGGGCAGCCTGCTCATCAACATGGACAGCCAGGCGCCCAACCAGGTGGCCCAGGAGTACCTGCCCCGGCTGCTGCCGGGCCTCACCGCCTGGAGGCGGGAGCAGGTGTGGGGGGATTCCCGCTTTGACCTCTACGCCGAGGCCGCCGGGGAGCGGTGGTTTGTGGAGGTAAAAGGCGTCACGCTGGAGGAAAACGGCGTGGCCCTCTTTCCCGACGCCCCCACCCAGCGGGGGGTGAAGCACCTGCGGGAGCTCATCCGCTGCCAGCAGGAGGGCTACCGGGCCTGCGCGCTGTTTGTGGTGCAGATGCAGGGCATATCCTACTTCACCCCCAACCGCCGCACCCACCCGGAGTTCGCCCAGGCCCTGGAGGAAGCCGCCGCCCAGGGCGTCCGCCTGGAGGCCGTGGACTGCCTGGTGACGCCCGCCACCTTGACGCCGGGCGCGCCGGTGGAAATCCGGCTGGAGGGGTAAAAAAAGTGGGCTGCCACAGGGCAGCCCTCCTTTTTCTATGCCATAGTTTTAGTTGCCCACCAGGAAGTCCAAAATGTTCCAGCCGTCGGAGCTCTGGGCCTTATACAGCTCGGTATAGCCGCAGTTGACACAGCTGACGGTGACGAACTTCTTGTTCTGCACGTCGAAGAGCTTGGCGAAGTTGCCGCCGGTGGCCTGGAACTGGTCGCTCTCATACTGGGTGCAGCCGCACTTGGGGCAGACGTATTGTAGTTTTTCCATGCAGGTTCCCTCCCTTTGCTAGCAAACAGTGTAGCCCAGAATTCTGACAAAGGGGAGCAGGTTTTCCTTACGGGTTTCTTACGGCATGGGGGCCGGAACCCTTCCCCTTGTCAAAATGACTAGGAAAATGAAATATTTTTATATGATACCATAAACGCAGGAAAATCTCAATCGCTATTTTATGGTTTTTTGAAAAAATACAGGGAGTTTTTATTGACTTTTCCTTTTTTTTCACCTATGATAAACAGTAGAGACGGGTACGCGACCGCAGGCATCTTTTAGCGCATGGGAGGCGCATATGAAAACAACGTATTTCAGGCTGACGAAAAGCGAGAATGAAATCATGGAGCTGCTGTGGAGGGAAGGCCGGCCTCTCTCACGCTCTGAGATTATCGACCTCACCCCCGACCGGACCTGGAAGCCAGCCTCCATCCACATCCTGCTCAACTCCATGTTGGAAAAGGGGGCCATCCAGGTGGCTGGCTTCGTCCAAAGCACCAAGAACTACGCACGTACCTTCACCCCTACATTGACTGCCGATGAATACGCCGTCCTGCAGTTCAAACACAGCTCCGCGTTCAACGAACAGTCTGTCCTTTGCCTTGTCTCCGCCTTGGTAGAGGACATCCAGGACCAGGACACACTGGCAAAGCTGGGCGACATCCTGGAAAAGCGGAAACTGCAGCTGGGCTAACGTCTCTCCCAAATGCAAAGGGCTGTCCCGGGCAACCGGGCCAGCCCTGAAAACTTTTGGCCCCTAAAACCTGTGATTTGCAGGGGCGCAAGAAAAGGCTGCCGTGTATCTACGGCAGCCTTTTTGCGCGAAAGGGAAAGGGCTCTTCTGTTTAGATGGAGAGCACCGCAGAGACACGGTACATCTTCTCGTCAAAGGTGCGGGGCATGTTCAGGGCTTCAGTAATATCAAAGTCCACAATCTGCTCGCCCTTCATAGCCACAACGCGGTTTCCGATGCCGTTAAACAGCAATTCGGCAGCGTGATAGCCCATGCGGCTGGCCACCACACGGTCCCGCAGGGTAGGGGCGCCGCCCCGCTGCACATGGCCCAAAATGGTGGCACGGGTCTCAATGCCAGTATGCCGCTGGATGCGCTGGGCCAGTTCCTCGGTATTGCCCACGCCTTCTGCCACCACAATGATATAGTGGCGCTTGCCCGTGGACTGGGCCAGACGGATGCGGTCCAGCACATCCCGGTGGAAATCGTAGGGAATCTCAGGCACGAGAGTGGTCAGCGCGCCCACGGCTACGCCGGTGTTCAGGGCAATATCGCCGCAGCGGCGGCCCATGACCTCCACAACACTGCACCGGTCGTGGGACTCGGTGGTATCGCGGATGCGGTCAATCATCTCCATGGCGGTGTTCAGGGCGGTGTCATAGCCGATGGTGTAATCGGTACATGCAATGTCGTTATCGATGGTGCCGGGCACACCGATGCAGTTGATGCCGGCGTTGGTCAAATCACGGGCGCCCCGGAAGGAACCGTCGCCGCCGATGACAACCACGCCCTCGATGCCCTTTTCACGGCACATGTTGGCTGCCTTTTCCACGCCCGCAGGGGTGTTGAACTCGGGGCTGCGGGCGGTGTACAAAGCCGTACCGCCGTGCTGCATGATGTCAGACACGCTGCGCATGTTCATCTCTTTCAAGTCGCCGGTGAGCAGGCCGTTGTAGCCGCGCATCACGCCGTAGACCTTCATGCCGAAATTTAAGCCGGTGCGCACCACCGCGCGGACGGCCGCGTTCATGCCAGGGGCGTCGCCGCCGCTGGTGAGTACTGCAATGCTTTTCGCACCCATTGTCAATCCCTCCAACTATTTTAGAAATGGGCACTTTGGCCCATTTGGTTTTTGTTTCAGTACTATTATACCAAAGCCGTGTAATTTATCAAGTGGCCACGCCAAGATTTTACAAAACATCTTGGTTTTTTCACGGTTTGGGGCCAAAATAGGCTACATTATCCTTTCCCAGCAGCTCTTGCAGGGCCCGCAGCAGGGGGCGGTTCATATCCACCAGGTATTTGGCCGGGGCCCGCAGCAGTTTGCCCGTGTCCCGGAAGGTGAGGTACAGCTGGGTGGAGCCCCCGTCGAAGATGGCGATATACTGCATGGCCTTGCGGTAGCGGGGGTCGCTTTCCGACTCCAGCCGCAGGTAGAGCCCCGGCCGCACCTGCTTGCCGGAGCCGCCCGCCACCGCAGTGGGCTCGGCGGGTTTGGCCATGGACTGGCACACCAGCTCCGGCTCCTTCTCCTCGGTGAAGCTGAGCTTGCCGGACACCTCCACCACAGAGCCTTCGTACAGCAGGCTGCCGTACTGCTCCAGGGGCCGGGAGAACACCAAGGCCGTCAGCGCGCCGTACATGTCCTCCAAGGTGACAAAGGCCATTTGGGAGCTGCTTTTCGTCGCCTTTTTCCGCACGGCGGTGACAAGGCCCAGCACCGTGACCCACTGGCCATCCTGGTAGCGGCCCCCCTCCTCCCCGGCGCTTTGGAGGATTTCATCCATGCGGGCGTAGCCGCCCTCCTGGTACAGGCCGGCGTAGGCGGACATGGGGTGGCCGGAGAGGTACATCCCCGTGACCTCCTTCTCCATGTTCAGCTTGTCCACGGCGGAGAAGTCCTCGGCCTTGTCCAGGGGCGGCTCTCCGGCCTGGGAGGAACCGGGGGTGTCGAAAAAGCCCATCTGGCCCTCCACGTTCCGGCGCTTGTCCGCCTCCAGGGCGTCCAGCACGCTCTCCACGGAGAGGAGCATCTCCCGGCGGTTGTTGCCAAGATTGTCCAAGGCGCCACACTTTATCAGGCTTTCAATGGCACGGCGGTTCAGCTCCCGGCCAGCCATGCGCTTGCAGAAGTTGTAGAACGAGGTGAACTCCCCGCCGCCCCGGCGCTCCTCCACCATGCGGGCGATGACGCCCCGGCCCAGGTTCTTCACGGCCAGCAGGCCAAAGCGGATGCTCTTGCCCACCACGGTGAAGCCCGCCTCGCTGAAGTTGACGTGGGGCGGCAGCACGGAGATGCCCAGGCGGCCGCACTCCTCGATGTACTCGGACACCTTGCCGGTCTGGCCCAGCACGCTGGAGAGCAGCGCGGCCATGTACTCGCAGGGGTAGTGGCACTTGAGGTAGGCCGTCTGGTAGGCCACCACGGCGTAGCCCGCCGCGTGGGACTTGTTAAAGGCGTAGCTGGCAAAGCTTTCAATCTCCTGGAACAGCGCCTGGGCGGTGGCCTCGTCCACGCCGCGGCGCAGGCAGCCGTCTATCTCCACCTGGCCGCCCTCCCCCACCTGGCCGTGGAGGAACACCTCCCGCTCCCGCTCCAGCACGTCGTGCTTTTTCTTGGCCATGGCCCGGCGGACAATGTCGGCCCGGCCCAGGGAGTAGCCCGCCAAATCCCGGAAAATCTGCATCACCTGCTCCTGGTAGATGATGCAGCCGCCGGTGGGCTCCAAAATGGGCCGCAGCAAGGGGTGGCGGTAGTGGACGCTGGCGGGGTCCTTGCGGCTCTCCAGGTACTGGGGGATAAACTGCATGGGCCCCGGCCGGTACAGGGAGATGATGGCGATAAGGTCCTCCACGCCGGCGGGCTGGGCCTGGGTGAGCAGCCGCTTCATCCCCGGGGATTCCAGCTGGAACACGCCCACCGAGTTCCCCTGGGAGAGCATCTGGAAGGCGGCCGGGTCGTCCTCGGGCAGATTCTGGGCGGAGAAGCCCGGCTCCCGGCGGCGGATGAGCTTTTCGGCGTGGTCGATAACCGACAGGTTCCGCAGGCCCAGGAAGTCCATTTTCAGCAGGCCCAGCTCCTCAATGGCGGTCATGGTGTACTGGGTGACCACGGCGTCGTCGTTTTTGGACAGGGGCACATAGTCCATCACGGGCTTGTCGGTGATGACCACCCCGGCGGCATGGGTGGAGGCGTGGCGGGGCATGCCCTCCACCTTGCGGGCCATGTCAAAGAGCTCTCCCACCTGGGGGTCGGATCCCACCCGCTCCCGCAGCTCCCGGGACTGCTTGAGGGCTGTATCCAGCGTCATGCCCAAGGAGAAGGGCACCAGCTTGGCCACCTGGTCCACCTTGTTGTAGGGGATGGCCAAGGCCCGGCCCACGTCCCGCAAAGCCGCCCGGGCCGCCATGGTGCCAAAGGTGACGATTTGGGCCACGTGGCCGGCGCCGTACTTGTCCACCACGTACTGAATCATCTCGTCCCGGCGCTCGTCGCTGAAGTCGATGTCAAAGTCCGGCATGCTCACCCGCTCGGTGTTGAGGAAGCGCTCGAACAGCAAGTCATAGCGGATGGGGTCCACGTTGGTGATGCCCAGGCAGTAGGCGGCCACGCTGCCCGCCCCGGAGCCGCGGCCAGGCCCCACGGGGATGCCCGCGCTGTGGGCGTGGCGGATGAAGTCCCACACAATGAGGAAGTAGTTGACATAGCCCATCTGGGTGATGACGCCCATCTCGTAGGAGAGCCTGTCCCGCAGCGCCTGGCTGGGGTTTTCCCCGTAGCGGCGCGCCAGGCCCTCCCAGCAGAGGCGCTGGAAAAATTCCTGGTTGCCGGTGCCGTCCGGGGTGGTGAAGGCCGGGTACTTGGTCTGGCCGAACTCCAGCTCCACGCGGCAGCGCTGGGCGATTTTGGCGGTGTTGTCCACGGCCTCGGGGGCATCGGGGAACAGGGCGCGCATCTGCTCCTCGGTTTTCAGGTAGAACTCGTCGGAGCCGAACTCCAGGGTGTCCTCGTCCTCCACGGTGCGGCCTGTCTGGATGCACAGCAGCACCTTGTGCATCTTGCTGTCCTCCCGGGCGATGTAGTGGCAGTCGTTGGTGCACACCAGGGGGATGCCTGTCTCCCGGGAGAGGCGGATGATTTGGGGGTTGATGCGCTTCTGCTCCGGCAGGCCGTGGTCCTGGAGCTCTAAGAAGAAATTCTCCGGGCCGAAGATGTCCCGGTACTGGAGGGCGGCCTCCTTGGCGCCGGGGTAGTCCCCGCGGCTTAGGGCACGGGGGATTTCCCCCGCCAGGCAGGCGGACAAAGCGATGAGCCCCTGGTGGTGCTGGCGCAGCAGCTCCAGGTCCACCCGGGGCTTGTTGTAAAAGCCCTCCACCCAGGCCTTGGACACCAAGGCGATAAGGTTGTGGTAGCCCTCCTCGTTTTCGCACAGGAGCACCAGGTGGCGGCTTTCGCCGTCCAGCTCGTGGACCTTGTCGAAGCGGGTGCGGCGGGCCACGTAGACCTCGCAGCCCAAAATGGGCTGGATGCCCCGCTTTTTGGCCGCCTTATAAAAATCGACCACGCCGTACATACAGCCGTGGTCGGTGATGGCCACCGCCTGCTGGCCCAGTGCCTTGGCGGTATCCAGCAGCCTCTCGATGCGGCAGGCGCCGTCTAAGAGGCTATATTCCGTGTGTACGTGCAGATGGGCAAACGCCATGTGCCTTCCCCCCTTTTACTCTGCCCCTTCCGAGGCCAGGTACTCTTCGGACACTTCTATCCAGAAATAATACTCCATGCCGATGTTCTCCCGCTGGGTGCCCCAGTAGAACTCCTCGCACACCAGGTAGGTGCCGGGCTCCTGGGGGCACTGGAAGTAATCCGCCGTCTCGGTGTAGACGCGGCCCGCCTCGTCGTAGATGGTAAAGGCGAAGTCCCCGTTGTCCGAGCCGCCCTGGGGCAGTATGGAGGTGGCGTGGTCAAAGACCACCGTGGGGGCGCTGTCCCCCACCTCGCCGGGCACCAGCCGCCGGGATTCCGTGCGGTCCCCCCGGGTGGTGGTGTAGATTTGGTTGGAGAGGGGGGTGACCTCCCCGCTGCTGCTGCGCACGGTGACGGTGCCCACCTGTGGGGTGCTGCCAATGCCGCCCAGCAGCAGGTACATCACCAGCAAAATGCCGCCCACCATGAGCACGGCCCCGCCGTAGACCGCCAGCTTCATCCGCCAGCCGCCCTCCACCTTCATGCCGTCAATCCGTTTTTGCACTCTCTCTTTCAGCGCCATAGGGCACCTCCTTTCAAACTGTGGGCTGTTACAGCAGGTTGTCCACGCCCTTTTCCTCCAGGATTTTCTCCCCCAGCCGCAGCAGCCGCTGGAGCCGGTGGTTCACCCCGCTGCGGGTGAGGCCCAGCCGGCCGCTGAGCTCCCGCAAGGTCATGTCCGGGTGGGCCAGCCGCAACTGGGCCAGCTCCTGGAGCTCCTCGGGCAGGCTGGAAAGGCCCTGGGTATCGCTGATGGCCGCGATGGCCGCCACCTGCCGGGCCGAGGCCGAGTAGGTCTTGTCCATGTTGGCTGTCTCAAAGTTCGTCTTGCGGTTGATGTTGTTCTTGACCTCTTTGTACATCTTCACCTGCATCAGCTCCATGGCGGCGCTGGGGGCGCCCAGGTAGGTGAGCAAATCCTCGATGGGGCCGCTTTCCTTTAAGTAGACCACATAGCCCCCCTTGCGGCTGGCAAGGGCCGGGGACAAGGGGAAGGCCTCCACCTCGCTGAGGAGGGTGAACAGGCCGTTGGCCAGGTTCTTGTGGGGCACGGCGAACTCCAGGTGGTACTCCTTGTTGGGGTCCGTGGCGGTGCCGCAGGTGAGGAACGCCCCCCGCAGAAAGGCGGCAGCGCAGCACTCGTTTTCCAGGTTGGCGCGGTTCAGGCGCAGGCTGGTCTCCCGGCCGGTGTGGCCAAACTCCAGGAGCATGGCCTCCCGGGAGCCCTCGTCCGGCAGGCTGACCCGGTAGGCGGGCTTCCGGCGGCGGCTGACCCCGAAGGTCAGCTCCCCGGAGACGCCGGCCCCCGCGGCGGCCAGCTCCAAAAGCCGGCGGGCCACAGCGCCGTTCTCCGTGACAAAGGCGGCTTCCTTCCTGGTGAAGCACCGGGAGAACAGCCAGGCCCCGTAGCACTCTGCCCGCAGGCAGCACTCCCGCTTGAACTCCACCTTGCACAGCTCGGTTTTGATGTTGGATGAAAAGGACATGGAATCGCCTCTCCCTGGAAATTCTATCGCCTACGCTTTTTCGCCCAGCTGCCGCAGGGCCTCCCCCACCTGGCGGGCGATGGCGCCGTAGTCCACGGTGGAGAAGTCGGTGGTATCCACCAGCACCCGGGGCCGGGGACGGTGAAGTCCGCCATGCCCCGGGCTCGTCAGGCCTGGGTGAAGGCCTCCAGGCTGGGCGGGGGCGGCAAGGGCTCCCCGCCGGGGCGCTCGGGGTACTGGGTGTTCACCACGTGGCCCCGGTGGCGCTGGGGGGAGCGGTCCCGCTGCAAAAAGCGGCGGTATAACGCCTCTGGCTCGCCGGTGAGGAACACCGTCACCGCCTGGCACTGGCAGCGCTCCAGCAAAGCCAGCAGCCCCGGCTTGGAGACTTCCTCAAAGTTGTTCTCCAGAATGCAGGACACGCCCGCTTGCAGCAGCTGGCCCGCGGCGTAGTACAGCGCCTCCAGGGCGACCTCGCCCAGGGCCACCTTCTCAGCCCGGCAGCGGAAGCCCACGGTGTCGTAGAGCTTCTCCTTGATGGCGTCCTTGGACAGCCAGGGCAGCCCCAGCCGCTGGGAGAGCTCCTGGGCCATGCGGCCCTTTCCCGTGGCGGGAACCCCCGCTACCAGAATACAATACATGGCAAAGGCTCCTTTCCTGGGCGCTGCGAGGCGGCGTTTTAAAACTTCTGCATATCCCGGTGGGTGACGCTGGCCTTCACGCCCTTTTCCGTCAGGTGGTCGCACATGTACTGGGCCAAGGCCACGGAGCGGTGGTGCCCTCCCGTGCAGCCCACGGCGATGACCAGCTGGCTTTTGCCCTCTTTGGAGTAGAGGGGCAGCAGGTAGTCTATCAAATCCGTAAAGCGGCTGACAAAGCCCTGCGTCTCCTCCTTCTCCATGACGTAGTCCCGCACGGGGGCGTCCAGGCCGGTGAGGGGCCGCAGCGCCTCGTCGTAGAAGGGGTTGGGCAAGCAGCGCACGTCAAAGACCAAGTCGGCCTCCATGGGGATACCGAACTTAAACCCAAAGCTGATGCAGTGCACCGAAAGGGAATCCTGGGCGCTGGAGAGGAACAGCTCGGTGATGCGGGCCTTCAGCTGGGCCGGGGACACGCCGGAGGTGTCGATGACATAGTCCGAGCACTCCTTGACAGGCTTGAGCATCTCCCGCTCCAGCTTGACGGCCTGCTCCAATGCGCCGCCCATCTCGTCGGAGAGGGGGTGCTTGCGGCGCGTCTCCTGGAAGCGGTTTACCAGCACGCTGTCGGAGGAATCCAGGAACAGGATTTTATAGGGCTTCTTATCCCGCTTGAGGGATTCCAGCGCCGTGAAAAAGGATTTGAACAGCTCCCCGCCCCGGGTGTCCGTCACCACGGCGGCGCGGTTCTGGGTGCCCTCGGTTTTCAGGCACAGGTCGTAAAACACGGGAATCAGCGCCGGGGGCAGGTTGTCCACGCAGAAAAAGCCGATGTCCTCCATGGCGTGCATGGCCCGGGTTTTCCCCGCACCGGAAAGGCCTGTTAAAATGACAAATTCCATGTTCTCCCCTCCTCCTTACGCTTCCCCGGTGACCCGGACTTCCGTCTCCAGCCGGACGCCCTTTTGGGCAAAGACCTCCCGCTGGATCTCCCCTATCAGCCCCAGCACGTCCTGGCAGGTGGCGCCGCCGGTGTTGACGATGAACCCGGCGTGCTTCTCGCTGACCTGGGCGCCCCCCACCCGGCGGCCTTTTAAGCCGCACTCCTCAATGAGGGCGGCGGCGTAGTAGCCCTCCGGCCGCTTGAACACGCTGCCGGCGCTGGGCATATCGTAGGGCTGCTTGCTTTTGCGGCGGGCCATCAAGTCCTCCATCTGGGCGGAAATCTGGGCCGGGTCCCCAGGGGCCAGGCGGTACTCCACAAAGGTGATGATGTCCCGGCCGCCGGTGTAGCGGCTCTTCCGGTAGGCAAACTGCAAGGCCTCCCCAGCGGCTTCCCCCTCCTCCCCGGCGGGGGTCAGGTGGCGGACGCGCTCCACCACGTCCTTCATCTCGCCGCCATAGGCGCCGGCGTCCATATAGGCCGCCCCGCCCACCGAGCCGGGGATGCCCCAGGCAAACTCCAGGCCGGTGAGGCTGTGCTCCTGGGCAAAGCGGCACACAGAGGCCAGCGAGGCCCCGGCGCCCGCCCGGACCAGGCCGTCCTCCAGCAGCGTGACGGCTTTAAACTCGCCGGAAAGCAGCAGCACCGCCCCCCGGATGCCCTTGTCGGACACCAGCAGGTTGGAGCCCTTCCCCAGCACCAGGTAGGGCAGGCCCTGGGACTCCAAGGCCTGGAGCAAGGCTTTCAGCTGGGGCAGCGTTTCCACAGCGGCAAAGCGGTCCGCCGGGCCGCCGATTTGGAAGGTGGTGTGGCGGCTCATGGGCTCCCCCACGGCCACGGGAATCCCCAGAGCCTGGGCGGCCTGGTCGAAGGGGGTGTAACAAAGCTCCATAATGTCTCCTCTCAGCTACGGGCCTCAAAGGTGGAGGTGTAGCGGGCCAGGTAATCGTTTAGGCGCTGTTCCGAGGCGTTGAGAATCAGCTCCTGGGGGAAATCGATTTCCTCCAGCATGGCCAGCGCCTGGTCAAAGCAGCCCACTTCCGTTTCGAAATGGGCGTCGGAATCCACCACAATGGGCACCCCGTACCTCTTGCAGGCCAGGGCGATTTTGCGGCAGTTGGGGATGTTGTCCGGCCGCACCTGGAAGCTGTGGTTGTTGATTTCCACCAGCTTGTGGTGCTCCCCAAACAGGGGGATGACCTTGTCTACATCGTAGGCGAACTGGGGGTCGCCGCTGTGGCCAATCACATGGACGCGGGGGTCCTTGGCCACTTGGCTCCACAGGTGGGTGCACTTCTCCACGTCGGGGTTTTGCAGCCCCTCCAGGGGCAGGTGGTGGATAGAGGCCACCACCCAGTCCAGCGCCCGGGCGTCGCCGGGCTCCAAATCCAGGCGGCCCTCAAAGTCCAGCACGTTGGCCTCCATGCCTGCCAAGGTGAGCACCCCCCGGTAGCGCAGGGGCACCTCCCGCAGGTTGCCGAAGTACCAGTCCCTGGGGGAGCCGGGCATGGCCTTGCCATGGTCGGTGATGGCGATGGCGTACAGGCCCCGCTCCGAGGCGGCCCGCACCATCTCCGTCAAAGAGCTGTAGGCGTGGGTAGAGGCCAAGGTGTGGGTGTGAAGGTCCGCTATAATAGTATACGCTTGCTCCATTAGATATCCAAATCCTTCTTGATGTCCTCGCCCTGGAGCTCGGACAGGTCCACGCCCAGGCTGGAAAGCAGCTCTTGGGCGGCGTTGTAGCCCATCTTCTTCTGGCGGTTGTTCATGGCGGCCACCTCGATGATGACGGCCAGGTTACGGCCGGGCTTTACGGGGATGGTCATCACCGGCACCCGGATACCCAGGATTTCGGTGTACTCGCTGTCGATGCCCATGCGGTCGTAGAGCTTGGTGGCGTCCCAAATCTCCATGTTGATGCACATGTCGATTTTCTCGGACATCTTAATGGCGCCCATGCCGAAGATGCGCCGGGCGTTGATGATGCCCACGCCGCGCAGCTCGATGAAGTGGCGGATGTTCTCCGGGGCGCGGCCCACCAAGGACTTGCTGGACACCCGACGGATTTCCACGGCGTCGTCGGCGATGAGGCGGTGGCCGCGCTTAATGAGCTCGATGGCGGTTTCGCTTTTACCCACGCCGCTGTCGCCCACCAGCAAGATGCCCTCGCCGTAGACCTCGATAAGCACGCCGTGGCGGGTGATGCGGGGGGCCAGCTCCACGTTGAGCAGGGAGACCAAGTCCGCCACCACGTTGGAGGTGGAATCCCGGGAGGAGAGCAGGGGAATGTCATAGCGCTCCGCAGCGGCGGTCATGTAGCCGCAGGGATCGATGTCCCGGGCCACAATGACGGTGGCGGGGCGCAGGGCGAAAAAGTGGTCGATGGCCTCTGCCTTTTTCTTTTCGCCCAGGCTTTCCAGCATGGCCATTTCCGAGCGGCCCAGCACAGTGATGCGCTTGGGGTCGAAATAGTCGCAGAAGCCGTACAGCTCCAGGCCGGGGCGGATGACGTCCCGGGAGACGATTAGAATTTCCTCAGCCGTTTTGGGCATGTGAACTTCCCGCAGGCTCAGTTCCTTGATAATTCTAGACAGGGGGATGGTATATTCTTCCGTCATACGCAAAACATCCTCTCTAAAAGTACTCCTTCGCCCAAAAGCGAAGGCTTTCGTCAAAACACTTGGCAAGTTTTATTATATACGATTCCCAGAAAAAAAGAAAGGGCTGGTTTTCCCCCCGCCGCCCCGGAAAAAATTTTTTCAAATTTGAAAAATACCTCTTGATTTTTTCGGGAGGCTGTACTATAATGATTAAGCTGATTGAAAGACAGCACACAATTCTATATCGCGGGGTGGAGCAGTTCGGTAGCTCGTCGGGCTC
>FR893780.1:0-431 GCA_000435395.1 Firmicutes bacterium CAG:94
GCCGCTTTTAGAAAGGAGTTCTGTTGTTATCGATACAGGGGCCCGTAGTGCTTGCAGGCGGCAAAGTCAGCGGCCTCGGTGTCCTTGGTGCCAAAGGCGGCCCAGGCGTGGGGGCGGTACACCTTTTCCTGAGGCACGTTGTGCAGGGTCACGGGAATGCGCAGCATGGAGGCCAAGGTAATCAGGTCGGCGCCCACATGGCCGTAGACCGTCACGCCGTGGTTGGCGCCCCAGTTGGCCATAACGCTGTACACGTCCCGGAAAGCCCTCTCGCCGGTGGTGCGGGGCACAAACCAGGTGGTGGGCCAGGTGGGGTCGGTGCGCTGGTCGATGGGGGTGTGGATGCCATCAGGCAGGTTGGCGGTCCACCCCTCGGCGATTTGCAGCACAGGGCCCACGCCCTCCACAATGTTCACCCGGAGCATGGTCAC
>FR893780.1:447-15950 GCA_000435395.1 Firmicutes bacterium CAG:94
CCCGGAGCATGGTCACAGGCATCTCGGCGGTGCAGCGGAAGTGGCTGGAGAAGCCGCCGCCCCGGAAGTACTCGTAGTTGGCCCGGCGCCAGTCGGTGGCCTCCAGGCAGGCGTGCATGTCCTGCTCGGTCATATCCCAGAAGGGCTTCATCACGTGCTCGCCCTTCTCGTTGGTGGCGGCGCCGTTGCCATCCAGGGCGGTGGCGCCGGAGTTAATCAGGTGGATAAAGCCATTGGCGGCCACGCCCTCGGGCTTGTAGNNNNGGCCACGCCCTCGGGCTTGTAGCCGGTGACGCGCTCACAGGCCTCGGGGCTCCAGTAGGTGCGCACGTCGTGGAAGCAGGGGGCCGTGCCGGAGACCAAGGTGCCCAGCAGCATGGAGACGCCGTTGAGGGTGTCGTTCTCCGTGGCGAAGGGGGTGGGCTGCTTGGGGCCGTTCCAGTCGAAGGTAGAGGCCATGAACGCCTCGGTAAAGTCGCCGTTGGGCAGCCAGTCGGTCCAGTTGCGCTGCCCCTGGAAGCCGCCGGCCACAGCGTTCTTGCCCAGGGCCTCCTCGTGCCAGCCCATCTCGTCCAGCTTGGGGTTGCCGTAGAGGATGTCCCGGATGACCAAGGTCATCTTGGTGATGAACTCCCAGTCCTTATCGGGGGGCACCACCTTGGACTTGCGGATGATTTCCGGCAGGTCCTTGCCGGCGTTGATGTCCAGGCCCTCGTGGCAGTTGGCCTTCACCCAGGCGATGGCCTTCTCATATTCCTCGTGGTCGTAGATTTCCAAAGTGATGCGCCGGGCGACCTCGGTCATGTCCACCCACTCGGGGCGGATGCCCAGGTACTTCTGGAACATGCCGGCGTTGCAGTAGCTGCCCGCGATGCCCATGGCCACGCCGCCCACGTTGACGTAGGACTTGTTCTTCATCCAGCCCACAGCCACGGCGCACTTGGCGAAGCGCAGGATTTTCTCGGCGGCGTCGGGGGGCACGGAGGTGTCGGTGGCCTCTTGTACGTCGTGCCCGTAGATGGAGAAGGCGGGCAGGCCCTTTTGGGCGTGGGCAGCCATGACGGCGGCCAGGTACACAGCGCCGGGGCGCTCGGTGCCGTTAAAGCCCCACACGGCCTTGATGGTCAGGGGGTCCATGTCGAAGGTCTCGCTGCCGTAGCACCAGCAGCGGGTGACAGTGAGGGTGGCCACCACGTTCTGGGTGGAGAACTTGTCGGCGCAGGCAGCGGCCTCGGCGCCGCCGCCACTGGTGGAGTCCGCGATGACGCACTGCACGGGGGTGCCGTCGGGATAGCGCAGGTTCTCCTCAATCAGGGCCTTGGCGTTGCGGGCCATGGCCATGGTCTGCTCCTCCAGGCTCTCGCGGACGCCGCCCCAGCGGCCGTCAATGGTGGGGCGGATGCCAATCTTTGGATACAACATGAAAAATTCCTCCTTCAAAAGTTTTCGGTATCTGCGTGACGCAGGATGGTTTCATACGTTTGATAGCTGGCTTCCCAGCCCGCGTGGTCCTGGGGCTCATAGCGGGTGACCTTTTCGGTGCGGGCGATGAGCTCCCGGCCTTGGGCGATGCTCTCCAGCTGGCCCAGGGCTTTCAGCTGGATGAGGATATTCCCCAGGGCGGTGGCCTCCACGGGCCCGGCTATCACGGGGATGCCGGTGCAGGCGGCGGTCATGCGGCAGAGCAGGCCGTCCTTGGTGCCGCCTCCCAGCACGTGGAGGGCGGAGAACTTCTTGCCGGTGGCCTGGGTCAGCTGGCCCAGGGCAAAGCGGTATTTCAACGCCAGGCTCTCGTAGATGCAGCGCATCACCTGGCCCACCGTCTCGGGGACGGGCTGGCCTGTACGGCGGCAGAAGTCCCGCACCCGGCCGGGGATGTCCCCGGGAGGGGCGAACTCCGGCGCGTCCGGGTCGATGAAGCTGCGCAGGGGCTGGGCCTCCAGGGCCAGGCGCTCCAAGTCGGCGTAGGAGTACTCCTGCCCCTCCCGGCGCCACTGGCGGCGGCTCTCCTGAATGAGCCACAGGCCGATGATGTTCTTTAAGTAGTTCACCTTCCCGTTGGCGCCAATCTCGTTGGAGAGGCCCAGCACCCTGCTCTGTTCCGTGAGGACGGGCTCCTCCAGCTCGCAGCCCAGCAGGCTCCAGGTGCCGCAGGAGAGGAACGCGGCGTCCTTCTCCGGGGCGGGCAAAGCTGCCACGGCGCACTGGGTGTCGTGGCCCGCGGCGGCGATGACCTTGGCCCCCTGGTACTCCCCTACCACGGTGCCGCTTTTCACCAGGGGCGCGAACAGCTCCTGGGGGATGCGGAAGGCGGAGAGCACCTGCTGGCTCCAGCTTTGGGAGCAGGGGTCCAGCAGCTGGCTGGTGGAGGCGATGGTGGTTTCACAGGCCTGGGCGCCGCACAGGGCCCAGGCTAACAAATCGGGCATAAACAGCAGCCGGTGGGCCTTTTCCCACAGCTGGGGCTCCTGCCGCTGCAGGGCCAGCAGCTGGTACAGGCTGTTGATGTTTAAAATCTGGGTGCCGGTGGCCCCGTAGAGCGCCCCGGCGGGCAGGGATTGGAAGGCCTCCTCCACCAGGCCGGCGGTGCGCTGGTCCCGGTAGTGGACAGGGTCCTCCAGCAGGCGGCCCTGGGCGTCCAGCAGGCCAAAGTCCACGCCCCAGGTGTCAAAGGCCAGGCTGTCCACCGGGCCGGCCTTTTGGGCGCCCAGGCGGACGTTTGCCAGCAGGTCCTCAAAGTCCCAGCGGAAATGGCCGTCCTTGTCCCGGGGATTGTTCTCAAAGCGGTGGACCTCCTGGTAGGAGAGCTCCCCGTTTTCATAGGCGCCTAAAATGGCCCGGCCGCTGGAGGCGCCAAAGTCAAATGCCAGGACGCGGCTCATTGGACCACTCCCTTTTTCAGCAGGACGTTGGCGTAGATGGCTGTCTCGCCGGTGGCCACAATGGCGTAGGCCTTTTTGGCCCGCTCGTAAAAGGCGAAGCGCTCCATCATCTCCACGGCCTGGGGGTCCTCCCCGTGCTTTGCCAGCAGGGCGCGGTACTCCTCCCAGATGGTGGGCCGCACGTCGTCGCCGGGGACCACTTCCATCAAAGCGGCGGGCTGGGAGACGTACTGGTCCAGGGGGATAAGCTGGAGCACCGCGTCCAGGACCTCCGGCACGGTGTGGCCGTCGGCGCGGATGACCACCGCGTTTTGGCCCATGCTCTCCGCGGGGAAGTTCCCATCGGCCAGCACGATTTCATCGCCATGGCCCATCTCCGCCAGCACCTTTAACAGCTCTGGGGAGAGGATGGCGGGGATACCTTTCAGCATGGTTTCACCTCAATCCGTTGTCGTATTTCTTGTAGCCGGGGTGGCGGCCGGTCACCCGGTAGAAGCCCCGCAGGTCGATGAGCTTTTGGATGTTCTCCCGGCTGATGTCGTGGCTGCCGCCTAAAATCACGGCGTTGATGGTGATTTTCGCCCACAGCTCCAGGCTCTCCATGCGGTAGAAGGCGGTGATGACATCGCTGCCCACCGCCAGGGCGCCGTGGTTTTCCAGCAGCATCACGTCGTGCTCCTCCAGGTAGGGCTCGATGGCGTCGGGCACCTCGGTGGTGCTGGGGGTGCCGTAGGGGGTCAGGGGCACGCTGCCGATGACGGTGACATCCTCAATCATGTTGTACATATCCATGGCCTTGTGGGCCACGGCAAAGCCGGTGGCGCCGGGGGGGTGGGCGTGGACCACGCACATCACGTCGGGGCGCTTTTCGTAGCAGCGCAGGTGCATCTTCATCTCGCTGGAGGGGCGCAGGCCCTCCTGGCCCTCCAGGACCTTCAGGTCTTTATCCACCCGCAGCAGCTTTTCCGGGGTGATAAAGCTCTTGCTCATGCCAGTGGGGGTGCACAGGAAGGTGCCGTCGTCCAGCCGGGCGGAAACGTTGCCGTCGTTGGCGGCCACCCAGCCCAGCTGCCACATCTTGTGGCACACATCGCAAATCTGGTCTTTCAACTCGTTGATACGCGCAGTATCCATGGGGGGACACTCCTTTCGTCAGTTACCATTACTTGCATTATATCGGATTGAAATTCTCCCTGTCTTGGGGTATAATCAAAAATAGTAGGACGATTTTCACTTTTTTTGGAGGCTTTTTCCATGCGCTACCTGGCCACCCACGAGCACGCCCCCCGGGGCACCTTCGACTTCCCCATAGAGCTGTATTATGTAGACCCCTCCCACCCCCGGTATGAGATGCCCTTCCACTGGCACATGGAGCACGAGCTGATTCTGGTGCTCCAAGGGGTGCTGCGCCTTTCGGTGGAGGGGGAGGCCTTCGAGCTGGCCCCGGGGGACTGCATGCTCATTGCCGACGGCGCCATCCACGGGGGCACCCCCGAGGGCTGCATCTACGAGTGCCTTGTCTTCGATTTGGAGCGCTTTCTGGCGGGCACCACCACCTGTGGCCAGCGGGTGGCCCTGCTCACCGAGGGGGAAGCCCGGCTGGAGGGGAAATTCCCCGCGGGCACCCAGGCGGCGGCCATTGTCAGCCAGCTGTTCCAGGCCATGGAGACAGAGCGCCCCGGCTACGAGCTGACCACCATGGGCTTGCTGTGGCAGCTGTGGGGGGAGCTGCTGGGCCAGCGCCTGCTGGGGGCGGCGGAGCCAGGCCCGCCCCGGGACATCCGCCGGGCCCAGGCGGTGAAAAACGTGCTGCGGCGCATCCGCTCCAGCTACGGCCAGCCCCTCACCTTGGAGGACTTGGCCGCCGAGGCCGCCCTGGAGCCCAAGTACTTCTGCCGGGTGTTCCGGCAAATCACCGGGCGCACGCCCATCAACTACTTAAACTACTACCGGGTGGAGTGCGCCGCCGAGCTGCTGTGCACCACCCAGGGGAGCATTACGGACATCGCCCTGGAGTGCGGCTTTGGGGACGTGAGCTATTTCAGCCGGATGTTCCGCCGCTACAAGGGCCAGACCCCCGGCCAATACCGCCGGGCCCACCTGGCCGCGGGCTGAAAGGGGGCGTGAGCGATGGAGCGCACAGGCTTCCAGCGGGAGCTGCGGGACAGGGAGGTGGACGTGGAGTGCCGGGGCTTCGGCCCCTCCTTCAACATGGACAACACCCACTATCACGATTGTTTTGAGGTGTACTTCCAAATCTCCGGGGACAGGAATTTGCTCTCCGGCGGCAGGTTCCACCACCTGGAGCCCGGCAGTGTGCTGTGGATTCCCAAGTTCGACCTGCACCAGTCCTTCCAGGGGCAGCAGGACACCGGCACCCGGGCGGTGCTCTACTTTCGGGAGGAGTACCTGCGGGGGGTGCTTCAAGAGCGGGCCGGGGAGCTGCTGGCTCTGTTCGCCGGGCCCTTTCAGGTGATGCGCCTGGACGTTTTCCAGCGGCGCAAGGCCCTGGAGCTGCTCTACGAGCTGGAGCAGGGCAGCCGCGCCGGCCAGGAGCTGTACGCCCGGTTTGTCTTCGGCCAGCTGGTGCTGCTGCTGGAGGCCTGGTCCCGGGCGGGGGGCGCCCTGCCCCAGGAAGCCGCCCCCACCATGGGCCCCAAGTACGACCGGATAGCCAGCGTGCTGGCCTACCTGAAAAACCACCGGGAGGAGCGCCTGCGCCTGGAGGACGTGGCCCGGGCGTTCTTCGTCACCCCCGCCTACCTCAGCCGCAGCTTTAAGGCCTGCACCGGGCTTTCCTTTGTCACCTACCTCAACCACCTGAAAGTGGAGCGGGCCAAGGAGCTGCTGCTGCGGGAGGGCAGCGTCACCCAGGTGAGCCTGGAGCTGGGCTACGAGAGCCTGACCCACTTCGAGCGGGTGTTCCGGCAGATTGCCGGGCTCTCCCCCACAGAGTGGAGAAAGAGCCAGCGGCCGGGTGAGGACAAAATAAGTTGAATTTCTCCCAAGCAGAACGAAAATAGGCGAGATTTTCCCACCAATTTTTAGTATCCTGGTATAAGCGAAAGGGACAACCTTTGGGCTGCCCGCCAAGCGGCGCGCCGTGTTGCCGCATCTTAAAAAGCCTCTCTGCCCGGGGTGGGGTTTTTCCCATCTCGCGGCAAAAAGAAATGGAGGGACCGCAGAAATGAAAATGGGTTTACGCTGGTTTGGGGAGGGCTACGACACCGTCTCCCTGGATAAGATTCGCCAGGTGCCCGGGGTGCGGGGCGTCATCACCACCCTGTACGGGGCCATGCCTGGGGAAAACTGGGACAAGGACCAGGTGCTGGCCCTACAGCGCTCGGTGGAAGATGCCGGCCTGGAGGTGCTGGGCATTGAAAGCGTCAATGTCCACGACGCCATCAAGGCCGGGCTGCCCGGCCGGGACCAGTACATCGAAAACTACATCCAGACCATCCGCACCTTGGGCGAGTGCGGTATCCACCTGATTTGCTACAACTTTATGCCCGTGTTCGACTGGACCCGCACCCAGCTGGCCAAGCCCCGCAGGGACGGCTCCACGGTGCTGGCCTACGACCAGCGGGAGATTGACAAGATGGACCCGGAAAAGCTGTTCGCCTCCATGGAGGCCGGCTCCCAGGGGCACCTGCTCCCCGGGTGGGAGCCCGAGCGCCTGGCCCACATCCAAGAGCTGTTCCAGGTGTACAAGTCCGTGGACGAGGAAGCCCTGTGGGCCAACTTGAAGTATTTCCTGGACGCCATTTTGCCCACCTGCGAAAAGTACGAGGTGAAGATGGCCATCCACCCCGACGACCCGGGCTGGAGCGTCTTTGGCCTGCCCCGCATCATCACCAGCGGGGAGGCCCTGCGCCGCATGGTGGATATGTCCCCCTCCCCCTGCAACGGCGTCACACTGTGCACCGGCTCTTTGGGCACCAACCCCCACGCCGATTTGCCGGGGATCATCCACATGCTGGAGGGCAGCATCTTCTTCGCCCACGTGCGGAACATGGAGCACACCGCCCCCGGTCAGTTTGAGGAGAGCGCCCACCTTTCCAGCGACGGCTCCTTTGATATGTTCGCCATTGTAAAAGCTTTGTACGAAACCGGCTTTGACGGGGTCATCCGCCCCGACCACGGCCGGATGATTTGGGGCGAGCAGGCCATGCCCGGCTACGGCCTGTACGACAGGGCCCTGGGCAGCCAATACCTGCTGGGCCTGTGGGAAGCCCTGGAAAAAACCATCAACCGCTAAAGGAGGATTTTACCCCATGCTGAACATTGCCATTGTGGGCACAGGCAACATTGCCCCGTCCCATGTGGAAGGCCTTCTCACCTTCCCGGAGCGCTGCAAGATTGTGGCCCTGTGCGACATCTACCCCGAAAAGGCCCAGGCCATGAAGGAGAAGTACCACCTGGACTGCCAGGTCTTTGACGACCACCAGAAGATGCTGGCCGCCGGTGTGCCCATCGACGTGGTCCACGTGTGCACCCCGCCCTACACCCACGCGGAAATCGCCATCCACTCCATGGACGCCGGCAAAAACGTGGTGGTGGAAAAGCCCATGGCCACCTGCCTGAAAGAGTGCGACGAGATGCTGGCCGCCGAGGAGCGCAACCACGTGACCATGGGCTGCATTGCCCAGAACCGCTTCCGGGATTCCATCTACAAGCTGCGGGAGACGCTGAACAGCGGCCTGGCCGGCAAGCTGCGGGTGGCCCATGTGAACTCCCTGTGGTGGCGGGGCCACTGCTACTACGACCTGTGGTGGCGGGGCCTGTGGGAGAAGGAGGGCGGCGGCTGCACCTTGAACCACGCCGTCCACCACATCGACATGATTAACTGGATGAAGGGCGAGCTGCCCCAAAAGGTGACCTCCATCCTCTCCAACGTGATGCACGACAACGCCGAGGTGGAGGACCTGTCCTTCTCCACCCTGCAGTACGCCGACGGCTCTGTGGCCCAGGTGACGGCCTCTGTGGTCCACCACGGGGAGGAGCAGGGGGTGGAGCTCCAGTGCGAGAAGGCCAAAATCGCCGCCCCCTGGAGCTGCTACGCCTCTGTGAGCAAGGACAACGGCTTCCCCAACCGGGACGAGGCGCTGGAGGGCAAGCTGGCGGACTTCTACAACAGCCTGCCCCACCTGCCCTACGAGGGCCACACCGGCGAGATCGACAACTACCTCACCGCCCTGGAGCAGGGCCAGCGGCCCATGATTACCGGTAAGGACGGCCGCCGCACCATCGAGCTGATTACCGCCATTTACAAGTCCGGCTCTTTGGGCCAGACCGTCACCTTGCCCATCCAGGAGGACGACGACTTCTACACCTTCCAGGGGCTGCTCTCCCACGCGCCCCACTTCTACGAAAAGACCGCCAGTGTGGAAAACTTTGCCCCGGACACCATCACCGTGGGCAACTACGACGAGAAGAAATAAAGGAGGACTGAGCGCAATGGCAGCAAAAGACGGCATGTTCTACGCCGCGAAAGGCAAGCCCGACCCGGTGGTAAAGCCCGGGGAATTCGTGTTTTCCGCCGTGGGGCTGGACCACGGCCACATCTACGGCATGACCAGCGGCCTGCTGGACGCGGGCGCCACCTTGAAGTACGTCTACGACCCCGACCCCCAGAAGGTGGAGGCCTACCGCAAGGCCTACCCCCAGGCCATCGCCGCCGAAAGCGAGGAGCAGGTGCTGGCCGACCCGGAGACAAAGCTGGTGGCCGGCGCCTGCGTCACCAGCGAGCGGGCCGCCTTGGGCATCCGGGTGATGCAGGCGGGCAAGGACTACTTCACCGACAAGGCCCCTCTCACCACTTTGGAGCAGCTGGAGGACGTCAAGCGCACCGTCGCGGAGACGGGCCGCAAGTACATGGTCAACTACAGCGAGCGCCTGCAGGTGGAGGCCGCTGTCTACGCCGGGGAGCTGGTGCAGGCCGGGGCCATCGGCAAGGTGGTGCAGGTCATCGGCATGGGGCCCCACCGGCTGAACGCCCCCTCCCGCCCCGCCTGGTTCTTTGAGAAGGAGAAGTACGGCGGCATCCTCTGCGACATTGGCAGCCACCAGATTGAGCAGTTCCTGTTCTACACCGGCGCCAAGGACGCCAAGGTGGTCCACTCCAAAATCGCCAACTACAACCACCCCGATACTCCCGAGCTGGACGACTTTGGCGACGCCACCTTGGTGGCGGACAACGGCGCCACAGGCTACTTCCGGGTGGACTGGTTCACCCCCGACGGGCTCTCCACCTGGGGCGACGGCCGCACCTTCATCTTGGGCACCGATGGCTACATCGAGCTGCGCAAATACGTGGACCTGGCCCGCAGCACGGAGGAGAACCACGTCTTCTGGGCGGACAAGGAGGGCGAGCACTACTTCAACGCCACGGGCAAGACAGGCTTCCCCTTCTTCGGCCAGCTGGTGCTGGACTGCATCCACCGCACGGAAAACGCCATGACCCAGGAGCACGCCCTCAAGGCGGCGGAACTGTGCGTGCGCGCCCAGCTCCAGGCTGAGGACCTGTCCCACCGGGGCTGAGAACAGGAGGCGCCCTATGAAGCTGAACAACGCTGTTTTGTCCCAGTCCCTGCCCGGCTACGCGCTGCCCCAGTACGACAGGCAGGCCATGGCGCGGCGCAGCCGCCAGCAGCCCACCTGGCTGCACTTTGGGGCGGGCAACCTGTTCCGGGCCTTCCCGGCGGTGCTGGCCCAGCGGCTGCTCAACGCCGGGGAAACGGACACCGGCGTCCTCTGCTGCGAGGCCTACGACACCGACGCCGTCACCCAGTTTTTGCGCCCTTACGACGACTTGACCCTCTCCGTCAGCCTGCTGGCCGACGGCTCCATGGAGAAGGAAGTGGTGGGCTCCATCGCCCAAAGCCTGACCTTGCCCCAGGACCGCTGCCGGGTGGAGGAAATCTTCCGGGCTCCCAGCTTGCAGATGGTGTCCTTCACCATCACGGAGAAGGGCTACGCCGTAAACGCCGCCGTGAAGGAGGACATGGGCCGCGCCCCCAGGGAGGCCCAGACGCTGCTGGGCGCCTTGGCAGCCTGCTGCCTGGCCCGGTTTGAAGCCTGCGGCGCCCCCCTGGCCTTGGTGTCCATGGACAACTGCTCCCAGAACGGGGAGAAGCTGCGGGAGGGCTTTTTCGCGGTGCTGGACGCCTGGAAAGCCGCCGGCCACGTGTCCCCCGAAGCCTACGCCTGGGTCCAGGAGAAGCTTTCTTTCCCCTGGAGCATGATTGACAAAATCACCCCCCGGCCCCACGAGAGCGTCCAGAAAGCTTTGGCCGCCGACGGCTGGGAGGAGATGGACATCCAGGTGACAGGGAAGAACACCTACATCGCCCCCTTTGTGAACACGGAGAAGCCCCAGTACCTGGTCATCGAGGATGACTTCCCCGCGGGCCGCCCGCCCCTGGAGAAGGCCGGGGTGCTGTTCACCAGCCGGGACACCGTCAACGCCGTGGAGCGCATGAAGGTGTGCACCTGCCTGAATCCCCTCCACACGGCCCTGGCCATTTTTGGCTGCCTACTGGGGCACACCTCCATCGCCGGGGAAATGGCCGACCCGGACTTGCGGGATTTCGTCACCACCATGGCCTATGAGGAGGGCATGCCCGTGGTCATCGACCCCGGCGTCATCGAGCCCAAGGCCTTTTTGGAGGAGGTGCTGACCCAGCGCTTCCCCAACCCCTTCATCCCCGACACCCCCCAGCGCATCGCCACGGACACCTCCCAAAAGCTGCCCATCCGCTTTGGGGTGGATATGGGCCTCCACCTGGAACGGGGCACCGCCGGCCAGCTGCAGCGGATGCCCTTGGTGCTGGCGGGCTGGCTGCGGTACCTGAAAGCCGTGGACGACCAGGGCCAGCCCTTTACCTGCTCCCCTGACCCCCTGCTGGAAAAGGTGCAGCCCATCGCCCAGGCCATCCCCTTTGGGACGCAGGCCACCCAGGAGGACTTCGGCTCCCTGCTGGAGGATGCCTCTATTTGGGGCGTGGATTTGAAAGCCTCCGGCCTCAGCGCCTTGGTGGTGGAGGACTTCAACCGGCTGAACCAGGGCCCAGGGGCCGTCCGCACCACCTTGGAGCAGCTGCGGAAGGGCTGATACAAACGGAAAATCCCATTGCACAATAGATGCTTCGCGCGCTGGACTAGGCGTGAAGTGACCCCAAAAGCTGGATAAATACTTCCAACTCGAAGCCTTCCAGCCTTTAAAAGGGCTTGCTGTCTGTGAAGTGCAGGCGGCAAGCCCTTTCTTCTTGTCTGAATGCGCCAGTTGTTGTAGCAGTCCATGACGCAAGCAACGCAGCTTTTCAGTATTCTGTGGGTCAAAATTCTTGTAGATAAAGCAGCACGTGAGCAATTCTCCATCATCGAGTTGCCGTGGCAGTTTCCCATGCGGCGCATGCTCCGGCAAATGCCTTTCTCATTCCGCATACATTCGTCGCCCGTTAGAGGATAAGGCAGGAGAACAACGGAGGATGGGAAACATCTGAAAAGCCCGTTTCCAGGTAGCAGAAAAGGACAAAACGCGGATATCAGGCCGCACCAACGTGATATGACGCGTGGTTCGTATCATAGGGCTTTGCCCGTCGATGAGAAAACCCCCGGCTTCGCCGGGGGCTATTTTATATCCTGTAAATAAGCCGTTCCCCACACGCCTCACTGCCCGTACTGGCGCACATGGCGCATCACCTTGCGGTAGGCGGGGATGAGGAAGCAGTCGGCCAGAATCCAGGCGGCGGGGCTGGCAAAGCAGGCCATGTTAAAGCCGAACACCGGCACCAAAAACAGCCCAAAGCCGCCCCGGGCAATCATCTCGAACACGCCGGCAAACACGGCCAGCTTGCTGTAGCCCATGCCTTGAATCAACAGCCGGATGACGTTGACGGCCGTCAGGGGGATGAAAAAGGCCACCTGGATGACCATGAACTGGTAGGCCTGGTCGATGATGACCGTCTCGGAGGCGTCCACAAAGAGCAGCGTCATGGGCTTGCCGAAGAAAACCACCACCACCAGGGAGAACAGGGAGTACACGCTGCCGATAACCATCCCGGCCCGCAGCCCGGCGAAAATGCGGTCGCCCCGGCGGGCGCCGATGTTCTGCCCGCCATAGGTGGACATGGCCACGCCCAGGGCGTCAAAGACGCAGGAGAACAGCTGGTACAGCTTGTTGGCGGCGGTGATGGAAGCCACCACCACCGAGCCCAGGCCGTTGACGGAAGTTTGCAGCAAAATGCTGCCAATGGCCGTAATGGAGCTCTGCAGGCCCATGGGGATGCCCATGCCCAGCAGGCGGCGGGCGTAGTCCTTGCGGAACACAAGGTCGTCCCGGGAGACGTGGAGCAAGGGGAACTTCTTCCAGATGAACACCAGGCACGCCAGGCCGGAGATGCCCTGGGAAATCACCGTGGCCCAGGCAGCCCCCGCCACCCCCATGGGGATGACCACAATCAAGAACAGGTCCAAGGCGATGTTCAGCAGGGAGGCGACCACCAGGAAAATCACCGGCGTGCGGCTGTCCCCCAGGGCCCGCAGCAGGCTTGCCAGCACGTTGTACAGCACAATGGTGGGGATGCCTAGGAAAATCACCACGATGTAGCTGTAGGCGTCGTCGAGGATGTCCGCGGGGGTGTCCATCCACTGCAAAATGGGACGGCACAGGGCCACGGTGAGCACCGTGATCACCAGGGTGAACCCGCTGGCCAGCCACAGGATGTTGCCCACAAAGCGCTTGAGGTCCTGAAAGTCCTTGGCGCCGTAGCTTTGGGACACCGGGATGGTGAACCCGGCGCAGATGCCGGTGCAGAAGCCCAGAATCAAGAAGTTGATAGAGCCGGTGGAGCCCACCGCCGCCAGGGGCCCTGTGCCCAGGAAGCGCCCCACGATGATGGTGTCCACCATGGAGTAGAACTGCTGGAACAGGTTGCCGAACATCAGGGGGATTGCGAAGCTTAGCACCAGCTTCATGGGGGAGCCGGTGGTCATATCTTTTGTCATGGGGAGACGCCTCCTCGTGGATGGTTTCTTCAAAAACAGAATTTATTGTACGCAAGGCGCGGGAAATGTCAATGGGGTTTCCCGTTTTTTCTCCGGGATTTTTATTTTCAGCGTTTCTGGCAAAATTTGGCCATGAACAGAAAAAAATACGGCCCCAAAAGGGGCCGTATGGCGGGTGCTTCTCACTCTGTCTCAAAGAGGATTCCCAGGGTGTTGGGGCCGCAGTGGCAGGCGATGGTGCAGCTGGCGTTGGTGGTGTGGATTTCTTTAAATTCCATGGTTTCCTCCACCGTTTGGCGCACCAGCTCCACATAGGACGGGTCGATGGTGGAGTAGGTGATGAACAGGTGGTCCCGCTTGATGCTGGGGTATTGGGCCAGCTTGTCCTTTACGTATTGGGGCAGCACTTTCTTCAAGGTACCCCGATACTTTTTGCCCACGTGCATGGAGCCGTCGGCGTTGTCCACCTCGATGCAGGGCTTTAGGGACAGCAGGTTGGCCCCGAAGGCCACCAAACTGGAGCACCGGCCACCGGCCTTCATAAACTCCAGGGTGTCCAGGATAAAGCTGGCGTGGCAGTGGGGCACAATGGCCTGCATCTCTTTGGCGATTTCCCCGGCGGGCATCCCGGCCCGGATGCGCTCCCCGGCCTCAAGCACCTGCAGGGCAATGCCCGTGGACAGGCTGCAGCTGTCAATGGGGAACACGTGGCCCGCCAGCTCTGGCTCTTGGGCGGCCAGCTGGCAGTTTTTCTGGGCGCTGGAAAGGGCCCCGCCCAGGCAGAAGTGGATGACGTCAAAGCCGGCCTCCACAAAGGGGCGGAAGTAGTCCACATACTCCCCCACGTTGATGGCCGCTGTCTGGGGCAATGCCTTCCTGTCGTAGTAGGCCTGGTAGATTTGGTCCACCTGGATGTCCACGTTGTCCTGGTACTGCTTGCCCTCCAGGATGATGTGGAAGGGGTAGTAGTGCACGTTGTACCGGGCCTTGAGCTCCTCGCCCAGGTCGCAGGTGCTGTCGGCGCTGAGAATCACGTTTCGGTTGTTCATCTGGCAACATCCTCTCTCTTCTCCCGTGGAGAATTCCCAAAAGATTTTCTATGAGAAAGCGGCAGGGCGCCGCGTTCTTCCTACTTGCGGAAAGCGCGCGTTGGTCAGGCGTGGGCAGGCGCCGCGCTGGCCTTGGGGGCGGCCTCCTCCTGGTCCCGGAGGTTTTCCTTGGCCACGGCCAGCATCAGTTTGATGCGGTTCTCCTGGTTTACCTGGGTGGCGCTGGGGTCGTAGTCAATGGGCACAATGTTGGCCTGGGGGTAGAGGTTCTTCACCTTGCGAATCATGCCCTTGCCCACAATGTGGTTGGGCAGGCAGCCAAAGGGCTGGGCGCACACCACGTTGCCGTAGCCGCTCTCCACCAGCTCCATGGCCTCGGCGGTGAGCAGCCACCCCTCGCCCATTTTGCAGCCGTAGCCGATGACCTTCCCGGCCAGCTCCTTCAGGTGGGAGTAGGGCGCCGGCGCGGTGAACTGGGGGAACTGCTTCACGGCGGCGATGAGGTCGGTCTCGTATTTGGTAAAGTACCACTTCAGCAAGGTGCACACCTGCTTTTTGGCCTGGCTGCCGCCGTACAGGCGGATGTCCTCCAGGCGGTTGTCCACCTTGAAAATCATAAAGGACAAAATGCCGGGCACCATGACCTCGCAGTCCTGCTCAAAGAGGAACTGCTCCAGGTTGTTGTTGGCCAGGGGGGAGTATTTGACGTAAATCTCCCCCACAACGCCCACCTTGATTTTCTCCACGTCCCGGCGCTTGATGTCCGCGAAGGATTGGGCGATTTTCTGAAAGTACTCCCGCACCTCCCGCTGGGAGAAGGCCTTGCCCTGCTGGAAAAGCTTTGTCAGCTGATTGGTCCAGGAGTCCACCAAGGCGTCGCTTTCGCCGGGGGTCACCTCATAGGGCTTGGTCTGGTTTTTCAGCAGCATCAGCAGGTCGCCGTAGGTAAGGGCGGCAATGGCCTGGCGAATCATGGGCAGCGTGATTTTAAACCCGGAGTTGGACTCCAGCCCGGAGAGGTTCAGGGAGATGACGGGGATAAAGTCCAGGCCATCCTTTTTCAGGGCCTTGCGCAGCAGGTGGATGTAGTTGGAGGCACGGCACCCGCCGCCGGTCTGGGTCATGATAAGGGCCACCTTGTGCAGGTCGTACTTGCCGCTGTGCAGGGCGTGCATCAGCTGGCCGATGGACAGCAGCGCGGGGTAGCAGGTGTCGTTGTGGACGTATTTCAGGCCCTCGTCGGCGATTTCCCGGCCGGTGGTGCGCAGCAGGTCGATGTGGTAGCCAAAGCTCTCCAGCACGTTTTTGATAAGCTCAAAGTGGATGGGAGCCATGTTGGGGGTGATGATGGTGTAGTCTTTTTTCATTTCCCGGGTAAATTCCACCCGGTTGGCGTTGTCGGACATAGAATGTTGTCTCCTTTCTTCGTTTCCCCGAAGGGGGGAAACGAGTAAAGGTCACACCTTCGGTGTGCCACCCTACTTTCTTGAAAGAAAGTAGGCAAAGAACTTTTGAGTCGCGCACTGCGGCTGACGCCGCAGAACTTGGGTGCGAAAAGCGAATT
>FR893780.1:15965-17384 GCA_000435395.1 Firmicutes bacterium CAG:94
GCGAAAAGCGAATTTGCGGCCCGCGCTGACAGCTTATGCCGCCCGGCACGCTGTTCTTTCTTGAAAAAGCAGGCAAAGAACTTTTCATTCGCGCTTTGGAGCGGTGAGCTGGCGCTCACGCTTGTGCAAGAGGCCGGCGCACGTGCGCGGCACAGTGCCTGTGCTCTCGAATCGCGCTTTGGAGCGGTGAGCTGGCGCTCACGCTTGTGCACTTATGCCGCCCGGCACGCTGTTCTTTCTTGAAAAAGCAGGCAAAGAACTTTTCATTCGCGCTTTGGAGCGGTGAGCTGGCGCTCACGCTTGTGCAAGAGGCTGGCGCACGTGCGCGCCGTAGGCGGAGGAAAGTTTTCGCTGTACGTCTGCAGGACGTACTTGCCTTCTTTCAAAAGGCTGGCAGGGTGTGGGACAGAGTCCCACGAACTTAATAGCGTCAGCAAGCGCAGAAGAGGGGAGAGAAAACAATCCGGTGGATTGTTTTCTCTGGGAGGAACCTCGCCGGGGTTCCTCCCAAGCGAATCAAAGATTCGCAGCGCATTCCGCACGGTTCCTCTTGGAAACGCCCCAAAGCGAGTGAAACAAGCGACGGGTGTTTCCAAAACAAGTAGCCCCTTAGTGAGGTGTAGCTTCAGACCCCAGCCCCAAAGCGGCGAACAGGCTGCGCAGGCGGATGCGCACGGCGCCCAGGTTGGTAATTTCGTCAATTTTAATCTGGGTGTAAATGCGGTCGCCGGCTTCCAGGATGGAGCGCACCTCGTCGCCGGTGATGGCGTCCACGCCGCAGCCGAAGGACACCATCTGTACCAGGTTGATGCGCTTGTCGCCGCTGTCCGCCACGAACTTGGCGGCGGCGTACAGCCGGGCGTGGTAGGTCCACTGGTTCAGCACGTGGGTGGGGAACTTGGTCTCCAGCTCGCTGACGGCGTCCTCGGAGATGACCACCGCGCCGCACTCGCAGATGAGCTTGTCAATGCCGTGGTTGATTTCCGAATCCAGGTGATAGGGCCGGCCGGAAAGGATGATGACGGGCAGGTCCTTCTCCTTGGCCAGGGCCAGGTACTCCTGGCCCTTCTTGTGGATGCGCTCCATGTGGGCGTAGTACTCGGCGTAGGCGGCGTCGGAAGCGGCTTTCACTTCCTTCTCCGGGATGGGGTCGAAGTACCGGGCCAGGATGTTTGTCATCTTGCCGGGGAAATCCTTGCGCCGGTGGAGGCCCACATAGTCGTAGATGAATTTCACGTTCTGCAGGGCGGCGATGTTGGCGTCCAGCACCTCGGGATAATAGGCCACCACGGGGCAGTTGTAATGGTTGTCCCCCAAGTGCTCGTCCAGGTTGTAGCTCATGCAGGGGTAGAAGATGGCGTCCGGCTTCTGGTCCAGCAGGGCCTCTATGTGGCCGTGCATCAGCTTGGCCGGGTAGCA
>FR893780.1:17458-22913 GCA_000435395.1 Firmicutes bacterium CAG:94
TGCGGTCGCTCTCCGGCGAGTGAAACACCCCAAAGCCCAGCTTGGTGAAGAAGGTGTACCAGAAGGGATACAGCTCGAACATATTCAGGCCCATGGGGATGCCGATGGTGCCCCGGGGGCCGGTGCAGGGCTTGTAAGAGGCCAGCAGCTCCTTTTTGTAGTCGTACAGGTTGTACTGGGCGGTGGGGCTCTCCTTTTTCAGGGGCTTGTCGCAGCGGTTGCCCGCGATGTACCGGGCGCCGTTTGCGAAGGTGTTCACCGTCAGGCGGCAGTGGTTCTGGCAGCCGTTGCAGGTGATGGCCTTCACCTGGTGGGTGAAGTTCTCCAGCTCTTGGGCGCCGAGGATGGTGCTGTGGCCCCGGCCCTTCTCCTTGGAGTAGAGGGCCGCGCCGTAAGCGCCCATCAGCCCGGAGACAGAGGGCCGGATGACGTACTTGCCGATCTCCTTCTCAAAGGCCCGCAGCACCGCGTCGTTTAAGAAGGTGCCGCCCTGCACCACGATGTGGTCGCCCAGGCTGCGGGCATCCACCACGCGGATGACCTTGTACAGGGCGTTCTTCACCACGCTGGTGGAAAGGCCCGCGGAGATGTTCTCAATGGAGGCGCCGTCCTTCTGGGCCTGCTTCACGGAGGAGTTCATGAACACCGTGCAGCGGCTGCCCAAGTCCACGGGGCTGTCGGCGAAAAGGCCCAGCTTGGCGAAGTCCGCCATCTCGTAGCCCAGGGCCCCGGCGAAGGTCTGCAAAAAGCTGCCGCAGCCGGAGGAGCACGCCTCGTTGAGGAAGATGTTGTCGATGGTGCCGTTTTTAATTTTAAAGCACTTGATGTCCTGGCCGCCGATGTCGATGATGAAGTCCACCTGGGGGTCGAACTTCTTGGCGGCGGTAAAGTGGGCGATGGTCTCCACCACGCCCATATCCAGGCCAAAGGCGTTTTTGATAATCTCCTCGCCGTAGCCGGTGGAGGCGGAGGAGCGGATGTCGATGTCCGGGTATTTCTTGTAGAGCTCCTGGAGGAAGTCCCGCACCAGGGGCACCGGGTTGCCGGAGTTGGGCAGGTAGCGGGAGAAAATAATCTCCTCCTTGGAGTTGACCGCCACGGCCTTCACCGTGGTGGAGCCGGCGTCAATGCCCACGTAGGCCACCTTGTCCTCCAGCAGGGGGGCGTCGGTGGGGACGCTGTCCTTCTGATGGCGCAGGGTAAACTCCTGGTACTCCTCCTCGTCGTGGAAGAGGGCGGCGCTGCTCTGGTAGCTGTGGCTGGAGCTGTAGTGGGCGATGCGGCCGGTGATTTCCGCCAGGTCGAACTCCTCGCCGGTGTTGGAGAGGGCCGCGCCTGCCGCCACATAGTACAGGGAGTTCTCCGGGCACACGCCCTCCAGGCCCAAAATGCGGTCGAAGGCCGCCCGCAGCTGGGAGAGGAAGGTCAGCGGCCCGCCCAGGTACACCACCTTGCCCTCAATCTCCCGGCCCTGGGCCAGGCCGGCGATGGTCTGGTTCACCACGGCGGTGAGGATGCTCTGGGCGATGTCGTTTTTCTGGGCGCCCTGGTTCAAAAGCGCCTGGATGTCGGATTTGGCGAACACGCCGCACCGGGAGGCGATGCTGTAGGAGCGCTGGCTCTCCCCGGCGATGGTGTTCAGCTCCTCGGGGGTGATGGAGAGCAGCGTGGCCATCTGGTCGATAAAGGCCCCGGTGCCGCCGGCGCAGGAGCCGTTCATGCGCACCTCCATCGAGCCGGCCAGGAACAGGATTTTCGCGTCCTCGCCCCCCAGCTCAATGACCACGTCGGCGTCGGGGATGTACTTCTTCACAGCGGTGCGGGTGGCGTACACCTCCTGCACAAAGGGGATGTGCAAGTCCTCTGCCAGGCCCATGCCCGCCGAGCCGGACACGCACAGGCTGGCCCGCTTTGTCTGGGGGAACTTCTCCTGGATGCGGGTGAGCATGCCGGAGGCCTTCTCGGCAATTTGGGAGAAGTGCCGCTCGTATTCCTGGTAGATGGGCTGGTCCTGCCCGTCGTAGACCATACATTTCAGGGTGGTGGAGCCCACGTCCAAACCGATTTTCATAGTTCCTTCTATCATCCTTTCCAAAGCCGCGGTTCGTTTTCTTGCGATGGGTGGGGCGGCTGCCGCGGATGTATGATTGCAAACCCCACAAAAATCAAATCTTATCCTGGATTTTTGACAATGTTTCTCAAATTTTCGGAAAACAAAAACTGTTGCATAGCTGTACTAAATCATACTAGCATTTTTCGACGGAAAAATCAACATTTCCGGCGGGCCAACCTTTGGAAACTCAGGAAAAAGGTATGCGCCCGCCGGGGCTTCCATGCGGCCACATTTCCCGTGCCCTTTTGGGCCAGTTGTGCTATACTATAGCCACAGGGGCCGTGGGGCCCTGGGCCGGGGAGGCTTTCCCCTCAAGACATGAAAAGGAGCTGTGATAGATGGAACCTGTTCTGTACGAGCACAAGGTGCAGTACTACGAAACCGACAAGATGGACTGTGTCCATCACTCCAACTACATCCGCTGGTTCGAGGAGGCCCGCACCTACCTGATGGACCAGGGGGGCTTTGGCTACGCCCAAATGGAGGCCCTGGGGGTGATGAGCCCCGTCTTAAAGGCCCAGGCCGAGTACCGCACCATGGCCCGCTTTGGGGAAACCGTGGTGATTGAGACCCGCGCCGAGGGCTACACCGGCACCCGCATCGCCTTTACCTACATCGTGCGGGATAAGGAGACCGGCGTCCTGCGGTGCCAGGGCCGCACGGAGCACTGCTTTTTGGGGCCCCAGGGGCGGCCGGTGTCCCTGAAAAAGGCCTGCCCGGCCTATCACCAAAAGATTTTGGAGCACCTGACATAACCGGCCCGGCCGCCGGGGCATGGGGAAAACCTGTGCCCCGGCTTTTTTTCGCCCAGGTAAACGAAGAAGTTTCGGGATCCACGGGCCGTTCCCGGCGTTTTCCCTTGACATCTGCCGGAAAGTCCCGTAAAATGTAAGTACAACAAATGTAAGTACAACTTGAGCGTGGAGGGAACTCCCGGAGAAGGAAGGTCGTTGCGATGAAAGAAAAGGCAAAGTATATCCATCTTTTTGAGGAGCTGAAACGGCGCATCCTCCAGGGTGAGTACCAGAACGGCCAGCGCCTGCCTGGGGAAAACGAGATGGCGGGGGAGTTTGCCATGAGCCGCCAAACCGTGCGCCAGGCCCTCTCTCTGCTGGAGCAGGAGGGCTTTATCCAGCGCCGCCAGGGCAGCGGCACCTATGTGCGCCGGGTGGAGCGCCGCCGGGAGCGCTCTTGGAACGTGGGGGTGATGGCCACCTACATCAGCGAGTACATCTTCCCCTCCATTTTGCGGGGCATCGAGGGGGAGCTCTCCGAGGAGGGGTTCTTCCCCCTGCTCTCTGCCACCAAGAACCGGGTGGACAACGAGCGGCGCATTTTGGAGGACTACATGGAAAAGCGGGTGGACGGCCTGATTGTGGAGGGCACCAAAAGCGCCCTGCCCAACCCCAATCTGCACTTGTATGAAAAATTGAAGGAAATGGGCATCCCGGTGGTGTTTTTCAACAGCTATTACCCTGCCTTGCAAGGCTGCGTCTCTGTGACCATGGACGACCGCCAGGGGGGCATCGACGCGGTGGAGTACCTGGTGGCCCGGGGCCACCGGCGCATTGGGGGCATCTTTAAAAGCGACGACATGCAGGGCCTGGCCCGGTACGATGGGTATACCCGGGGTTTGCTGCGCCACGGCATTACGCTGCAGGACCAATGGGTGACCTGGTTTAACTCGGAGAGCCGCGATAATTTGCTCACCGATGAGTACGGCGTTTCCCGCCTGCTGGGGAAGATAGCCTCCTGCACGGCGGTGGTCTGCTACAACGACGCGGTGGCCGTCAAGCTGGAGAAGGCTTTTGCGGCCCACGGGGTGCGGGTGCCCCAGGACAAGGCCATCATCAGCTTTGACAACAGCCAGCTGGGAGAGCTTGCCAGCGTGGGGCTCACCTCTTTTGACCACCCCAAAGAGAGCCTGGGGGCCTGCGCCGCCCGGAAGCTCATCAGCATGATGAGCGGCCGGGAGGAGACCAGCACCGTGATGGACTGGGGCCTGGCGGAACGGAATTCTGTGTGACAAAAAACGAGGAGGAGCAAACCATGAAAAAAGACAATGTAGCCCTCACCCCGCCCATGGGGTGGAACAGCTGGGACTGCTACGGCCCCGCTGTCAACGAGGAGCAGCTGCTGGGCAACGCCCAGTATATGGCCGGCCACTTGAAGGAGTACGGCTGGGAGTACGTCTGCTGCGACATCCAGTGGAGCGAGCCCACCGCCGGGAAGGTCAGCCCCTATTACGTGCCCTTCGCCTGGCTGACCTTGGACGAGTACGGCCGCCAGCTGCCCGCTGTGGAGCGGTTCCCCTCCGCTGCGGGGGGCAAGGGTTTTGGGCCCATCGCGGAGAAAATCCACAACATGGGGCTGAAGTTCGGCATCCACATCATGCGGGGCGTGCCCCGGCTGGCGGTGCACCAGCACCTGCCTGTAAAGGGCGCCGACACCACCTGCGACAAGATTGCCTCGGACGCCTCCATCTGCCGGTGGAACACGGATATGTACGGCATTGACGCCAGCAAGGAGGGGGCCCAGGCCTATTACGATTCCATTTTTGAGTTGTACGCCAGCTGGGGGGTGGACTACGTGAAGGTGGACGACATCTGCAACACCAACGCCTACCCCAACGACCCCTACTCCGGGGAAAAGGAAATCGAGATGATCCGCAAGGCCATGGACAAGTGCGGCAGGCCCATGGTGCTGTCCCTGTCCCCGGGGCCGGCTGTCATCGACAAGGCCTGGCACCTGCGGCAGAACGCCAACATGTGGCGCATCACCGACGACTTCTGGGACCAGTGGGAGCTGCTGCTGGAGATGTTCTGGCGCTGCGAGGTGTGGGAGCGCCAGGTGTCCCCGGGCTGCTGGCCGGACTGCGACATGCTGCCCCTGGGGCGCCTGCGGCTGCATTTGCAGGGCTTCTCGGAGGAGAGCACCTGGACCAAGTTCACCCAGGAGGAGCAAATCACCATGATGAGCCTGTGGTGCATCTTCCGCAGCCCGCTGATTATGGGCGGCGAGATGCGGGACAACGACGCGTTCACCCTGTCCCTGCTGACCAACCGGGAGATCCTGGACATGCACCGCTATGGCACCGGCGCCCACCAGGTGTACCGCACGGACAAGGCCGCCGCCTGGCGCAGCGTGGACACCCGGGACGGCGGGGTGTATGTGGCGCTGTTCAACCTGTCTGACGGGGAGAAGGAGATCTCCGCCTGCTGGGAGGAGCTGGAGCTGGAGGGCGCCTACACCGCCCGGGAGCTGTGGAGCCACCAGGACCAGGGAACCGTGGAGGGAAAGCTGGCCGCCACCCTGCCTGCCCACGGCGCGAAGGTGTATAAG
>FR893781.1:0-736 GCA_000435395.1 Firmicutes bacterium CAG:94
GGACGCTGCCGCCGCGCCCTGCGGCAGCCTGGGCCACGGCCTCTTTCAGCTGGGGCAGGCCCCGGCCGCCCCGGGCGGCGCAGCCCACCACCGGCACCCCCAGCCTTTGGGAGAGCCCCTCCAAATCCACGCGGATGCCCTTGCGCTGCGCCTCGTCTAAAAGGTTGACGCACACCACGACCCGGGCGGTGATTTCCAGCACCTGGAGCACCAAGGAGAGGCCCCGCTCCAAGCAGGTGGCGTCGCAGACCACCACCACGGCCTGGGCCTGGCCCGAGAGCAAGTACTCCCGGGCGGCACGCTCCTCCCCCGCCTGAGAGAGCAAGGAGACGCACCCGGGCAAATCCACCAGCTGGTACGCCCGGCCTTGGAACTCCCACCGGCCCTGGGCGCTGCCCACAGTCTTCCCGGCCCAGTTTCCCGTGTGCTGGCGCAGCCCTGTCAAGGCGTTGAACACGGTGCTCTTCCCCACATTGGGGTTGCCCGCCAGGGCGATGGCAGGCGCTTCGGCTTCTCCCACGGTATCACTCCTCTCCCCTTCGCAAGGCTATCCGCTGGGCGTCCCGGCGGCGCAGGGCCACCACCGCGCCCCGCACCCGGTAGGCGGCCGGGTCCCCCAGAGGGCTTTTTCCCAGGCACTCCACCTGGGCCCCGGGGACAAAGCCCAAATCCCGCAGCTGCCGGCGCAGCTCCCCTTGGGCGGAAAGCTCCCCCACCCAAGCCCGGTGTCCCGGGG
>FR893781.1:815-6222 GCA_000435395.1 Firmicutes bacterium CAG:94
TGGCTGCAAAAACCTTTGTATGCCACTTTATTCCCGGGGCGGCAGATGTGTGCGCCCCTCCCAGATTTTTGTTGACATATGTTCAAAACCAGGGTATGATAGAGCCAAGGACCGATGGAAAGGAGGGAGCTGTTTGGCCAGGCCCAGCAAATGCCGCTGCATCTGCTCCATGCCCCAGGTGACAGAGTTCCTGCCCCGGGGCGCTGTCCCCGAAGCCGGGGACAGCGTGGTGCTGCAGGTGGATGAATTGGAGGCCATCCGCCTGCTGGACTACCGGGGGTTTACCCAGGAGCAGTGCGCGGCACGGATGAACATTTCCCGCGCCACGGTCGCGCGCATCTACGAGGAGGGCCGCCGCAAGGTGGCCCAGGCCCTGGTGGAGGGACGCGGGCTCCGCATAGAGGGCGGGGATGTGATGATATGTACCAGCCCCCGGCCAGAGTGCGCCGGGGAACCTCATTGCTGCCACAGGCAGGGAAAGGAAGGGTAACATGAAGATTTTAGTCATCGGCGGCGTAGCAGCCGGCACCAAGGCTGCCGCCAAATGGAAGCGGGAGAACCGCGCCGACCAGGTGGTGCTGCTCACCAAAAGCGCGGACATCTCCTACGCGGGGTGCGGGCTGCCCTATTATGTGGGCGGCTCCATTGAGAACCGGGAGGAGCTCATTGTCAACACCCCCCAGAAGTACCGGGGCCTTACCGGCGTGGAGGTGCTCACCCTGCGGGAGGCCACCCATGTGGACCCTGCCGCCAAGGTGGTGACCGCCCAGAACCTGGAAAACGGCCAGGAGGAAACCTACGGCTATGACAAGCTGATTGTGGCCACCGGCGCCTCCGCGGTGAAGCTGCCCCTCCCCGGGGTGGACTTAAACGGCGTGTTCCCCATGCGGGCCCCCGAGGACGCCATCACCATGCGGGACTACCTGGAGGCCAACGGCGTGAAGAAGGCCGTGGTCATCGGCGGCGGCTTCATCGGCCTGGAGCTGGCGGAGAACCTCTTTGACCGGGGCATTTCCGTCACCGTGGTGGAAGTGGCCTCCCAAATCCTCTCCGGCGTACTGGATGGGGAGATGGCCGGCTACGTCCAGCGCCACCTGCAGCAGAAGGGTATCCGGGTGCTCACCGGCACCAAGGCCACGGCCCTTGTGGGCGATGGCAAGGTGGAGGGCGTACAGACAGACGCCGGCCTGCTGCCCTGCGGCGCTGTGGTGGTGTCCGCGGGCATCCGGCCCAACACCGCCTTTTTGGAGGGCACTGGCATCCAGATGGAAAAGGGCGCCATTGTGGTGGACGAATGTCTCGCCACCAGCGTGGCAGACATCTACGCCGCCGGGGACTGCGCTTTGGTGAAGAACCGCCTCACCGGCAAGGCACAGTACTCCCCCATGGGCTCCTCCGCCAACCTGGAGGGCCGCACCTTGGCCCAGAACCTCAACGGGGAAAACAAGACGTACCCCGGCGTGCTGGGCACCGGCGTGGTGAAGCTGCCCGGCTTGAACGTGGGCCGCACGGGCCTGACGGAATCCGCCGCCAAGGAGGCCGGCTACGACGTGGAAACTGTCGTGGCTGTCACCGACGACAAGGCCCACTACTATCCCGGCGCGGCGTTCTTCATCACCAAGCTGTTGGCGGATAGGAACACCCACCAGCTGCTGGGCGTCCAGGTGCTGGGCCCCGGCGCGGTGGACAAGATGGTGGACATCGCCGTGGTGGGCCTCTCCATGGGCTTGAAGCTGGAGGACTTTGAAAACCTGGATCTGGCCTACGCGCCGCCCTTCTCCACGGCCATCCACCCCTTTGTGCAGGCTGTGTATGTGCTGGAGAACAAGCTCTCCGGCACCATGCAGAGCATGACCCCCGCCCAGTACGCCGCCGGGGCGGCCGAGGGCTACACCGTCATCGACGTGAACCCCCAGCCCACCATCCGGGGCGCCAAGTTCGTGGACCTCTCCAAAGTGGAGGGCCCCATCGAAGGCATTGGCAAGGACGAGAAGCTGCTGCTGGTGTGCGGCCGTGGCAAGCGGGCCTACTTCCTGCAGAACCGGCTGAAGTTCTATGGCTATGAGAACACCTTGGTGCTGGAGGGCGCCACCACCTTCAACCAGGTGCGGGTGGCCGCTCCCGGCGCCACGGTGCCCCCCGAGGAAATCACCCGGGTGAAGGGCCTGGGCTTCCTGCGGGACAAGAACACCCCCGACTGCTTCAACGGCCGGGTCATCACCCGCAACGGCAAAATCACCGCCGACGAGATGCGGGCCATCACCGAGGCGGCGGAGCGGTTCGGCAACGGCCAGGTGGCCATGACCACCCGGCTGACCATTGAGATTCAGCACATCCCCTTTGACAACATCGAGCCCCTGCGGGAGTTCCTGGCCCAGCACGGCCTGGAGACCGGCGGCACCGGCTCCAAGGTGCGGCCTGTGGTCAGCTGCAAGGGCACCACATGCCAGTACGGCCTCATCGACACCTTCGCCCTCAGCGAGGAGATCCACGAGCGGTTCTACCACGGCTACAACGACGTGAAGCTGCCCCACAAGTTCAAGATCGCCGTGGGCGGCTGCCCCAACAACTGCGTGAAGCCCGACCTGAACGATTTGGGCATCATCGGCCAGAAGGTGCCCCGCATCGACCTGGACAAGTGCCGGGGCTGCAAGGTGTGCCAGGTGGAGAAGGCCTGCCCCATCCAGGTGCCTGTGGTGCAGGACGGCAAGGTGGTCATCGACGACAGCGCCTGCAACCACTGCGGCCGCTGCGTGGGCAAGTGCCCCTTCAAGGCTGTGGAGGGCTTTACCAGCGGCTACCGCGTCTACATTGGCGGGCGCTGGGGCAAAAAGGTGGCCCACGGCCGGTACCTGGAGAAGGTCTTTACCGACAAGGACGAGGTGCTGGGCATTGTGGAAAAGGCCATCCTCCTGTTCCGGGAGCAGGGCCTGACCGGCGAGCGCTTTGCTGACACCGTGGAGCGCATCGGCTTTGAGAACGTCCAGGAGCAGCTGCTGTCTGACGGCCTGCTCCAGCGGAAAGAGGAAAACCTGAAGCTGAACGTAAAGGGCGGCGCCACCTGCTAAGCCGCGAAGCGGCGCAGAGGCTTCGCCAGCCAAACGCACAACAAACAAAGAGAGGACCGGGAGACCGGTCCTCTCTTTGTTTACTTTTGCCGCAGCATCCCCCCGCCCGTTTGCAAGATGGTCCCGTTGAATCCTGCATGGCCATGGGGTATAATAAAAGCCTGAGATACGGGAACAACTTGAAAGAAAGGAGAGGCAAAATGGAAAAATATGTGCGGGACTCCTACACCGAGCAGGTGCAGATTTTGTCCCAGTCCAGCTTGAACGGCTACAAGCGGCTGTTTGGCGGGCGGCTGATGGAGTGGATTGACGTGGTGGCCGGGGTAGTGGCCCGGCGGCACTCCAACCGGAACGTGACCACCGCCGCCGTGGACAACCTGCGCTTTGAGGGCCCGGCCTACGGCAACGAGACCATTGTACTGTGCGGGTACATCACCTACACCGGCCGCACCTCCATGGAGGTGTGCGTGCGCACCTATGTGGAGGAGCTCAACGGCCACAAGCGGCTTATCAACGTGGCCTACCTGGTGATGGTGGCCCTGGACGAAAACGAGCGCCCGGTGGAGGTGCCCCGTCTGGTGCTGGCCACCGAGGAGGAGCGCCGGGAATGGGAAGCCGCCGTGGAGCGCACCCGCCTGCGGAAAGAGCGCCGGCGCCTGGAGAAGGAAGCGGGAATCTACTGACAAAAAAAGGAGCTGCTGCAATGAGCAACAGCTCCTTTTTCATGCGCGCAAAGCCTGGAAGAACGCCCGCAGCAGCGCTTTGGCCTCGGCCTCGAAGAAGCCGCGGTACAGCTCTGGGCGGTGGCTGTAGGGCAAGGCGAACAGGTCGGCGGCGGTGCCGCAGCAGCCAGCCCTATCGTCGTCGGCGCCGTAGACCACCCTATCCACGTGGGCGTTGATAATGGCACCCGTGCACATGGGGCAGGGCTCCAAGGTGACGTACAAGTCGCAGCCGGTGAGGCGCCAGGTGCCCAGGGCTTGGCAGGCCTGATGGATGGCCTCCAGCTCGGCGTGGGCCAAAGCGGTTTTGCCCGCCTCCCGGCGGTTGCGGCCCTCGCCGATGACGCGGCCCTCTTTGACCACCACCGCGCCCACGGGGACTTCCCCCGCGTCGGCGGCCTCTTGGGCCAGCTCCAGGGCCCGGAGCATAAACCGCTTTTCCGGCAAAAAGGCAAGGGGCAGCATCATAGCGCGAAGAACAGGCTGAGGGTGTACAGGGCCATCAGGCCCACCACCACCCAGAACATGGGCGCCCGCACAATGGACGCCGCGCTCTCCCCCGCGCCCAAAGGCTGGGCGGGGCCGTCATACCGGGGGGAACGGGGACCGATGAACATGCCCCGCTTGAAAACCAGCAGGAGCACCAAAGCCACCAGGCCCACGCCCAGGGGCACCAGCATCAGCAGGTTGTTGACGAAATAGGCCATGTCCCCAAAGAGGAACTCCCCGTGGCTGCCCAGCACGGCGATAAGGTTGTTCAGGCTGTGGATTATCACCGGCAGCCACAGGTTGTTGGTCTTGGCGTAGAGGAAGCCGAACACCAGCCCGGCCACAAAGGCGAACACCACCGTGGAGAAGTCCATGTGGGCCATGCCGAAAATCAAGGCGGAGGCCACAATGGAGAACCCGATGCCGTACTTCCGCAGGGCAGAGAGCACCACGCCCCGGAAGGCGAACTCCTCCATAAAGGGCACCAGCACGGCAGTGATGGCAATGTCCAGCAGCACCACCTGGAGGGACTCCCCGCCCCCCACATAGCTGGAGGCGGACTCATACCCAAAGCTGCCAAAGAAATTGCTGACAAAGGTGGCGGGGTAGTTGCCCAGCAGCGTCACGGCCAGGCCGCCCAGCACACAGAGGAGGCCGCCGCTGAAGCCCACCTTCTCAAACTTTAAGTAGTCCGCGGGGTCGTCCTTGCGGAAGGCCAAATAGGCCACAAAGGGCAGCGCCGTGGCAAGGGGCACCAGCACCCCGGAAAGCCACTGGTAGCCCAGGCTGTTCTGGAAGATGTCCACGCCCACCAAGGCCAGCAGCATCTGCAAGGGGAACTGCCAGAACAGGGACAGGGCAAACTGGGCCAGCAGCAGCAGGCACATGCGGTTCATGGTGCGGGTGGCGCCTTTCTGCCGGGGGTCCCGCAGGGGCTTTTCCCCTGGCACGTAAGGCGGCGCGTACACCGGGGCGGCGTACCAGCCAGGCTGGGCCGGCATTGGATAGGCCCCGTAAGGCGCCGGATAGCCTTGGCCCATCCCAGGGTAGGGCGGATACCCGGGAGGCGGCCCCATAGGGGGCACACCTGGCACCACCGCCTGGGGATAGCCTTGGGGCGGGACGCTG
>FR893782.1:0-15981 GCA_000435395.1 Firmicutes bacterium CAG:94
GCCATTGAAAATCTCTGGAAGGCACTGGAGCGGGGACAGGCGGCCGACATGATTACTGAGCGGATTGAAAAACGCCAGCACGAAAAAGAGGAACTGCAAGCACAGTTGGCTGTCGAGATGGCGAAGCAGGTGACTTTGACAACACCCCAGGTTAGAGCTTATCTCTACTCGCTCAGGCAAGGCGACAAGAATGACGAGAACATCAAGCGTGGAATCATCAATATCTTCCTCCGGGCGGTATATTTGTATGATGACCGGTTCATCTTGGTTTTGAACGGTAGCAACACCCCAATCACAATTGATGACATCCTGCTGGACGAGATTGAGGAGGGGCTTGAGGGTGACCTGACCAGTTGCGCAGGGTGTTCATCGTTGGTTGCGGACGCTCCACCAGAGTAGGAAGCGTCGAACTATTTTTCTTTCGGAATGAGTTCGCGCTTGTGTATAGATTTGGGAGCGCCAGATAGAGGCGCTCCCATTTCGTATTGCAATCATAGGACGCTGTATTTTGCGTTTTAAGACGTTTTAAACCCGTTGGGGTATCCTCTCAACGCCATCACCTTGGTGCCCGCTGCCAAGGCGGAGCTGTACCTGGTGCAGCCCGACGGCACGCCCTTTGCCAACCAGACGGTCACCCTGCAGGGCGGCGTCTACCTGGAGGACAACTACTGCGGCGAAGATGTGAGCATGGGCCCCGATTCCAATAGCCTGGTTCCCGGCAATACGGACGGGACCTACACCACCGATGGGGAAGGCAAGCTGACGGTGCACATGGACGCCACCCAGTTCAACGCCGATGGCTACACCGGCCCCCTCACCAACGCGGCCCTGGACTACTGGTTCGAGCTGCGCGACCTGAACGGGAATCAGTATTACCCTGTCCTGGTGAACGTCCAAGGCAGCATGTCCGCCGACCGCATCCTCCGCACCGGCAGCGCGGTTGTCGTGCTGGAGGAGGTCCCCGACGGCGAGGAGAACAAGCCCTACCTCACCGCCCAGACTTTGTCCTACGGCGAGGAGGATGGCTCCGGCGAGCTGCAAGTGCGTAACGTGCTGGATTCCACCGGCAAGGTGGGCCCCAACAGCACCTACAAATACGCGGAGCTCACCAGCTACTTCACCCTGTGGGGCGTGGATAACGATAAGGGTGGCATCACCGTGTCCATGACCGGGGAAAACGGCTATGCCCCCGAAGGCCAACTGGTGAAGGACGACACCTTCCCCTTTGCCTCCATTCCCGTTCTCACCAACACCACAGTGCTCACCAAGGCCACCATGACCGACTCCGGCTGGCTGGAGCCCGAAACCGCCGAATCCCTGCGGGCCAGCGTGTACCAAAACGGGGAGCTGGTCAAGCAGGTCACCATGCCCTTCCAGGTCATCGACCTGACAGAGGTAGAGCCCGTCAATGTGGATGCCACAGCCGTTATGGTGGATATGTCGGCCCGGTTTAGGGATGGCATCGGCAATGGCGGCAGCGACTTCTCCTTTACGGCGGGCGGCAGCAACAGCGTCACCCGGGCTTTCAATGGCAATATAGAGGATATGCTTGGAGACATCCAGGAAGTCACCAACCCCTTGTTCCGGGTGCTCATCACCCCCTCGGAGGACAACTCCGTGTTCAACGTCCTGATTTGGGGCGGCTACAACAGCTTGAACCTCCAGGACTTCGACTACACCCAGGACGGCTTCTCCGTGGACTACCAGCTGATGGAGCCGCAGCTGGACTTCGGCGTCCCCTCTGTCAACGAGATAGGGGAGATGGCTGCCGGCACCTATGACCCGGCGGACACCCTCACCCTCAACGCCATGGGCGGCACCCACAACAACCTGGACTTTGGCGCCCAGCTGGAGGGCTACCAAAGGATACGAGGTGGCAGCAGATACCGATAAGCTTCTCACCGGCGGCGGGACGATGCAGGCCCGAGCCATCTCTGTGGACTCTATTGTGGTGGATTACGCCAACCTGCAAACCAACTCCTTCACACCGGTGGTCTTTACTCTGCGCAACACCGGCGCCACCGTGCTGGACGCTGTCACAGTTGCTGTTGGTGGGTACAGCGCCTCGGTAACCAGCCTCAATCCCGGCGACAGCGCCAGCGTAACGGTGCTGCATAAAACCGGCGATACGATTGCCAATCCCACGTATACCATCACCGCCGGCGGTTCGCAGCTGGCCAGCGATACACTCTACCTGGATTACAACGACATCGGCATCTCCTCCATGAAAGTGGTGGAGGAAAGCCAAGGTAAGCGTACCGTCCTGGTGACGCTGTACAACGATTCCGCCGCCAAGCTGGCAGATGCAACCGACCGCACGGTGGAGCTGCGCTTCTACAGCGATTCGGAGCACAGCCAGCCCGCCAGTGTCACCTTGAAGGGAACCCAGAGCGGTGTAACCCGCACGGGGAATACCATTACCCTCACCGGCAGCGCTTTAAGCCGCCTGGACCAGGGCAGCATGGCTCTGCTGGTCACCTATGACCTGGCAAGCTATGTAACCGGCACCTTGCACCAAGAGGAGGTCCCCGCCAGCGGCGTGTACCTCTTCGCCAACGCACTTGTGAAAGAGAGCGGCAAGACCATGGCGGAATACGCCCAGGGCAACAACAGCACGGGCCTCCAGCTCACCGGCGCCTATGCCCGCACAGGAGAGGAGACCACGCTGGACACGGCCTTGGACAACAGCGGCGCCGCCACCACAGCGGACGTGACCTTGCAGAATAACTGCCTCCAAGCCCAGCCCGATAAGGGCACCTTGCTGGCCGTCCTGCTGGACGAGAACGGCAACGCCCTGGAGACCAAGGCTGTGACAGAGAATACAGGCCTTTCCTGCGAGGAAACGAAAAAAATCCAAGTGACATTTGGTCAAAAGGGCTCCGATGTGATTCTGCTGTATGCCCCCGCGAACAGCACAGGGCTGCAGCTGCGGTTCACCAACATGAACGTGGGCCTCAGCGACTTTGTGGAAGACCCCGCCAACCCCAACGTGTACACCTACACCTTGCCCGGCAATGCCCCGGCCTCCACCTCCGTGATTTTCGTCAGCGGCAATGTGGTAACAGTCAACGGCGCGGAGCAGGGGAACAGCGGCAGCGTGGAAGTTGCCATCCCCACCGGCACCAGCACCATCACGGTGGAGTCCGGCGGGAAAACCTACAGCCTCACCTTGAACCGGACCGATGGCACCGGCGGCAATCCCGGCGATGGCGGTGGGGCAGTCACCCGGCCCACCTACCCGCCCAACATTCTGGAGACGGAACATGGCACCGTAACGGTCAGCCCCGCCCGGCCCCATCAGGGCGATAGGGTCACCATCACCACCCAGCCCGATGAAGGGTATAAGCTGGGCGAAATCACCGTCACCAGGCCCGACGGCCAAAAGGTGACGCTGACGCCCGCGGGGGATGGGAAGTACACCTTCACCCAGCCCGGCGTCAAAGTGACCATCGATGTGACCTTTGTCCCCGAGGAATGGCCCTTTGTGGACGTGGCGGAAAGCGACTGGTTCTTCCAAGCCGTGAAGTACGTCTTTGAGCGTGGCATCATGGTGGGCACCAGAGACACCACTTTTGAGCCCCAGTCCAGCGTGACCCGCGGCCAGGTGGTGCAGATGCTCTACAACCTGGAGGGCCAGCCCACCGTCACCGGGGAGGACGGCTTTACCGACGTCCAATCCAAGGATTGGTGGTACAACGCGGTGGTGTGGGCCTCTCAAAACGAGGTGGTGTCCGGCTATGGCGACGGCACGTTCCAGCCGAAGCGGAACATCTCCCGCCAGGAGTTCGCCCAGATGCTCTTTAACTACGCCAAGTTCAAGGGCTATGACCTGACAGCCACCGGCGACCTGACGAAGTTCCCCGACGGTGGGGACGTGGCTGGCTGGGCCGAAACGGCCATGCAGTGGGCCAACGGCAACGAGCTTATCAACGGCCACGCAGATACCGGCAAGCTGGACCCCCTGGGAACCACCGTACGGGCCCAGGCAGCCAGCATTCTAACGAAGTTCCATCAGACCTTTGTAAACCCATAAGACACAGCGAAAGGAAGGCCCCGGCAGTTTGCCGGGGCCTTCCTTAGTGCACATACTGGCTTTGTGTAAGTCGCTTCCTTGCGGCACCATGCGGCCTTCTGGAACCAGCACAGTAGCTTTCTCGATGGGGTCCGTGGCGGATCTTGCTTGCTTCCCTGCGCCACAGGACAGAGGCCCGAAAAGAGCCGTCCCCCAGCGCGAAAGTTCAGTTGGAAGCGCCGGGTTTGTTCCCCAGGTTTTTCTTGGCAAAGACCAAAAAGCATACCGTGGTGGTGGCGGCGGCCAAAATGTCCGCAATGGGCTCGGCCACAAACACCCCAAAAAGCTTGTCCCCAAAGAACAGGGGCAAAATGTAAATCAGGGGGATGAGCAGCACGATCTTCCGCAGCAGCGCCAGCAGCAGAGAGACCTTGGCCTGCCCCAGCGCCAAAAAGGACTGCTGGAAGCCCGACTGGGCCCCAAAGGAGAACACGCCAAAGAGGAAAATCCTGGCGGCCCACACAGCGGTGTCCATCAGTTCCGGGTCGCTGGTGAAGATGCCCACAAACACCTGGGGGATGAGCATGATAGCCGCCCAGAACAGGCAGCTGTAGGTCAGGGTGCAGGTCAGCAGCAGGCGGACGGACTTGCGCACCCGGGCCATGTTCCGGGCGCCGTAGTTATAGCTGGTGATGGGCTGGGCCCCTTGGGTCAGCCCCTGCAAGGGCAGGTTTACCACCTGCATAATGCTGGCAATCACCGTGTAGGCGCCCACAGCGGTGTCCCCGCCGTACTTGAGCAGAGAGGTGTTCAGCACCACGCTGAGCAGGCTCTCGGTGCTCTGCATGATAAAGGGGGAGACCCCCAGCCCCAGCACAGGCAGCAGCACCTTCCAGCGGACGGCCATGCACCGGGGGCGGATTTTCAAAGTGGTGCGCTTGCCGCAGAGGAACAGCAGCACCCACACCGCCGAAACCGCCTGGCTGAACACCGTGGCAATGGCCGCGCCCCGCACGCCCATGTCAAAGACAAAGATGAAGACCGGGTCCAGGAGAATGTTCAGCGCCGCGCCGATAATCACCGTAAGCATGCTGGTTTTGGCAAAGCCCTGGGAGGTGATAAACATGTTCATGCCCAGGGAAATCTGCACAAACACCGTGCCCCACACGTAGATGCCCATGTAGTCCATGGCGTAGCCAATGGTGTTCTCGCTGGCCCCAAAGGCCCACAAAATAGGCTCCTGGAAAATCTGGAACACCGCCGTCAGCGCCACGGAGAGCGCCAGCAGCGCCGTAAAGCAGTTGCCCATAATCTCCTCGGCCCGCTCCTTGTGGTGGGCGCCCATGGCGATGGAGGCCCTTGGCGCGCCGCCCATGGCAATCAAAGAGCTGAAAGCGCTGATCAGCGTGATGATGGGGAAGGTGATGCCCACCCCGGTGAGGGCCGCGGTGCCGATTTCCGGGATATGCCCAATGTAGATGCGGTCCACAATGTTGTAGAGCATGTTCACCACCTGGGCGGTGATGGCAGGCACCGCTAAAGAAAACAGCAGCTTCCCAATGGGCGCGGTGGCCAGGGCGTTCTCCTGGCTGGTTGTCTGCGATTGGCTCATTTCCGTTCCGATTCCTCTTTTCCCGTTGGTTCTTCCTGGGCGTCCTTCACCAGCAGCAGCCTGGCGATGCGCTGTTCCTCCACCTCTAATACGGTGATGGTCAGCCCAGCCTCCTTCACCTGGGGATGCTCCCCGGCCTTGGGCAGGCGGCCCAGCCGCTCGGTGACAAGCCCCGCAATGGTGTCGTAGTCCCCCTCGGGCAAATCCACGCCGGCCATGTCCGCCACCTCGTCAATGGAGGCGGCGCCGTCCACGGTGAACTCCGTCTCGCTCATCCGGTGGATTTCCTCCTCCTCGTGGTCGTACTCGTCCTGGATGTTGCCCACAATGTCCTCCACCAGGTCCTCCAAGGTGATGAGCCCGGCGGTGCCGCCGTACTCGTCCAGCACAATGGCTATCTGCACCTTGCGCTCGGTCATCTCGGTGAACAGCTGGCTGCACTTTTTCGTCTCCGGCACAAAGTAGGCCGGCCGCATCAGGTCGGTGATTTTGATAAACTCCGGCACCGGGCGGCCCACATAGGGCAGCAGGTCCTTGATGTAGCAGATGCCCACCACCGTGTCGATGTCCTCGTGGTACACCGGCATGCGGGAGCAGCCGTTCTCCACGGAGGCCTCCACCACCTGGGCGATGGTGTCCGTGTCCTCCACGGCGATGATGTCCGTGCGGTGGGTCATGGTCTCCCCGGCGGTGGTGTCCTTAAAGTCCAGGATGTTGGTAATCATGTCCCGCTCTGTCTCCTCGATGACGCCCTTTTCCTCGCCCTCGCCCACCATCTGGAGGATTTCCTCCTCGGTGACCAGGTCGTCCAAAATGTGGGGGTCAATGCGGCACAGCCGCAGGATGCCGTTGGCAATGGTGGCGCACAGCTTCAAAAAGGGGAAGGCCAAGGTGTGCAGGGCGCACAGCGGCCCCGCCATCCGGGTGGCAAAGCCCAGGGCATTGTTGCGGGCGCCCTTTTTCGGCAGCAAGTCCCCCAACAGGAAGAACACCAGCAGATAGGCCGCCGTCAAAATCAAAATGGCCAGCAGCCTGCGGAGGTTCCCGTTTTCCAGGCCGGAAAGCAGCCCCTCCACCGGCACCTCAAAGGAGTACAGGCAAAAGGCGAAGCCCAGTGCCCCAAAGAGCAGCTGCCCCGCCTGCAAGGGCGTTACAGCCGCCTTCTGCCAGTTGAGCAGCTTGATGAGCTTCTGGGCCTTGGCATCGCCCTCCTCGGCCTCCCGCCGCACCTGTGCCTGGGAGAGGAAATCCACGGCGGAAGAGCCTGCGGCGTACAAAATAGAGAGTGCCAGGCAAAGCGCCATAAGCACAATGGTGAGCAGTGATAATCCATCTGCGTCCATAAAAACAAGAAAACCCCTTTCGCTCCAGGTCCCCTAAGAGGCGGCTTTTCCCTTTCAAAAACCATGCGGGAAAGAGCCGGGACCTAAAGAAGGCCGGGAATGTCCCGGCGTTTTTTGATTTCTATTCTACTAGAAAGTGGGGGAGATGTCAAATGGGGAGAAGTACCCCTTCCGTTAAATTGCCAAAAAGTTGAGGAATCCCTCCTTTTATGCCTTTACAGGCCGGGAAAAAAATGCTAGAATAAAACAGCACGGGTAGTTTTGGATAGCCCTCTAACAGTACCCGTCATATCCGTTCCGACTATCCTAAAAGGAGGAAAATATTTCATGGCAAGAAAAATGAAAACCATGGATGGCAACAGCGCCGCTGCGCACGTTTCCTATGCGTTTACCGACGTTGCCGCCATCTACCCCATCACGCCCTCTTCCGTGATGGCGGACGAGACCGACAAGTATGCTGCCGCCGGCCGCAAGAACCTGTTCGGCCGTGAGGTCCGCGTCACCGAGATGCAGTCTGAGGCCGGTGCTGCCGGCGCTGTCCACGGCTCTTTGGCCGCTGGCGCCCTCACCACCACCTACACTGCCTCCCAGGGCCTGCTGCTGATGATTCCCAACATGTACAAGATGGCTGGTGAGCTGCTGCCCAGTGTCATCCACGTTTCCGCCCGTACAGTGGCTACCCACGCCCTGAACATCTTCGGCGACCACTCCGACGTGTATGCCTGCCGCCAGACTGGCTATGCCATGCTGTGCTCCAACTCTCCCCAGGAAGTCATGGACCTGGGCGCCGTGGCCCACCTCTCCGCTATCAAGGGCCGGGTACCTTTCCTCCACTTCTTCGATGGCTTCCGCACCTCCCACGAGATCCAGAAGATCCAGGTCTGGGATTACGAAGACCTGGGCGACCTGCTGGATTGGGACGCTGTCAACGAGTTCCGCCGCCGCGCCCTGAACCCCGAGCACCCCGTGCTGCGCGGCCAGGCCCAGAACGGCGACATCTTCTTCCAGGCCCGCGAGGCTTGCAACAAGTACTACGACGCCGTGCCCGAGGTTGTGGTTGACTACATGAACAAGGTCAACGAGAAAATCGGCACCGACTATAAGCCCTTCAACTACTATGGCGCTCCCGATGCCGACAAGGTCATCATCGCCATGGGCTCCGCCTGTGAGACCATCGAGGAAGTCGTCGATTACCTCAATGCCGCCGGTGAGAAGGTGGGCCTGGTCAAGGTCCATCTGTACCGTCCCTTCGTGGCCAAGTACCTGCTGGACGTGCTGCCCGAGACCGTGAAGAAGATTTCCGTCCTGGACCGCACCAAGGAGCCCGGCTCCATCGGCGAGCCCCTGTACCTGGATGTGCTGGCCGCTATCAATGGCACTCAGTTTGCCACCTGCCCCGTGTACACCGGCCGCTACGGCCTGGGTTCCAAGGACACCAAGCCCAGCGACATCATCGCCGTGTACCGCAACATGGAGAAGGACGAGCCCAAGAAGCGCTTCACCATCGGCATTGTGGACGACGTGACCCATCTGTCCCTGGATGCCACCGAGGACCCCGATACCGCTCCCGCTGGCACCACTTCTTGTAAGTTCTGGGGCCTGGGCTCCGACGGCACCGTGGGCGCCAACAAGAACTCCATCAAGATCATCGGCGATCACACCGATATGTACGCCCAGGGCTACTTCGATTACGACTCCAAGAAGTCCGGCGGCCTGACCATCTCCCACCTGCGCTTTGGCCACACCCCCATCAAGTCCACCTACTACATCTCCAAGGCGGACTTCGTGGCCTGCTCCAACCCCGCTTACCTGGAGACCTACGATATGGTCCAGGATTTGAAGAAGGGCGGCAGCTTCCTGCTGAACTGCTCTTGGGACGCCCAGGAGCTGGATGAGCGCCTGCCCGGCAAGGTGAAGAAATTCATCGCCGAAAACGACATCAACTTCTACACCATCGACGCCTTCAAGATTGGCAAGGAGCTGGGCCTGGGCACCCGCACCAACACCGTGCTGCAGTCCGCCTTCTTCTCCATCGCCAAGATTATCCCCGAGGAAGACGCCATCAAGTATATGAAGGACGCCGCCACCAAGTCCTACAGCCGTAAGGGCGACGCCATTGTCAAGATGAACCACGACGCCATCGACCGCGGCGCTACCGGCTATGTCAAGGTGGACGTGCCCGCCTCTTGGAAGGACGCTGTGGATGACTCTCAGAAGAAGGTCGCCACTGGCAACCGTCCCGAGCTGGTGGACTACGTCAACAACGTGGTGTACCCCGTCAACTCCTTCCACGGCAAGGACCTGCCTGTCTCCACCTTCGAGAACTACGCCGACGGCACCTCTCCCCAGGGCACCGCTGCTTACGAGAAGCGCGGCGTGGCTGTGGACGTTCCCGAGTGGATTGTGGACAACTGCATCCAGTGCAACCAGTGCTCTTATGTGTGTCCCCATGCGGTCATCCGTCCCATCGCCATGACCGATGAGGAGCTGGCTGCCGCTCCCGCCGGCACCAAGGCCAAGCCCATGACCGGTGTCCCCGGCATGAACTTCGCCATGGTCATCTCCCCGCTGGACTGCACCGGCTGCGGCTCCTGCGTGACCACCTGCCCCGCGGCTCCTGCGTGACCCCCTGCCCCGCCAAGAACAAGGCTCTGCAGATGGCCCCTATCGACTCCCAGCGCGACCAGGAGGCCGTGTTCGAGTACGGCATCAACCTGCCCGCCAAGAAGGAAGTCGCCGAGAAGTTCAAGGAGACCACTGTCAAGGGCAGCCAGTTCAAGCAGCCCCTGCTTGAGTTCTCCGGCGCTTGCGGCGGCTGCGGCGAGACTCCTTACGCCAAGCTGGCCACCCAGCTGTTCGGCGATAAGATGTTCATCGCCAACGCCACCGGCTGCTCCTCCATCTGGGGCGGCTCCGCTCCCGCCACTCCCTACACCGTGAACAAGGAAGGCCACGGCCCCGCTTGGGAGAACTCCCTGTTCGAGGACAACGCCGAGTTCGGCCTGGGCATGGCCCTGGCGCAGAACGCTGTTCGCGGCCGTCTGGCTGAGCTTACCGAGAAGCTGATCGCTGTGGAGTATGCCACCGCTGAGATCAAGGAAGCCGGCCAGAAGTGGCTGGATACCATGGCTGACCGCGCTGCCAACGACCAGCCTTCCAAGGACTTCATTGCTGCTTTGGAAGAGGGCATCGTTCCCGGCTGCAAGTGCGAGGCCTGCACTCTGGCTTCTCAGATCCTGAAGGATAAAGATTACCTGGCCAAGAAGTCCATGTGGATCCTGGGCGGCGACGGCTGGGCCTACGATATCGGCTTCGGCGGCCTGGACCACGCCCTTGCTTCCGGCGAGGACATCAACGTCCTGGTCTTCGACACCGAGGTGTACTCCAACACCGGCGGCCAGGCTTCCAAGTCCACTCCTTGCGGCTCCGTGGCGCAGTTCGCTGCTACCGGTAAGGCCACCAAGAAGAAGGACCTGGCCGGCATCGCCATGACCTACGGCTACGTCTACGTGGCCCAGGTTGCTATGGGCGCCGACATGAACCAGTGCATCAAGGCCTTCTCCGAGGCTGAGAGCTACCATGGCCCCTCCATCATCCTGGCTTACGCTCCCTGCATCAACCACGGCATCAAGGGCGGCATGGGTGTCTCCCAGGTGGAGGAGAAGAAGGCTGTGGCCGCTGGCTACTGGCACAACTTCCGGTTTGACCCCCGCCGCGCTGACGAGGGCCAGAACCCCTTCCAGCTGGACAGCAAGGCTCCCACCGCTTCCTACCGCGACTTCATCATGGGCGAAGTGCGCTACAACAGCTTGACCCGTTCCTTCCCGGACCGCGCCGAGAAGCTGTTCGCCAACGCCGAGAAGTACGCTGTGGAGAAGTACGAGCGCCTGAAGAAGATGGCCGAGTAATCGCCCCTCTTTGGCTGGTACTTTCTAAATAGCTGAAAAATCCCCTGGCCGGGAAACTGGCCAGGGGATTTTGCGTTTATTCCTGGCTGGAGGAGGGCAGGTCCCCCAGGTTGTTCGAGGCCGTCCCGTCTGGGAGGGAGCGCAGGTACTCGCTGCCGTTGCGGCTGGCGATGGCCACGCCCCGGATGCCCCCCTGCTTGGCCAGGGCCACGCCCTCCCGCTTGGAGAGCACCCGGCCGTCGGAGAGCTCGTATCCGGACACCTTGCCGTTTTTCCGCACCAGCCCGGTGATGGACTTGGCGTCCTTGTTGGGCACGGGGTTCATGATGTTGATGTTGGCGGGGAGGCCCCCAATCCTGCCGTTCTTCTGTTTCATAGCGGATTTCCTTTCCCGCGCTGCCGCGCGAAGCCTAAAAGTGTTCACCGCTAGTGTGTTCCTTCCCCGGGGCATTATGCGGCCGCCCCGCCTTTTGGAGGGAATTTCAGCCTCCTGCCCCGTAAAAGTTGCGCCAAAAAAAGAAAAAGTACGGACAACTTGCAAACTGGCGATTGCATTTTTTTTGGAAATAGGCTACAATGTTAGTGTATGAGGCATCTCATAATCTTTTGGTGGAAAGGACTGGTCATTGGCTATGAACGCTCAAGAACGCAAGGACCTTCTGGTCGCCGCGGCAAAGGTACGCCTCGGCATCATCGAAGGCGTGTATCACGCCAAGTCCGGCCATCCGGGAGGCTCCCTCTCCTCGGCGGACATCTTTACCTATCTCTACTTCAAAGAGATGAACATCAACCCCCAAACCCCCAAGGACCCCAACCGGGACCGCTTTGTGCTCTCCAAGGGCCACTGCGCCCCCGGCCTGTACTCTGTCCTGGCCAACCGCGGCTATTTTGATGTCAGCGAGCTGCAGAAGCTCCGCCACATCGGCGCCATGCTCCAGGGCCATCCGGACATGAAGGGCACCCCCGGCGTGGACATGAGCTCCGGCTCTTTGGGCCAGGGCATCTCCGCCGCGGTGGGCATGGCCCTTGCCGGCAAGCTGGATAACAAGGACTACCGCGTCTACACCTTGCTGGGCGACGGTGAAAGCGAGGAGGGCCAGGTGTGGGAGGCCGCCATGTTCGCCGGCCACCACAAGCTGGACAACCTCTGCGTGATTGTGGACTACAACGGTCTGCAGATTGACGGCCCTGTCTCGGAAGTGGGCGGCCCCGAGCCCTTCGATAAGAAGTTCGAGGCCTTCGGTTTTGAGGTCATCACCGTCAACGGCAATGACTTTGACGAGCTGGAAAAGGCTTTCGCGGCGGCCCGCGCCTGCAAGGGCAAGCCCTTCGCCATCATCGCCAAGACCACCAAGGGCAAGGGCGTCTCCTTTATGGAGGGCCAGGTGGGCTGGCACGGCAAGGCCCCCAACACCGAGCAGTACGAAGCTGCCAAGAAAGAACTCACCGAGAACCTGGAGGTGCTGCAGAATGGCTGAAATGGTGAAAAAGGCCACCCGTGAGAGCTTTGGCGAAGCAATCACTGCACTGGCCGAAACGAACCCCGACATCGTTGTGCTGGACGCGGATTTGGCAGAGGCCACCAAGACCGGCATCTTCAAGAAGAAATACCCCGAGCGCTTTATCGACTGCGGCATCGCCGAGTGCAACATGATTGGCATTGCCGCCGGCCTGGCCACCTGCGGGAAGGTGCCCTTCGCGGCGTCCTTCGCCATGTTCTCCGCGGGCCGCGCCTTTGAGCAGGTGCGCAACTCCGTGGCTTACCCCCACCTGAACGTGAAGATCGTGGGTTCCCACGCGGGCATCTCCGTGGGCGAGGACGGTGCTACCCACCAGTGCTGCGAGGACATCGCCTTGATGCGCTCCATCCCCGGCATGGTGATTTTGAATCCCGCCGACCACTACGAAATGCTGGCCGCCGTGAAGGCCGCCGCCGAGCATGTGGGCCCTGTGTACATCCGCCTGGGCCGCCTGGCTGTGGAGAGCTTCAACAACAACGACGACTACAAGTTTGAGATTGGCAAGGGCATCACCTTGCGGGACGGCAAGGACATCACCATCATCGCCACCGGGCTGATGGTGGGCGAGGCTGTCAAGGCCGTGAAGGCCCTGGAGGCCGTCGGCATCGACGCCCGCCTCATCGATATGCACACCATCAAGCCCCTGGATACGGAGCTGGTGCGCAAGGCAGCCCAGGAGACGGGCCGCATTGTCACCGTGGAGGAGCACAACGTCATGGGCGGCCTGGGGGAGGCTGTGGCCTCTTACCTCAGCGAGGTGTGCCCCACCCCCGTCACCAAGATTGGCGTCAACGACGTGTTCGGCCACTCCGGCCCCGCCGTGGATTTGCTGAAGGAGTTCGGCCTGTCCGCGGAAAACATCGAAGCCACTGTGAAAAAAGTCCTGGGCAAGTGACCAGGCCAGAGGGCTGCCGCAGCGCGCGGCGGCCCTCTTTTTTGCCCAGGGAAAGGAGAGCGCCATGGAATGTGCCGTCCGCCCGGCGGTTTTGGGGGACTGTCCCGCCATCACCCGCCTCAACCGGGAGGAGCTGGGCTACGACTACCCCCAGGAAAAGACCTTTGCAAAGCTCCAGGCGTGTTTGGCAAACCCGGCCCATGCCGTTTTTGTGGCGGAGCGTGGGGGAGAGGTGGTGGGCTACCTCCACCTGGAGGAGTACGACGTCCTCTATGCCGGCCACATGGTAAACGTGCTGGGCATCGCCGTCTCCAGCGCCTGCCGCCGCCAGGGGGTGGGGAGGGCCCTTCTCGCCGCCGGGGAAGCCTGGGCCCGCTCCCAGGGCGCGGAGGCGGTGCGCCTTGTCTCCGGCGAATCCAGGAAGGGCGCCCACGCCTTTTACGCAAGCCTGGGGTATACGGGCAACAAGCTCCAGCGGAACTTCAAAAAGGACCTCACCTAAGAGGGGCCGTAACGGCCTCTCTTTTTTCGCCTGGAAACAACAGGAATCCCAGGGGATTTTATGAAGAGAATGTTAAAAATCAAAAATTTTAAAAAAGCTATTGACTTTTACTGACCATGTGACTACAATAGTCTTAGCACTCGGGAATAAAGAGTGCTAAATTCCCGAGAACGCCAAAAGCGCTACGGGCGCCTGCGGCGGGCAACGAGAGCATTTCCTTTTTCGCTGGTCTGCCAGCGGTTTTGCATTCCTCCCCGCGGAGTGTGAAAACATCAAATAGAGCGGGGAGAAAGGATTGGGCCGGTTTTTTCAAAAATCCCAAAGGCCCAGGTGTTGTGATTATGACCGTGAAACCCCTTTTTGACAGAGTGCTGATTAAGGCCGAGGAAGCCGAAGAGACCACCAAAAGCGGCATCGTGCTGGCTGCCAAAGCCCAGGAGAAGCCCCAGATTGCCCGCGTTATCGCGGTGGGCCCCGGCGGCGAAGTGGACGGCAAGGAAGTGAAGATGTACCTGAAGGAAGGCGACCGTGTCATCTGCGCCAAGTACAGCGGCACCGAAGTGAAGGTGGACGGCGAGGAATACACCATTGTCCGCCAGTCCGACGTTCTGGCTGTTGTAGAGTAAAGAGTTTCATCCAGTTTTTGGGTTTTGCACACACTACGAGAGAAGAAAGGATTTGACATACTATGGCTAAGAAAATCATCTATGGCGAGGACGCCCGCAAGGCTCTGCTTTCCGGCGTCAACCAGCTGGCGGATACCGTAAAGATTACCCTGGGCCCCAAGGGCCGCAACGTGGTGCTGGATAAGAAGTTCGGCGCCCCCCTCATCACCAACGACGGCGTCACCATCGCCAAGGAAGTGGAGCTGGAAGACGCTTTCGAGAACATGGGCGCCCAGCTGGTGAAGGAAGTCGCCACCAAGACCAACGACGTGGCCGGCGACGGCACCACCACCGCCACTTTGCTGGCCCAGGCTCTGGTCCGCGAGGGCATGAAGAACGTCACCGCCGGCGCCAACCCCATGGTGCTCCGCGGCGGCGTGCAGAAGGCCACCAAGATTGCTGTGGATGCCATCGAGAAGAACTCCCACAAGGTTTCCGGCACCAAGGATATCGCCCGCGTGGCCGCTGTGTCCTCTGCCAGCGATGAGATTGGCCAGCTGATTGCCGACGCCATGGAGAAGGTCACCGCCGACGGCGTCATCACCGTGGAGGAGTCCAAGACCGCCGAGACCTACAGCGAGGTTGTGGAGGGCATGATGTTCGACCGTGGCTACATCACCCCCTACATGGCCACCGATACCGACAAGATGGTCGCCGAGCTGGATGACCCCTATATCCTCATCACCGATAAGAAGATTTCCAACATCCAGGAAATCCTGCCCCTGCTGGAGCAGGTGGTCCAGTCCGGCAAGAAGCTGCTCATCATTGCCGAGGACGTGGAGGGCGAGGCCCTGACCACCTTGATTCTCAACAAGCTCCGCGGCACCTTCACCTGCGTGGCTGTCAAGGCCCCCGGCTTTGGCGACCGCCGCAAGGAGATGCTGGTGGACATCGCCACTTTGACCGGCGGCCAGGTGATTTCCGAAGAGGTTGGCCTGGAGCTGAAGGACACCCAGCTCAGCCAGCTGGGCCGTGCCCGCCAGGTGAAGGTGGACAAGGAGAACACCATCATCGTGGACGGCGCTGGCAACAGCGACGAAATCAAGGCCCGTGTCGGCCAGATCCGCGCCCAGATTGAGACCACTTCCTCCGAGTTCGACAAGGAGAAGCTCCAGGAGCGCCTGGCCAAGCTGGCCGGCGGCGTGGCCGTCATCAAGGTTGGCGCTGCCACCGAGATCGAGATGAAGGAGAAGAAGCTGCGCATCGAGGATGCCCTGGCCGCTACCAAGGCCGCTGTGGAAGAGGGCATCGTGGCTGGCGGCGGCACCGCCCTCATCGACGCCATCCCCGCTGTGAAGGAGTACGTGGATTCCGCCGAGGGCGACGAGAAGACCGGCGCTGCCATCGTGCTGAAGGCCCTGGAGGAGCCCGTGCGCCAGATTGCTGCCAACGCCGGCATCGAGGGCTCTGTCATTGTGGAGCAGCTGAAGAAGGACGGCAAGGTCGGCTACGGCTACAACGCCCTCACCGGCGAGTTCCAGGATATGATTGAAGCCGGCATTGTGGACCCCACCAAGGTGACCC
>FR893782.1:16003-20874 GCA_000435395.1 Firmicutes bacterium CAG:94
GGTGACCCGTTCCGCCCTGCAGAACGCCTCCTCCGTGGCTGCCACTATCCTGACCACCGAGAGCCTGGTGGCCGACATCAAGGAGCCCGCTCCCGCTGCTGCCCCCGCTGGCGGCGACATGGGCGGCATGTATTGATAGGCCCCACTTAACCCATACAAGCGAAAAAAGGCTGTTGCGACTGCAACAGCCTTTTTTGCGTGCCCGCGGTTACTGCATGGCACTGCGGGCGGCGAGAATCCACTTGGCGTGGTCCAGGGGGTCCACACCCCGGCGGGGGGCCTCCTTCCCTTCGCCGGGCGGGCACTCCTGGTACCCCAAAAACGCCGAGGCGTACACCCCTTTGCCGGAAGTCATCGAGCGGAACGCCGTGGGATAGTCCAGGGACGTGGCCACGGGCAAATCGGCCTCCAGCGTAAAGGTGCCCTGGTGGAGGATGGGCGTGTCAAAGGCGCCCCGCATGGCCACCATGTCCCGGATGACCTTGCCCAGCAGCTCCTCCTGGGCGGAGAGCGTCACCCGCACCATGGGCTCCAGCAAGAGCGTCCCGCTGTTGACCAGCGCCCGCTGCACCGCCACCGGCGTGGCCACAAAGAAATCCAGGGGATGGGTGTGCACGTGGTGGTGCTGGCCGCCAATCAAGGTGAACTTGGCGTCCGTCACCTCCCAGCCTTTGCGGCCCTGGCGCAGTGCCTCCGGCAGGCTTTGGCGCACGTGGTTTTGATACCGGTAGGGCAGCTCCTTCTCCTTGATGACGGACTCAAACTGGATGCCGCTGCCCCGGGGCAGGGGCTCCACCAGCAGGCGCACCACAGCCCAGCAGGGCTTGGGGGCCAGGTAGACCTCCTCCCCTTGGGCGGCGGAGGCAGGCGTCTCCTTGTAAATCACCGTGGGCTCGGAGAAGGACACCGCTAGGCCGTACCGCTGTTGTATCCGCTCGGTGAGCACCTCCAGCTGGATTTTCCCCGTGATGCGCAGGTGCAGCTCCCGGCTTTCGGGCACCCACTCCAGGTCCAGCAGGGGGTCCTCCTGGGAGAGCTCCTGCAGCGCCTCCACCAAGGCGGGGAGCTTGTCCGGCTCCTGGGCGAAAGCTTGCACTTGCAGCAGGGGGACTGCCAGCTGGCAGGCGGGCCTGGGCGGCGCCTCCCCCAGCACGTCCCCGGCCCGCACAGCGGAGAGCCCATACACCGCGCCCACCTCCCCGGGGCCCAGCCTGCCCATGTCCACCGCTTTCTGCCCGTAAAACCGCCGTATCTGGGTGATTTTCTGGGTGCCGTCCCCTTGGGGGAGGGGGACGCTGTCCCGGTTCTCCAGCGTCCCGGAGAACACCCGCAGATGGGCCGCTTTGCCCATGGCGGGGTCGTGGTCCACCTGGTACACCACCGCGGAGAGCGCCCCGCCCTCCTGGCCGCAGGCAGGGGGGAGCAAAGTTACAACCCCCTCCAGCAAGGCCTCCATGCCCTTGCCGCCCTTGGCCGAGGCGAACAGCACCGGGAACACCTGCCGCTGGGCCACGCCCTCCCGCAGCGCCTGGAGGAGCCTCTCCCGGGGCACGGGCCTCTCCTCCAGATAGGCCTCCGCCAGCTCCGGGTCGTAGTCGGCGGCCCAGGCCAGGGCGTCCTCCCAAAAGCTCTCCAGGGGCAGCACCTGGCAGCTGTCCGAGCCGGCTTCCTCCACCTGCTGGGCCGGCAGCAGCCGGGTGGTGCACTCCTGGCGCAGCTGCTCCAGCACGCCGGGGATGTCGCACCCCGTTCGGTCCACCTTGTTCACCACCAGCAGCGTGGGGATGCCCATCTTCTCCAGGGCGCGCCACAGTAGCCTTGTCTGGGCCTGCACGCCCTCCACCGCGGAGAGCACCAGCACAGCGCCGTCCAGCACGGTGAGGCTGCGCTCCACCTCGCCCAAAAAGTCCACGTGGCCGGGAGTGTCAATCAGGTTCACCCGCACGCCCTTGTACTCCAGCGAGATGGAGGCCGCCCGCACCGAGATGCCCCGGCGGCGCTCCACCTCCAGCCAGTCGGCGTGGGTGGTGCCATCGTCCACGCTGCCCGCCTGGCGGATGCTCCCGCTGCGCAGCAGCAGCTGTTCTGTCACAGTGGTTTTCCCCGCGTCGGCATGGGCCAAAATGCCTAGGTTTAAAATTGGTCCCTTCAAGGTCTATCCCTCCTGTTCCTGGCGCCCAGGAACTGTTTGGCTCACTATAGCACGGATGGCCCGGCTTGTCAAACCGGCTGCCCCCGCCGCGGCACCGAGATTTTTTGGTAAAGTGAGAAAAAATCCGGGATAAATCTCCTTTCTTTTTGTGGCGGTTGGGCCCTCCGTGTGCTATAATGAAAACCAGCCTGCCGCCCTGGCGCGGCCGGGTTTTACAAGAGAGGAGTTGGTCCCTATGGGACAGCGAGAGATTATCAGTTCCGTAAACCGCCGGGAGGCCCACACTCCCTTTGGCGGCTATGAGACATTCGAGCAGGCGAAAGCCCGGGACATTTCCCAGTCCCAGGCGATTCTGTCCTTGGATGGCCTTTGGCCCTTTGCGGCCTACCCCGCGGCGGAGGACGTCCCCGCCGGCTGGGCTTCCCCCACCGGGGAGGAGCTTGCTGCTTTGCCCACCATGCCGGTTCCCTCCTGCTGGGAGATGCACGGCGTGGGCAAGCCCGTGTACACCAACATGCAGTACCCCTTCTACCGGCAGGGCCCGGACAAGAGCTTTGAGGTGGAAGTGACCCCCGGCAGCTTTGACCTTTCTGCCCCTGCCGTGCCCCAGGAAAACCTCACCGTCTGCTACTACCAGCGGTTCCAGCTGCCCGCCGGGTGGGAGGGCAAGCGGGTGTTTCTGCGCTTTGGCGGCGTGGAGACAGCCTTCACTTTGGGCGTCAACGGCCAGGAGGTGGGCTTCTCCGAGGACAGCAAGCTGGACGCCGAGTTTGACATCACCCCCTACGTGGCGCCGGGGGAGAACCTGCTGGCGGTGAAAGTCTACCGCTTTAGCCCCGGCAGCTACCTGGAGGACCAGGACTATTGGCACCTCCACGGCATCACCCGCAGCGTGGCGCTGCTGTGCAAGGGACAGCGGCATATAGCGGATTTCCAGGTGCAGCCCCTCTTTGGGGAGACGCTGGAGCAGGCCTCCCTGCGGGTGCGGGTGTGGCCCGACCGGGAAGCGCCCCTCTTTGGGGCGTGCCGTGTGCGCCTGCGCCTCTTTGACCCCCAGGGCGCCCAGGTGCTGGAGCACACCTCCAAGCCCTTTAGCCAGTATGGGGTGTACCTCCAGGCCAAGTATGTGCTGGAGGAAACCCTCCCTGTGGCCGCGCCCCAGCTGTGGTGCTGCGAGACTCCGGCCCTGTACACCCTCACCTTAGAGATGCTGGACGAGGAGAGCCGCTGCGTGGATGTGGAAAGCTGCCGGGTGGGCTTCCGGGAGGTGCGCATCCAAAACGGCATGTTAGAGCTCAACCGCAAGCGGCTGATTGTCCGGGGCGCTAACCTCCACGAGCACAGCGCCACCACCGGCCGCACCGTCTCCCCCCAGGAGCTGCGGGCACAGCTGCTGAAAATGAAGGCCTTAAACTTCAACGCCGTGCGCACCTGCCACTATCCCAAGGACAACCTGTTCTACGACTTGTGCGACGAGCTGGGCCTCTACGTGGTGGACGAGACCAACCTGGAGACCCATGGCTATGGCGGCGGCCTCAGCGATGACCCCCGCTGGGCCCAGGCCTACCTCACCCGTGCCATGAACATGTGCCTGCGGGATAAGAACCACCCCTGCGTCATCGTCTGGAGCCTGGGGAACGAGTCCGGCGTGGGCGCCAACCACGGCGCCATGTACGGCTGGCTGAAGTTCTACGACAACCGCCCCGTGCAGTACGAGTCCGGCGGCTCCCTGCCGGGCATCAGCGACATCCTGTGCCCCATGTACCCCTCCCGGGACTGGGTGGAGACCTGCATGAGCAGCGACGACAAGCGCCCCTTCATCATGTGCGAGTACGCCTACGCCAAGAGCAACTCCAACGGCAACTTCGCCGAGTTCTGGGAGCTGGTCCGCAAATACCCCCGGTTCCAGGGCGGCTTTTTGTGGGACTTCCACGACAAGGCCCTGGTCCAGCCCCAGCCGGACGGCTCTTTGCCCTTCCGCTACGCCGGCGCCTTCGGGGAGGACGTGGCCGACCCCGTGCCGGACATGTGCCTAAATGGCATTGTTTTCGCCGGCTTGGAGGAGAAGCCCGCCGCCGAGGAGGTGAAAGTCTGCCAGGCGCCGCTGTACCTCCAGTACCAGGAGTGGCACGGGATGTTCGGCGGCTACTACCTCCACAACGAGTGCTTCACAGAGGATTTGTCCCAGCTCGCTTTCACCTGGGAGCTGCTCTGCGACGGCCAGGTGGTGGAGTCCGGCGCCCTGGAGGGGCTGCGTGTGGCCCCCGGCGGCCAGCAGCGCCTGGAGCTCCCCTATAACCGGGACCTGGTCTGCGGGGAGGCCTTCTGGAACCTCTACGCCCGCACTAAAGATGCCACCCCCTGGGCCCCGGCAGGGCACCTGGTGTACAAGGCGCAGCTCCCCGCCCAGGGCACCCAGCCCTATTGGGAGGAGAGCTCCATCGCCTCCACCCAGCCCCTCCAGGCCCGGGAAGAGGGGGACACCATCCTGGTGACAGGGGCCAACCTGGAGCTTGTCTACGACAAAGCCCGGGGCGGCTTGCGATTCTGCAAGGTGGGCGGCACGGCCTTGTTCACCCAGTGCCAGGACAGGTTTTACCGTGCCTTGACCGGCATCGACGAGGGCCAGGGGGACAACAGCTACGGCCAGGACTGGCGCGCCGCCGGGCTCCATGACTTGCGGCCCCAGGTAGAGTCTGTGCAGCTCACCCAGGCCCCT
>FR893783.1:0-2655 GCA_000435395.1 Firmicutes bacterium CAG:94
CCTCCACCGCCCGGGTGTCGTCGATTTGGCGGCTTTGGTGGCGGGCGTACAGCCGGCGCACCAGGGCCTTGTCAAACTCCACCCGCTGGTCCTGGGGGATGGCCCGCAGGATGCTCTCCATGTCCTGCATGGTCAAGGTCTGCTTGTTGATGAGGTAGGCGGCGTAGTTGGGGTGGCAGGCGTGGCTGGCCGCCAGGTGGTAGGCCATGGAGTAGCCCCACTGGTATTCCCGGCGCAGGGGGGCGATATACTCGTCGTAAATGTCCATCACCATGCCCACGTTGTACCGGGACTGGATGTTCTGGTTGATATACCGGGTGATAAGCTCCGTGGGGAGGTTCCCCGCGCCCCGGCCCATGCCGTAGACAGAGGAGTCCAAAATCAGCTGCCGCTTGGCCTGGATGCCCAGCAGCACCTGGGCGTTGGAAAAGGCCAGCTGCAGGTTGTTGTGGCCGTGAAAACCCAGGCGGATGGCGGGGTCCATGTTCTCGTGAATCAGGTGGAACTGCCGGGTGACTTGGCCGGGGTACATGCTGCCCAGGGTGTCCACCATGTAAAAGGCGAAGGGCCGCAGGCGGTTGACCCGCTCCACCAGGCGCAGCAGCTCCATGTCCGAATAGAAGGCGGTGCCCACCGGCTGGAAAAACACCTGGTAGCCCTTGTCCAAAATGGCGGCGGCCCAGCAGAAGGCCCGCTCCGCGTCCTCCCGGCGGAAGGTCAGCCGCACCCCGGAGATGCCCCCCGGCCTGCACGGGGGCAGCTGCTGGGGGGAGAGCTCCTTCTCCCCCATGGCTATCATGGCCACGAACATGGCGCGGGGCTCCCGCTGGGGCAGCAGGGGCAAGATGGCCTCCGGCCCGCCGTAGAGGGAGCAGTCCTCGTCCCGGGGGCGGCTGGTGAGGAAGCCGCACTCCACAATCTCAACGCCGCCGGCCTCCAGCTTATCCAAAATAGAGGCGATGGCGTGGCGGCCAAACTCCCAGTTGTTCACATAGCCCCCGTCCCGCAAAGTGCAGTCCAAGATTTGCACGCCCATTAAATCTCCCCCTTTCGCAGCTTTTCTCGCAGCACGGCGCGGACGTACTCCAAGTCCTTGGGTGTGTCCACCGAAAGGCTTTTGGCCTGGACGGGAATCATTTGCAGCCGCTTGCCGTGCTCGATAAACCGCAGCTCGTTGATGTCCTCCACGGCCTCCAAGGGGCCCCGAGGGGCGCTGTCAAAAAAGGCCAGGGCCTCCTTGGTGTAGGCCAGCACCCCCAGGTGCTTGTAGAACTGGTAGTCCACGCTGGCCTTGGGGTGGGGGATGGGGCTGCGGGAAAAGAACAGCGCCCGGCCTGTCTCATCGGCCACCACCTTGATGTTGGTCTCGTCCACCGCCTCCACCGGGGAGAGGATGGGCGCCATCAAATTGGCGGCGAAAAAGCCCTCTGTGCTGGAGGGCACCACCTGGTCGATGACCTGGGGGTCGATAAGGGGCTCGTCCCCGTTGACGCAGACGTACACGTCCCCCTCCAGGGACTGGGCGGCCTCCCACACCCGCTGGGTGCTGGTGGGGCACTGGGGCGAGGTCAGTTTGCAGGGGATTTGGTACGCCCCGCAGGCCTCTTGGATGGCCGGGTGGTCCGTGGCCACCCACACCTCCGCAAGGCGCCGGGCTTTTTTCACCTGGTGGTACACCCACCAGAGCATGGGGCGGCCGCACAGGTCCGCCAGGGGCTTCCCCTTAAACCGGGTGGAATCGTACCGGGCGGGGATGATGGCAATGGCGCGCATAGTGTTCCTCCTTTGTGTGCCGGTAAAAAAATATCGCGAACACGTCCTATGGGACGTGGCATCCTCTTTTATGGGGCAGCCAGCCGCGGAAGCGGGGCCTGGGGCACTGTCTGTTTGAGCCGCTGCGCGGCTTTTTAAGGCAGTGGGGCGCTGCTCTTTCTCGCCTGCCGGTACGGCAATGGAGAAAGCGCCGGGCGGTGTCCACCGGGCATCAGCTCCCTGCAATCTTTTTGAAAGAAAGCAACCGCCCTGCGAAAACCTTCCATCTGTCTTCCTCTTATTGTTCCGGCTGGCCCGCATGCCCTGCTTTCCCTTTCCACAGGCCTGCCAGGGCCCGCAGGGGCTTTGTGACCTTCCAGCTGGTGGAGCTCTCGTAGAGCTGGGCTACCCGGCGGCCCTCGGCCTCCAGCTGGGCCTGGGTAAAACCTCCCACCGCCTTGGGCGGCGCTTTCCCGGCAGGGGCTTTCCTCTGGCGCTCAGCCTTGTAGAGGTTCCAGTTCTCCAGCAGCCGCTGGGACCACAGCTCCAGCGCCGGGCCGCTGACCACCTCAAAGCCCTCTGGGGCGGGGAGGTTTCCCTTGCAGCAGTTCTCCCCGTCGTGGAAGTCGTAGCACAGCACGCTGGGCAGGTGGACGGTGACGCCCTCCCGGGTTTGGCGGCGGCCGTTCATTTGAAAGCCAAAGCGGGTGATGAGGAAATCCCGCAGCCGCTCCGCCAGGGGCAGGAAGGCCCGGTTGTAGATGTGGTCCTCCCGGTAGGAGTCCAGCAGCGCCCGCACCACATAGTGCCGCGGCAAGGCCCCAAAGCACAAGGTGGAAAGGCTCTCCCCATCGGCGAAGCCGAAGAAGCAGGGCTCCATGCGGCGGCTCTTTAAGCGCAGCT
>FR893783.1:2679-4557 GCA_000435395.1 Firmicutes bacterium CAG:94
CTGGGGCAGGGCCTCCGGCGCCAGGACGATGCCGCCCCGCTCCCACAGGGCCAGCAAGGAGAGGTACTCCTCCACATACTGCCAGCGGCCCTGCTCCGCCGCCTGGCGCAGATGCTCCGGCACCTCCTCCCTCTCCAGCCAGCTCTCCCCGGGCTCCAGCACCTCCGCCAGGGGGAAGTGGCGGCCGATGGCCTCCCGCAGCGCCGGGGGCAGCTCCCGGCGGCAGTGGGCGCAGATGAGCACGTCAGGCACCACGGGGGTGTCCAGGTAGCCCAGCAGCTTGGCGGTTTCCCTGTCCTCTTTCAGGTAGGGGTTTAAGCGGAAGTCCGCCTCGAACTCGTGGAGCAGGCCGATGAAGTCCGGCAAAAACAGGGGCCGGGACTGGGTCATGTTCCACAGCAGCTGCCGGGCGGTGGAGTACACCGCCTCCTGCCGGTAGGCCGGGTGGCAGGTGAGAAGGAACTTCCGGAAAGCTTTGACAATGTCCACCATGTCCCCGGTCTGGGTGGTGGAGATGGTGCCGCCCCGGCGGTAGTAGTTGTAAAAGGCCTGGGGCACGTAGCCCACCCGGCGGCAGCGGGTCACCAAAGCGGGGATGAGGGCGATGTCCTCAAAGAGCATCTTCTCATAGCGGTTCTCCTGCCAGATAGAGCGGCGGAACAGCTTGTTCACGCTGTAGGTGATGTTGTTGCCGTGGGCGATGTAATCCGCCAGGTCCACCTCCTCCCGGGGATAGGAGGCCACCACCACCTCCCGGTTTTCCTCCACGTAGAGGATGCGCACGTCGCACATCACCAAATCGCAATCCCCGGCCTTGGCCTTCTCGTAGAGGGCCTGGGCCATCTCCGGCTGGATGGTGTCGTCCGAGTCCAGAAAGAGCAGGTACTCTCCCTGGGCCAAGGCGGCCCCGGCGTTGCGGGCCATGCCCAGGCCCTGGTTCTCCTGGTAGAGCACCCGCACCAGGCCGGGGTGCTCCCGGGCGTAGCGCTCACAGATTTCCGGGCAGGCGTCGGGGCTGCCGTCGTCCACCAAGATGATTTCCTTCTCCGCCAAGGTCTGCCCCAGGGCGGAATCCACCGCCCGCTCTAAAAACAGCTCCACCCCGTACACCGGGATGATGATGGATACCTTAACCTCCATACTGCCCTCCCAAAAATTTCAGGATGCTGGCCGCCTGGTAGCTTGTCTGCGGCACATAGGTGTTCCCCCCGGCGAACTGCCGCCGGTAGGCCTCTAAAAACCGGGCAAGGGTGTGGTTTTCCTTCCACAGCACCTTGCCGGTGTACAGCTTGTACAGCAGCACCGTGTTCCCGTCCAGGCCCAGGCACAGCCTGCCGGACAGCGCCCCGTTGGAGCACACCGTCACCAGGCAGCAGCGGTCCGGGCCCTCGTTGAGCAAAAACAGCTCCCAGGGGACGCGCAGCTCCACCCGCCGGGACAGGCCCAGGCGCTGGGGCAAATCGTCCCCATTGCGGGGATGGGGCTTTACCCCGAAATTCCCCGGCCCCACAGCCCGCTGGCACAGGCCCATCAGCTCCAAATCGTTGCCCGGGATGCCCTCCGCCCGGAAGGACTGCTCCAAAAACAAAAAGGGCGGCAGCCACGGGGGCCTGCGGTACTGGAAGATGAAATTCAGCAGGGCCAGCAGCTCCCCGTCCCCGGGGGAGAGCTTGGGCAAAGGCCGGTTGGGGAGGCTGTCCCCCCGCATGGCCAAAGCGGGCTCGTAAAGCAACGCCGCCTGGACCTGCTCCCCCAGCCGGGCGCCCTGGGGATGGCGGTTCACCGCGGCGCGGTCCGGCCGGGCAAAGTCAATGACATAGCTGGAAAAGCCGTCCTCCAGCCAGAGGAAGGGGCACTGGTACCGGCAGGCCAGCAGCC
>FR893783.1:4574-4976 GCA_000435395.1 Firmicutes bacterium CAG:94
AGGCCAGCAGCCGTGCCAGCCAGTCGAAGTTGGGAAAGTACACCTGGCTGTAGGCGGGCTCCAGCGCCTCCCCCAGGGCCCAGCGGAGCAAGGCCTCCCCCTGGGAAAAGCACTGGGCCACGGCCTCCTCCCGGTCCATGGGGTAGTGCTGGGCCAGCTCCCCGGCCCGGACGGGAAGCACCCGGGAGAAAAGCCCCGTCTCCCGCAGCCGGGGGATGAGCTCCGGCAGGCCGGGGGTGGCGTCGGTGACCAGCAAGTCCGCCCCCTCCCCCGCGGGGGAGAGCCGCCGCAGGTTCACGGCGGTGAGCAGGTGGTACACAGAGTTGACAATGGTCAAGGTCTTGGGCATGGGATCCTCCTTTCCAAAACTAGGGGCGGGCCTCCCCCGGCAGGGGCAGCCGC
>FR893784.1 GCA_000435395.1 Firmicutes bacterium CAG:94
ACCAGCCTTGTTTCATTTCTCGTTGGTGCCGTTCGCGGAAAGGCATGGTCATATATGTATCTCAACGCCATAGAGCGCACCGGCGGCAGCTTTGCCGGGAAGGACGCCTATTTGGAGGGCATCCCCGCCATTGCTGGGCTGGGCCTGTTGGAGCTGCGCCAGCCCGTCACCTTTTTGGTGGGGGAAAACGGCAGCGGGAAATCCACCTTGCTGGAGGCCGTGGCCCTGGCCCTGGGCTTCAACCCCGAGGGGGGCTCCCGGAACTTCGCCTTTTCCACCCGGGACACCCACTCCGGGCTGCACAACTACCTGCGGCTGCACCGGGGCCCCTACCGCCCCAAGGATGGCTTTTTCCTCCGAGCGGAAAGCTTCTACAACGTCTCCAGCGAGGTGGACCGGCTGGCCAACTACCAGCCCGGGGACGGCCTCTACCAAAGCTACGGCGGCAAATCGCTGCACCACCAGTCCCACGGGGAGAGCTTCCTCAGCCTGGTGCACAACCGGTTTTGGGGCCAGGGCATCTACCTGCTGGACGAGCCCGAAGCGGCCCTCTCCCCCGCCCGGCAGCTGACCTTGCTGGCGGAGCTCCACCGGCTGGTGCAGGCCGGCTCCCAGCTGGTCATCGCCACCCACTCCCCCCTGCTGATGGCCTACCCCCAGGGGGAGATACTGCTGCTGGGGGAGGGGCCCATCCGGCCGGTGGAGTACCGGGAGACAGAGCACTATCAAATCACCAAAAGCTTTCTGGACAGCCCAGAGCGTATGCTGCGGGTGCTGTTTGACGAAACATAGAGAGCATACAAAAATCCCCCCGGGAGATTGTCCCAGGGGGATTTTTCAGCGGATCAGTAACTTACGCGGGAACTCAGATCTCGGCGAAGTACTTGATGGTGCGAACCATCTGGCTGGTGTAGGAGTTCTCGTTGTCGTACCAGGAAACGACCTGCACCTGATAGGTGTCGTCGTCGATTTTGGCGACCATGGTCTGGGTGGCGTCGAACAGAGAGCCGTAGGTGATGCCGATGATGTCGGAGGACACCAGGGGCTCCTCGGTGTAGCCGAAGGACTCAGAGGAGGCAGCCTTCATAGCGGCGTTGATGCCTTCCTTGGTGATGTCCTTGCCCTTGACAACAGCCACCAGGATGGTGGTGGAGCCGGTGGGAACAGGCACGCGCTGGGCGGAGCCGATCAGCTTGCCGTTGAGCTCGGGGATGACCAGGCCGATGGCCTTGGCAGCGCCGGTGCTGTTGGGAACAATGTTCACAGCGGCAGCGCGAGCGCGGCGCAGGTCGCCCTTGCGATGGGGGCCGTCCAGAACCATCTGGTCGCCGGTGAAGGCGTGCACAGTGGTCATGATGCCGCTCTGGATGGGAGCGTACTTGTTCAGGGCGTCAGCCATGGGGGCCAGGCAGTTGGTGGTGCAGGAGGCAGCGGAGATGATCTGGTCCTCAGCAGTCAGGGTCTTCTCGTTTACGCTGTAGACGATGGTCTTCAGGTCGTTGCCAGCGGGAGCGGAGATGACAACCTTCTTGGCGCCAGCGTCGATGTGGGCCTGGCTCTTCGCCTTGGAGGTGTAGAAGCCGGTGCACTCCAGCACAACGTCCACGCCAATTTCGCCCCAGGGCAGGTCCTTGGCGTCCTTCTCGGCATAGATTTTGATGGTCTTGCCGTCCACGGTGATGGAATCCTCACCAGCGGTGACCTTGTCGGCCAGGGCATAGCGGCCCTGGGCAGAGTCGTACTTCAGCAGATGGGCCAGCATAGCGGGGCTGGTCAGGTCGTTGATAGCCACAACCTCGTAGCCCTCAGCGCCGAACATCTGACGGAAAGCCAGACGGCCGATGCGGCCGAAACCATTGATAGCAACTTTAACAGACATTGGTAAAACCTCCTGAATGTGTAATGGGTTTTAAGCTTCTTCTATTCTAAATCATTTTTCGGAATATTACAAGAGTTTGACAGAAAAATAACGCCATTTTCTTCCGTTTTTTACCCTGGCAGCAAAAAGGGCCCCGTTTCCAGGGCCTTTTGGATGCGTATTAAGAGACTTTAAAGCGCTTGGCGCTGTGCCGGGCCACAGGGTGCTCGGTGCCGCCCTTGGGGGTGCGCCGCAGGCTGTACTTGCGGAAGGACACCAAAAACGCCAGCAAAAACAGCTGCACCACCATGCTGGCCAGCTGCACCGCCGGGGGCATCTCCCCGGTGTAGGTGCGGCCCAGCAGCAGCAGCGCCAGGTTGGAGAGGGAGTAGGTAAGCCCCAGCACCACGGCGAAGATACCGGCCACAAAGGCCCGCTTGGCGGCGCCCTCCTCGTCCACGCCGGCAAAGAGCTTGCACAGGTAGAACAGGCACAGCAGCGTGGCCACGCCCCCCAGCACGGCGAAGAAGTTTTCCACAAAGCTGGAGGACTTGGCGTAAAACACGTACACCAAAATCAGGTAGGCCACGCCCCACAGCACCCCCACCAGGTAGAGCAGCCGGGCTTTCTCCAGGCTGTTTTTCCCGGTGAAGAACCCCACGGAGAGGAACAGCTGCACCAGCCCAAAGAGCAGGCAGCACCCCAAAAACAGCCCGTGGAGGGCCACATACTCCCCGCCGGCGGCGAGCTGGAGGCGCAAATCCATCCACTGCAGCGCCCCCGAGAGCAGCAGCACCGCTCCCGAGAGCACCGCCGCCACCCCGGCCATCACGTTCTTCCGGGGGACATAGGGCCCAAAGTACCGCCGGGAGCGGAAGCACATCCAAGAGGCCAGCAGCCCGGTGGCCAGGGGCAGGGCCAGGGAAATCCAGGCCATCACGCCGCCGTCGGTATAGAAGTCGGTGTCGTAATCGAAGAAGTAAAGCATCTGCACCACGCGCAGCAGCACCCCGGCGGCAAAGCCCACACAGGTGACCTTCAGCGCGTTGCCCACATTTACAAGTTTCATGGTGTCAATCCTTTTCTTGCCAAAAATCCCACCCCAGCACGCCAGGGCCCCTGCATTATACCACACTTTCGCGGATTTTCCAAGGGAGAATAGGAAACCGCCCACAGCGGCCTCGCACCCGCGCTGCCACTTGAAATAAAAACTTGAGGGAGTTGCCAAAAAAACTAGGTTTTATGCGGGTTTCCGAACTCCCT
>FR893785.1 GCA_000435395.1 Firmicutes bacterium CAG:94
GTGGTGTGTCACTGATTTGTTTCAAACTTGAATGCTCCTATACATACTTGAAAAGGGCGGCACAGGCAACTTTTCCCTGTCTGCGCCCGGCCGCCTTTTTACTCTTCCTGTTCCAGCTCCTCGCTGAGCTCCGTCCACTCTCCCAGCAGGCGCTCACCCTCCTGGTGCAGCCGGGCAATCTCCTCGCTGAGCTGTGTCACCTGCTCATAGTCCGCGGCCACTTCCGGCTGGGAGAGCTGCTCCTCCAGCTGCGCCGCCTGGGCCTCGTTCTCCTCGCTGGCCTCGCCTGGGCCTCGTTCTCCTCGATGGCCTCCTCCAGCCGCCGCAGGGCGGTGCGCTTTTTGCGCAGGGCGCTTTCCCGCTCCTTGCGCTGCTTGTAGAGGTTCACCTTGGGCGCGGGGGCTTCGGCCTGCTGGGCCTGCTGCTCCCGGTCCCGCTGCTCCAGGTAGGCGTCGTAGTTGCCCAGGTAGAGCCGGGCGCCGTCCTTGCCCAGCACGTAGATTTTGTCGGCCAGCTTGTTGATGAGGTACCGGTCGTGGCTCACCACGAATAAGGTGCCGTCGTAGCCGGAGAGGGCGTCCTCCAGCGCCTCGCAGGAGCCGATGTCCAGGTGGTTGGTGGGCTCGTCCAGCAGCAGGAAGTTGGCCTTGGAGAGCATCAGCTTCAGCAGCAGCACCCGGGCCCGCTCCCCGCCGGACAGCGCCCCCACAGGCTTGAACACGTCCTCGCCCTTAAACAGGAACACCGCCAGCGCCGAGCGCACCTCCGTCTGGGTCATTTGGGGGTGCAGGTCCCAGATTTCGTCGATGACCGTTTTCTCGTCGTGGAGGCTCAGCTGGGACTGCTCGTAGTACCCCACGTCAATGGCCGCGCCCAGCCGCACCAAACCGGTGTCCGGGGTGTACTGCCCCAGCAGAATCTTGAACAGGCTGGTTTTCCCGCAGCCGTTGGGCCCGATGAGGAACACCTTCTCCCCGTGTTTGATTTCAATGCCCACGTGCTCGAACAGGGGCTGCCCCGGGTGGAAGGATAGGCTCAAATCCTGGGCCGTCAGCACGTCGTTGCCGCCCCGGCGGCTGGCCTTAAACTGGAACCGGATGGTGTCCGGCTCTTCCTCGGGCTTTTCCAAGGTGGCCTCGATGCGGTCGATGGCCTTCTGCTTGCTGGCGATGGTGACGTAGTTGCGCTCCTGGTTCCAGCGCCGCTGCTGCTCGATGATGCCCTCCAGCCGGGCGATTTCCTTCTGCTTGCTCTCGTAGACGCGCTCCATGGCCAGACGGTGCTCGGCCCGCAAGTCCAGGTACCGGCTGTAGTTGCCCTTATAGGAGGTGACGGTCTTGCCCTCCATCTCCAAAGTGCGGTTGGTGACCTTGTCCAGGAAATACCGGTCGTGGGAGATGACGATGTAGCTGCCGCTGTACCCCAGCAAAAAGCTCTCCAGCCACTCCACCGCCTGGATGTCCAGGTGGTTGGTGGGCTCGTCCAGCAGCAGCAGGTTGGCCCCCGAAAGCAGCATCTTGGCCAGCTGGAGCTTCGCCTTCTGCCCGCCGGAGAGCACGCCCACCTTGTTTTGCAGCTGGCTCTCCTCAAAGCCCAGACCCAGCAGCGCGCTGCGGGCCCGGGAGCGGCAGGGCAGGCCGCCGGCGTCCACAAAGCGCTCGTTGAGGTCCGTCTGCCGCTGGATAAGGCGCTCCATGTCCTCCCCAGAGGGATGCTCCGCCAACAGCGCGGTGACGTCCTCCAGTTCCCGCTCCAGCCGCAGCAGGGGCGCGAACACGGTCATCACCTCGTCAAAGGCGGTCTTGTGGAAATCCCGGCAGACGTGCTGCTCCATATAGCCCAGCACGGTGTCCTTGCCAAAGGTGACAGAGCCCGTGTCAGGGCTGTACTCGCCGGTGAGGACCTTAAAGAGGGTGGTCTTGCCGGAGCCGTTGACGCCCACTAGCCCCACGCGCTCGCCCTTTTGCAGCTCGAAGGTGACCTCCTGGAGGATGACTTCCTCCCCGAAGCTCTGCCGGATGTTGTTGACGGTTAAGATAGCCATAGCGGTGCCCTTCCCAGAAAAATTCTCAGTCTATTAGTATAGCAGAAAATGGGGAGGAAGGCAAGAAGCTGGATGGGGGAGATAGGGGCCGCCCGGGCAAAGTTTTTGCGCGCCAGTTCGCCCCGCCTGGCGAAAAAAGAAGGGCACCCAGTTTCTGCCTGGGTGCCCCTTTGTGTTGTGAGAGGGAGCCTCCTCTCCGCCGCCAAAGGTTCTGTTGCAATCCATCGAAATATCTGCTATCC
>FR893786.1 GCA_000435395.1 Firmicutes bacterium CAG:94
TGTCATCGACTACAAGACCGGCAAGAAGGCCTTCCACCTGGCGGACGCCCTCTACGGGCTGAACATGCAGATGCTGGTGTACCTGGCGGCCTTGGTGGAGCACAGCCCCGAGGCCCCGGCGGGGATTTTGTACATGCCCGCGGCGGAGCCCTCCGTCTCGGTGGAGCGGGGCGCCGGGGAGGAGAAAATCAAGGAGGAGGCGGACAAGCAGTTGAAAATGAGCGGTGTGATCCTCAGCGACCAGGAGATTATCCAGGCCATGGAGGCCGGCGCCCGGGGCAAGTTCATCCCCGCCTCCCTCAATAAGGACGGCAGCCTGGGCCGGTACAGCTCCACCCTGGACAGGGAGGGGCTGCAAACGGTGCTGGCCTACGTCAAGCGGGTGGTGGCCACCATGGGCGAGGCCCTGCTGGAGGGCCGGGTGGAGGCCGCCCCCCACCTGAAAAACCGCAGCGCCTGCCGCTATTGCCCCTACAGCCCCGTGTGCGGCAAGGAGTTTACCGCCAAGGACGTGGAGCTGGACAAGACCACCCCCCAGCAAGCCTTGGAGAAAATGCGGGAAACGCTGGAGAAAGGAGGGAACCCCCATGGCTGATATGCGTTGGACAGACAGCCAGCAGGACGCCATCTCCGCCAGGAGGGGCACCGTGCTGGTGGCGGCCGCGGCCGGCTCGGGCAAAACGGCGGTGCTGGTGCAGCGGGCCATCCAGCGGCTGACCGACCCGGAGAACCCCACCAGCGCCGACAGGATGCTCATCGTCACCTTTACAAAGGCCGCGGCGGCGGAGATGCGCGCCCGGCTGGAGGCCCGCCTGCACCAGATGCTCCGGGAGGACCCCGGCGACCCCCACCTGCGGCGGCAGAGCGTGCTGCTGGCCCAGGCGCACATCGGCACGGTGGACAGCTTCTGCGCCGAGATGGTGCGGGAGTTCTTCCACCTGCTGGACCTTTCGCCGGATTTTAAAATCATCTCGGACAAGCAGGAGGAAAACCTGGTGGACGCCGCCCTCAACGAGGCCTTGTCCCAGGCCTTTGAGGAGGGCGCCGTGGGCGCCTTGGCGGACGCCTTCGCCGGGGAGCGGGACGACCGCCGCTTGATGGAGATGGTGCTGACCCTGTACCGCTTTATGCAGAGCCACCCCTTCCCGGAGCGGTGGCTCCAGGAAAAGGTGGAGATGTACTTCCCCGGCATGGCCGCTGGGGCGGGGCCCTCCCCCTGGGAGCGGGTGATTTTGGACTACGCCGGGGAGACGGCCGCCCACTGCCTGGGGCTGCTGTCCCGGGCTTTGGAGGAGTGCCGGGAGGACCCCGCCGTGGAGAAGGCCTACGCCCCCGCCCTGGAGAAGGACCGCCAGGCCCTCCTCCGCCTGGAGGAGCTGGCCCGGGCCGGGGATTGGGACGGCCTTTCCCAGGCGGCGCGGGACTTCGCCCCGGCCCGGCGGGGGGCGCTGCGGGGCTACGACGGCGACCCCCTCAAGGACAGGCTGGAGTCCTTCCGCAAAGAGGTGAAGCGGGCCGCCGGGGAGCTGCTGAAGTACCTGGCGGCGGACCGGGCCGCCTGCATGCGGGAAATCGCCCAGACCGCCCCCCTGGTGAAAAGCCTGCAGGAGCTCACCCTGGACTTTTCCCGGCGGTACACCCAGAAAAAGCGGGAGGGGAACTTCCTGGATTACAGCGACTTGGAGCACCAGGCCATCCGCCTGTTTTTGGGGGAGGACGGCCAGCCCACCCCCGCCGCCCGGGAGGTGGCCGCCCGCTTCGACGAGATCATGATAGACGAGTACCAGGACATCAACGAGGTGCAGGACTCCCTGTTCCGGGCGGTGTCCCAAAACGGGGAGAACCTGTTCATGGTGGGGGACGTAAAGCAGAGCATCTACGGCTTCCGCCGGGCCATGCCGGAGATTTTCCTGCGGGCCCGCCGGGCCTTCCCCAAGTACCGCAGGGAGCAGGACAGCTACCCCGCCTCCATCACTTTGGATAGGAACTTCCGCTCCCGCAAAGAGGTGACGGACACGGTGAACTTCGTCTTCTCCCGGCTGATGACCCAAGCGGCCGGGGACATGGACTACACCGGGGAGGAGCGCCTGGTGTGCGGGGCGGACTACGCCCCCAAGGAGGGCTGCCAAACCGAGCTGGAGTTCATCGCCCGCCAGGGGGGCGCCTCCCCCGAGGAGGCCGAGGGCGCCTGGATTGCCCGGCGCGTCCGCCAGCTGGTGGAGGGCGGCTTCACCGTCACGGACAAGGAGGGGGAGCGGCCCGCCACCTACGGGGACTTCTGCGTGCTGCTGCGCAGCGCCAACCAGTACGCCCACGCCTACGCCCAAGAGCTCCAGGCCCGCGGGGTGCCTGCCCGGGCCAGCGTGGCGGGGGGCTTTTTCCAGGCGGCGGAGATAGGCGTCATGCTCTCCTTGCTGCGGGTGATCGACAACCCCAACCAGGACATCCCCCTGCTGGCGGTGCTGATGAGCCCCCTGTACGGCTTTACCGCCGACGACGTGGCCCGCCTGCGCCTGGAGAGCCGGGACGTCAGCGTGTACGTCTCCCTGCTGCGGGCGGCGGAGGGCCAGCCCCGCTGCGCCCAGGTGGTCCAGGAGCTGGGCCAGTACCGGGCCGTGGCGGCCACCATGCCCTCCGACGGCTTTTTAAACTACCTCTACACCAAAACAGGCTACCCGGACATGGCCCTGGCCATGGAGGACGGCCCCCAGCGCCTGGCCAACCTGCGCCTGCTGGAGAAGTACGCCCGGGATTACGAGTCCTCTGGCTACCACGGGGTGTCGGGGT
>FR893787.1:0-124 GCA_000435395.1 Firmicutes bacterium CAG:94
GTCTTGTCTTCAGCCACCTTTCTGGGGGAGTTTGGAGGAGGCCGGCGCCCCGCCCTCTAAGAAAAATAAGTCCGCCAAACGGGGGGAGCCCGCGGGCTCCTCTTTTTTGCGGCCTTTTGTGGGG
>FR893787.1:202-3677 GCA_000435395.1 Firmicutes bacterium CAG:94
CCCTTGACAAATCCCTGCGGGAGGAATAAACTAGGAGACGGCAAAGGGGTTAGAACTTCCTAACCCCCTGTATTTGCCTCGTGGGTTAGTAAAATCTAACCTCTTGCATAAAGGAGGGACCGCTATGATGCCGTTGGCAATGGCAAAGCCCGGGGAGACGTACACCATCTGTAAAGTCACCGGGAAGGACGAGGTGCGCCAGCATTTGGCCGAGCTGGGCTTTGTGGTGGACGGCGCCGTCACCGTGGTAAGCGAATTGGGTGGGAACCTAATCCTTCAGGTGAAGGACAGCCGCGTCGCCCTGGACCGGAACATGGCCACCCGCATTCTGGTTTGAACCGTATTTTTAGAAAGGAGAGGGAACATGAAGACACTGCGCGATGCAAAGGTGGGCGATACCGTCAAGGTGGTAAAGCTCCACGGCGAGGGCGCCACAAAGCGCCGCATTATGGACATGGGTATTACCAAGGGCGTGGAAATCCACGTGCGCAAGGTGGCCCCCCTGGGGGACCCCATGGAGCTTTCTGTGCGGGGGTATGAGCTTTCCGTGCGCAAGGCCGACGCCGAGATGATTGAAATCGCCTAAAAGCGGCTGGAAGGCCGTTTTTTTCGCCAAACAGTTAGCTTTTTCTAACAGCTTAGGAGGGAACGAAAATGGAAATTAAAATCGCGCTGGCGGGCAACCCGAACTGTGGCAAAACCACCCTGTTCAATGCCCTGACCGGCTCCAGCCAATACGTGGGCAACTGGCCCGGCGTCACCGTGGAGAAAAAAGAGGGTCGCCTGAAAGGGAACAAGGACGTGGTCATCCAAGACCTGCCCGGCATCTATTCCCTTTCCCCCTACACCCTGGAGGAGGTGGTGGCCCGGGGCTATCTGGTAAACGAGAAGCCCGACGCCATTTTGAACATCGTGGACGGCACCAACATCGAGCGCAACCTGTACCTGACCACCCAGCTCATCGAGCTGGGCATCCCCGTGGTGGTTGCCGTGAACATGATTGACCTGGTGCGCAAAAACGGGGACAAAATCGATTTGAAAAAGCTGGGCGAGGCCCTGGGCTGCGACGTGGTGGAGATGAGCGCCCTGAAAAACGAGGGCGGCATGGAGGCCGCCCAGCGCTGTGTGCGGGCCGCCCAAAGCGCCAAGGGAAAGGCCGAAGAGGAGCTGCCCCATGTGTTCACCGGCAGCGTGGAGCACGCCATTGCCCACATCGAGGAGTCCATCGCCGGGAAGGTGGACGCCCGCAACCTGCGGTGGTACGCCATCAAGGTGTTCGAGCGGGACGAGAAGGTGCTGGCGGAGCTAAACCTGGACGCCGGCCTGAAAAAGCACCTGGAGGAGCACATTCAGGACTGCGAGAAGGAGCTGGACGACGACGCGGAGAGCATCATCACCAACCAGCGCTACGCCTACATCAACAAGGTGGTGGATAAGGCCGTGAAGAAAAAGGCCGCCCTCCACAGCCTGTCCACCTCCGATAAGATCGACAAAATCGTCACCAACCGCATTCTGGCCCTGCCCATTTTCGCCGTGGTGATGGTGGTTGTCTACTGGATTGCCATGGGACCCTTCGGCACCTTCCTGACCGACTGGACCAACGACGTGCTGGGCGGCGCCTGGCTGACAGAAGGCTCCCGCTCGCTGCTGGAGAGCTGGGGCACTGCCGATTGGCTGACGGGCCTGGTCTCCGACGGCATTGTGGCTGGTGTGGGCGCTGTGCTGGGCTTTGTGCCCCAGATGCTGGTGCTGTTTTTGATGCTTTCCATTTTGGAGGACATCGGCTACATGGCCCGGGTTGCATTCATCATGGACCGGATTTTCCGGAAGTTCGGCCTTTCCGGCAAGAGCTTCATCCCCATGCTCATCGGCTCCGGCTGTGGGGTGCCGGGAGTCATGGCCTCCCGCACCATTGAGAACGAGCGGGACCGCCGCATGACTATCATGACCACCACCTTTGTTCCCTGCGGCGCCAAGATGCCCATTGTGGGCCTGTTCGCCGGGGCGCTGTTCGGCGGCAGCGGCTGGGTGGCCGTGTCCGCCTACTTCATCGGCATCGCGGCCATCATCCTCTCGGGCATCATCCTGAAAAAGACCAGGATGTTCGCCGGGGACCCCGCCCCCTTCGTTATGGAGCTGCCCGCCTATCATGTGCCCGCCGTAGGCAACGTGCTGCGGGCCACCTGGGAGCGGGGCTGGTCCTTCATCAAGCGGGCTGGCACCATCATTTTGGCCTCCTCCATCATCCTGTGGTTCCTCCAGGGCTTCGGCTTTGTGGATGGCCAGTTTGGCATGGTGGAGGACAACAACAGCTCCATCCTGGCCTCCATCGGCAGCGCCATCTGCGTGATCTTCGCGCCCCTGGGCTTTGGGGACTGGCAGTCCACCGTGGCGGTGTTTACCGGCCTGATTGCCAAGGAAAACGTGGTGTCCACCTTTGGCGTGCTGTTTGGCGTGGGCTCTGAAGTGGCAGAGGACGACCCCAGCCTGTGGACCGCCGTGGCCGCCCACTACACCCCCCTGGCGGCATACAGCTTTATGATTTTCAACCTGCTGTGCGCCCCCTGCTTCGCGGCGATGGGCGCCATCAAGCGGGAGATGAACAACTGGAAATGGACCCTGGGCGCCATTGGCTACATGTGCGGCCTGGCCTATGTGGTCTCCTTCATCGTGTACCAGATCGGCTCCCTGTTTGTGGGCGGCGGCTTCGGTGTTGGCACGGTGATCGCCATCCTGGCTGTGATTGCCATTGTGTACCTGTTAGTTAGGAAGAACAAGTACGACGAAGAGCACCTGGGCTCCGTCAGCGCGGTGCGGGCTTCCGGAAACTAAGGTCCGTGGCCGGACTGGACAAGTCGCGCCACGGAGCGGCGGCTTACGCCGCGCTTGTGCAGGACGCCGGCGCACGTCCGCGCCGCAGGGCCAAAGGCCCGGAGGCGGGAAAAAGTTTCGTCCACCTTTTCAAAGGTGGCAGGGTGTGGGACAGCGTCCCACGGCCTTAATCGCCTTCGGCAAACGCAGGAAAATAGGAAAATAGTCCAGCGGACTGTTTTCCGTAAGAAACCCTCGTCGGGGGTTTCTTAACGCCGTCCTCGACGGCGGGAGGCTGCCACCAAGCTTTCCTGAAATCCCCCCTAAGCGTGCGAAGTGAGCGGCGGGGGATTTCACGGGTGCGCTGCCGACCGCTTCAGCGGCTACCGCCTTCGGCGTATGCGCCGCTTACGCTGCTTTTTCTCCCCGGCTGCGCCGGTACAGGCCGTAAGGCTCCGCCTTACCAACCGCAAGTTTTTTGAAAAAAACTTGACTAAAAACTTTCCGCGCTTCGCGTGTCCCTATTCCATCAAGATTGAAAGGCGGTAAAACTATGCTACCTACCATCCTCATCGGCTTGCTTGTGGCCGTGGTGTTCTTTGCCATTGTGGGCAAGGGCATCTATAACCGCAAGCACCATAAAGGCGGCTGCTCCGCCTGTGGG
>FR893787.1:3716-8738 GCA_000435395.1 Firmicutes bacterium CAG:94
GGCTGCCACGGCTGCGGCGTCACGGTGACGAAAACCCCCGGCGGCAACACCGCTCCCTAAAGTTCTTGTGTAAAAGATTCATTCTCTCTCTTGCAAACGGCGCGTTGGCCCCTGTGGGCTGGCGCGCTGTTTCGCGTTTGGGAAAACCTGGGGTCCCAAGGGTTGCGGCGGGGCCGGCGGCAGGGTATAATACTAGCATGAAAAAACACGCTCCCCGGCGGGCAGGAAAAGGATGTGACCCCATGTATAACCCCCAACTGGAAACCTTTTTGGCGGTGGTGGAATCCGGCAGCTTCAACAAGGCGGCGGAGCGGCTGTATATCTCCCCGCCCGCGGTGATTAAGCAAATCAACCTGCTGGAGAAAAGCCTGGATTTGCAGCTGTTCGTCCGCACCCACCGGGGCCTGCGGCTGACCAAGGCGGGCCACTCCCTGTACCAGGACGCCAAGTATATCATCCAATATTGCAAGGATTCCGTCACCCGGGCCCGCAATGCCATGCAGGAAAGCGAAAGCGTCATCCGCATTGGCACTTCCCCCATGACCCCCGCCCAGGTGCTGGTGGATTTGTGGCCCAGGGTGCAGGCCTATTGCCCCGGGGTAAAGTTCCAGCTGGTTCCCTTTGACAACACCCCGGAAAACGCCCGGGAGATTTTGGGCAACCTGGGGCAGAACATCGACGTGGTGGCGGGCATTTTCGATGAAACCATGCTGGGCCTGCGCAAGTGCGCCGGGCTGGAGCTCTCCCGGGAGCCCATCTGCTGCGCGGTGTCCATCCACCACCGGCTGGCCCAGAAGGACAGCCTCACCATCCAGGACCTTTACGGCGAGCGGCTGATGCTGATGCACCGGGACTGGAGCCACCATGTGGACTTGCTGCGGGACGACCTGTGGAAAAACCACCCGCAAATCCACATTGTGGATTTCGACTTCTACGACGTGGGGGTGTTCAACCAGTGCGAGAACAACAACTGCGTGCTGATGGCCGTGGAAAACTGGCGCTATGTCCACCCGCTGCTGAAAATCCTCCCGGTGGAGTGGGGCTATACCATCCCCTTTGGGCTGCTCCACGCCCCCCGGCCCTCCCCGGTGGTCAAGCAGTTTTTGCGGGCCGTGCAGGCTGTGGGCGTGCGGAAGTGATGCCGGGTGATTCCCGGCGGGAAGTTTTCCACAGCCGCGGGGACCTCTGCGGCGTGCTGGAGGAGAGCCTCTCCTAAACCAGGGGGAAATTGCATCCCGTGCCCGGCTGTGCTATAATGGCTAACAGCTGCGCGGGCAGGGCCGTGCGGCGGAACAAGGAGCAAGGAGGTTTTCTATGCAGACAACACTGCGCCAGGGGCGGGACGTCACCGTGGACCTGGTAAAGGCCTGCGCCATTTTGGGGGTGGCTGTCATCCACGCCGCCACCGGCGCCTATCAGAACCAGCTGGGCTCGGCGGGGTGGTACTCCGCTGTGGCCTGGGGCTCGGTGAGCCGGGCCAGCGTCCCCCTGTTCTTGATGTGCACCGGCGTGCTATTCCTGGCGCCGGAGAAGGGGCTCTCCGGCAAAAAGCTGTGGCTGCGCTACATTCTGCGCATTGGGGTGGCCATGTTTTTCTGGGCGCTGGTGTACAAGTTTTACCACCTGGCGGTTTCCTGGAATTTCACCGCGGAGTCCATCACCGGCGCGGTGAAAGAGGTGCTGTTCTTCCAGCATGAGGACCACCTCTACTACCTGCACATGGTGCTGCTGATTTACGCCTTTCTGCCCCTTTTGCGGCTGCTCACCTGCCACGGGGACAAACGGCTGCTCCAGTACGCCTTGGGGCTGTGGTTTGTGCTGGGGATTGTCTATCCCACGGTGCAGAGCTACTGGCCCTTTACGCTGCTGGCCGGCGTGCCCCTCCAGTGGATGCTGAACATGTCCTACGCCGCCATGGGCTACTGCCTGCTGGGGTATTACTTGAAGAAGTACCCCATCCGCCGGCGGTGGGGCGCCCTCTCCTTGGGGCTGGGCCTTGCCTGCGTCTTTGGGGGGACGGTGCTCTCCTCCCTCCGGGACGGCGCCCTGAACACCAAGTTCTGGGAGGGCATGAGCGTGGGCGTCTGCCTGATGACGGCGGGGCTTTTCTCCCTGCTGGCCTCCGTCCAGGGGACTGGCCCCCGGCTGGGCGCCGCGGCCAGGTTCCTCTCCAAGGCCTCCTTCTGCGTGTACCTGTCCCACATGCTGTTCCTCCACGTGCTGCGCGCCTTGGGGCTGGACGGCAACTGGCCCCTGCCGGTGGTGGGGGTGCCGCTGCTGGCCCTGCTGACGGTGCTGGGCGGCCTGGTGGTCTACGTGGCGGCCTCCCGCGTCCCCGTGGTGAAGCGCTGGCTGATTTGACAGCAAAATACCGTGCCCGGCTGCCCTGTGCGTGAAAGGCTGCCGGGCTTTTTTGTTGCGGCGCCGGGGGTAAAAGTGCCCAGCCCGGGGAGATTTTCCCCCGGGAAACGGTGAAAACGGGAGAATCCGCCGGGCCGCGGGCCATTTCCTGTTGACAAACAGGGCATAAGATGAAATAATTAACTTTCAGGGATATTCCCTTTTTCAATAGGAAACACACCGGGACACCTCCCGGACAAAGGATATAGGAGGGAACAACATGTCAAAAGAGCTTGCGAAAGCCTACGAGCCCCAAGAGGTGGAGGGCCGCATCTACGACTTTTGGATGAAGGGCGGCTATTTCCACGCGGAAGTAGACCCCAAAAAGAAGCCCTACACCATCGTCATCCCGCCGCCCAACATCACGGGCCAGCTGCACATGGGCCACGCCTGGGACGAGACCCTGCAGGACATCCTCATCCGCTGGAAGCGCATGCAGGGCTACTCTGCCCTGTGGCTGCCCGGCACCGACCACGCCTCCATCGCCACCGAGGCCAAGATTGTGGAGGCCATGCGGGAAGAGGGCCTTTCCAAAGAGGACCTGGGCCGCGAGGGCTTCTTAGAGCGGGCCTGGGCCTGGAAGGACAAGTTCGGCGGCCGCATTTTGGAGCAGCTGAAGCTGCTGGGCTCCTCCTGCGATTGGGATAGGCTGCGCTTCACCATGGACGAGGGCTGCTCCAAGGCCGTGCGCCACGTGTTCGTCAAGCTCTATGAGGAGGGCCTCATCTACCGGGGCGAGCGTATCATCAACTGGTGCCCCAACTGCAAGACCGCCATCTCCGACGCGGAGGTCATCTTTGAGGAGCAGCAGGGCTCCTTCTGGCACCTGCGCTACCCCCTGGCCGACGGCAGCGGCTACATCCAGCTGGCCACCACCCGCCCGGAGACCATGCTGGGCGATACCGCCGTGGCGGTCCACCCCGAGGACGAGCGCTACAAGCACCTGGTGGGCAAGAGCGTCATCCTGCCCCTGGTGAACAAGGAGATCCCCATTGTGGCCGACGAGTACGTGGAGATGGACTTCGGCACCGGTGTGGTGAAAATCACCCCCGCCCACGACCCCAACGACTTCGAGGTGGGCCAGCGCCACAACCTGCCCGTCATCAACGTGATGAACGAGGACGGCTCCATCAACGAGAACGGCGGCAAGTACGCCGGCCTCTCCGGCATGGAAGCCCGCAAGCAGATTGTGAAGGATTTGGAGGAGGGCGGCTACCTCATCAAGGTGGAGCCCCTCAAGCACAACGTGGGCACCTGCCAGCGCTGCCACACCGTGGTGGAGCCCCGCGTGTCCACCCAGTGGTTTGTGAAGATGGAGCCCCTGGCGGGGCCCGCCATCGACGTGGTGAAGGACGGCGCCATCCGCCTGATTCCCGATAGGATGGAAAAGACCTATTACAACTGGATGGAGAACATCAAGGACTGGTGCATCTCCCGGCAGCTGTGGTGGGGCCACCGCATCCCCGCCTGGTACTGCGAGGACTGCGGCGAGACCATCGTCTCCGAAACCGACGTGGACACCTGCCCCAAGTGCGGCGGGAAGCACCTCCACCAGGACAGCGACACCCTGGACACCTGGTTCTCCTCGGCCCTGTGGCCCTTCTCCACCTTGGGCTGGCCCGACAACACCCCCGAGCTGGAGTACTTCTATCCCACCAACACCTTGGTCACCGGCTATGATATCATCTTCTTCTGGGTGGCCCGCATGATTTTCTCCGGCCTAAAGCACACCGGCAAGGCCCCCTTTGACACCGTGCTGTTCCACGGCCTGCTGCGGGATTCCCAGGGCCGGAAGATGAGCAAGTCTTTGGGCAACGGCATCGACCCCGTGGACGTCATCAACCAGTACGGCGCCGACGCTTTGCGCTTTACCTTGGTCACCGGCAACTCCCCCGGCAACGACGCCCGCTACTCCGACGAGAAGGTGGCCGCCAGCCGGAACTTCGCCAACAAGATTTGGAACGCCGCCCGGTTTATCCACATGAACATCGACGGCCACGACGTGCCCTGCGCCCTGCCCGAGTCCCTCTCTCTGGAGGACCAGTGGATTGTCAGCCGCTTTAACACCGTGGCCAAAGAGGTCACCGAGAACCTGGACAAGTTCGAGCTGGGCATGGCTGTGTCCAAGCTGTACGACTTCATCTGGGACGACTTCTGCGACTGGTACATTGAGCTGGCCAAGCGGCCCCTGTCCGGGGAGGACCAGGCCGTGGCCCAGAACACCCGCCAGGTGCTGGTGTGGGTGCTCACCCACACGCTGGCCCTGCTGCACCCCTTCATGCCCTTCGTCACCGAGGAGATTTGGCAGAGCCTGCCCCACGATGGGGAGGCCCTTATCGTGGCGCCCTGGCCCCAGTATGAGGAAGGCCACGCCTTCCCCCAGGCCGAGGCGGAGATGAAGAAAGTCATGGAGCTCATCACCGCTGTGCGCACCCGCCGCAGCGAGATGAACGTGCCCCCCTCCAAGAAGGCCCACCTGTATATCGAGACCAGCGATACCGCCGCCTTTGAGGCCGAGCGGGAGGCCATTGCCAAGCTGGCCTACTGCTCCGCGGTGGAGATTGGGGAGAGCTTCCCCCAGGCCGAGGGCAGCGTGACGGTGGTCACCGCCGCCTGCCGCGG
>FR893787.1:8746-9934 GCA_000435395.1 Firmicutes bacterium CAG:94
GGTCACCGCCGCCTGCCGCGGCTACTTGCCCATGGACGACCTGGTGGACAAGAAGGCCGAAACCGCCCGCCTGACCAAGGAGCTGGAGGGCGCCAAAAAGCAGCTTGCCACCGCCGAGGCCAAGCTGCAAAACGAGAAATTCATCAGCAAGGCGCCCCAGAACGTCATCGACGGGGTGAAGGACAACGCCGCCAAGCTGCGGGAGAAAGTCCGCATGATTGAGGAATCCCTGGCAGCCCTGGGCTGAGAGAGGGGAGGCCCGCCTTGTTTTTCCCAGGGGGATGCGCAATCCCCCACAGCAAGGCCCCCCGCGGCTGACGGGCAGGTGGGCAACCACCAGGGAGCGGGGAAGCGCCTAACATGCCGTCCGTCTGGGCAGTGCCTGCAAGTGGCACTGCCCTTTTTTATTGAGAAACAGGAGGAAATCAAAATGACCTATGAAGAGGCGTTAGACAATGTATACGGCAGGCTGGTGTTCGGCATCAAGCCGGGGCTGGAGCGCATCACCGCTTTGATGGAGCGGCTGGGCAATCCCCAGAAAAAGCTGAAGTTCGTCCACGTGGCGGGCACCAACGGCAAGGGCACCTGCGCCACTTTGGTGGCCTCTGCCCTGGGGGCCTGCGGCCTGCGGGTGGGGCTGTACACCTCCCCCTATGTGCTGGAGTTCCGGGAGCGGTTCCAAATCGACGGGGAGATGATTCCCAAGGAGGAGCTGGTGGAGGAGGTGGAAACCCTGGCCCCCATCGCCGACCAGTTCGAGGAAAGCGGCGACCAGGTGACAGAGTTTGAGTACATCACCGCCCTGGCCCTTCACTGGTTTGCCCGGCGGCAGTGCGACATCGTGGTGCTGGAAGTGGGCATGGGCGGCCGGTTCGACGCCACCAACGTCATCGACGTGCCAGAGGTGGCGGCCATCATGTCCATCTCTTTGGACCACACCGCCATTTTGGGCAGCACCTTGGAGAAGATTGCCTTTGAGAAGGCCGGCATCGTCAAGGCGGGGGGCAGGCTGGTGCTCTACCCCGACCAGGCCCCAGCGGTGACGCAGGAGCTGGAGCAAATCTGCCAGGAGCGCCAGGTGGAGCTGTTCCGCCCCGACCTGTCCCAGGTGGAGGAGGGGGAGCGCTCCATCGGCGGCACGGCCTTTACCGTGGCGGGCACCCGCTGGGGGGACGTGGCGCTGCGCAC
>FR893787.1:10071-12419 GCA_000435395.1 Firmicutes bacterium CAG:94
GTGGCGGCACGCTTTGAAAAGGCCTTCATCCCCGCCCGGATGGAGGTCATCTCCCAACAGCCCCTGGTGCTGCTGGACGGCGGCCACAACCCCGGCTGCTCCCAGGCGCTGCGCCAGGCCTTGGAGGAGTTCGTCCCCCAGCGGAAGGTGGCCATCATGGGCGTGATGGCCGATAAGGACAGCCGCGGGGAGCTCCAGGTGCTGGGGCCGCTGTTCTCCCAAATCGTCACCGTGGCGCCGGAGGGCCACCGGGCCATGCCCGCCCAGCAGCTGGCCCAGATTGCCCAAGAGTTCTGCCCCAAGGTGGTCCCCGCGGGCTCCTGCCGGGAGGCCCTGGCCGTGGCCGCCCGCGCCATGAAGCAGGACGCCGCCCTCGTTGTCTGCGGCTCCTTCTACCTGGCCGGGGAAATCCGGGAGATGCTCTTGGCAAAATTTAGAAAGTAAGACTCCATATTTTAGGTATAGAAGTATCGAAGGGGTATGGCAGAGAAGGTGGAAACAGCCACTGGAGTGCGAGCCTTTTTGCGTGGATTGATAGAGGAGGAGAGGGATGGATCTTGTAGTAAAAGCATTGACATTGGTGCTCATTGGATGGGCTGTTCGCGGTGTGCTAGCCCTGCTGCATCGTCCGCGGCAAGCTAAAAGTCAAATGGTCATCTGGTCAAAACTGATGTTGGTGATTGGAATTCTTGGCTGCTCCTTATGTCTCTTGCTGGCTATATGGGGATATGTGGACAGAAAAACGCCTTGGGCCGCTCTGCCTGGCCTGGGATTATCTTTTTTATTGGGGGGCGACCTCATTGTGGGTTATTTCCACTGCCGCATCTCCTATGGCGAGCAAGGTTTTACGGTCAAAAATTTTTGGGGAATCAAACGCACTTATTCTTACGACCAGATTACCGGGATGCGAGGCACCCGCAAATCCCGCACCATCCGCCTTTATGTGGAAAAACAGGTGGTGAAATTGGAGGATTTTGCGATAGGACGAGAAGAGTTTCTCGACTTTGCCAAAAAGAAGTATCGAACCGCCCATGATGGGGAAGCAATACCCATGCTTCCTCCCCGAAAAGATATATTCAATGGGAATTTGGAGAACCCTGAGGAGCCCATCTTGATCGATTCTGTGCTTCTGGGCCTTTTGTTCCTTGCAATTTGCTTCATCGTCGGGTGGCTACTGATGTACCTGTATCAAACGAGCGATAGAGGGCTCTCCACAGTTACACTTTCCTTCCAGCGCTACGAAATGGAAGGGGAGGACCTTTTCCTGTATGAAGAAGAGGACCTTGTTCCTTATGTCATCCCCTCCGTGGAGGAAAAAGTCCCGCTGCAAAGCTATCTGTGGAGGGCGTTGGAGCGGGGCGATTCCTTTGAGGTCTCTTTTACAAAGAACGTTACCGGGGAAAGAGCGGCACACACCGTGGTGAGCTTGAAAAATGGGGGCTTCACCTTTTTAGCGCGCCAGGAGCGTGATTCCCAGACTGTTACGACTGCCTTGCAGCTGCTGGGAATATTCGGTGGTTTTTTTGTTTTTATGGCCGCTAGCGTGGCCCTGTCTGTGTATATCGCCCGGAACCCCCAAAAGTTCAGCCGATGGTTTGTCACCACTTTTGGCTTTCGGGAGTGGGCATTTCGGGAGGGGGTCTTGCGGGAGGAGCGCCCCAAACATCCAAAGAGGAGGAGAAAATAGAAAGATATTCCGTTTGGCTGACACCCTTTGGCAAAATACGCACCCCACCCTTTGTAGAATAGATGCAAAGGGCGGGACAAGGCTTTTGGAAAAGGCCCGCCTTTTCCAAGGGCCTTTTTTGTTGCCCCAGAAAAGAGAAAGGAAGAGAAGTATGAGTGTACAGCTCAGCTATAAAGAGGGGGTGCTCACCGCCCGGCTCTCCGGGGAGATTGACCACCACAGCGCCCGGGAGATGCGGGAGGCCATTGACGACACCGCCCAAAAGGTAAAGCCCGCCTGCCTGCGCCTGGACTTTTCCCAGGTGCCCTTTATGGACAGCTCCGGCATTGGGCTGGTGCTGGGGCGGGTGCGGCTGCTGCAATTCTGGAAGGGCCGGGTGGTGCTGTGCGGGCTTTCCCCCAGCCTGGGGCGGATGGTGGAGCTCTCCGGCATTGGCACCTTGGCCTCCATTGAAAGGAGGGCTGGATGATGAAGCCCATCAACCAAGCGCAAATCAGCTTCGACTCCCGCTCTGTCAACGAGAGCTTTGGCCGGGCGGCGGTGGCGGCGTTCCTCACCCAGCTGGACCCCACCGTGGCGGACCTCACCGACATGAAGACAGCCGTTTCCGAGGCGGTGACCAACGCCATTGTCCACGGCTACAAGGATAGGCGGGGCACTG
>FR893787.1:12464-14985 GCA_000435395.1 Firmicutes bacterium CAG:94
CAAGCTGTTTGAAAACGGCAAAGCGGTAGTGCGGGTGCGGGATAAGGGCTGCGGCATCCCGGATATCAAAAAGGCCATGGAGCCCCTTTACACCACAGGCGGCGAGGAGCGGGCGGGCCTGGGCTTCGCGGTGATGCAGAGCTTCTGCGACAGCGTGCGGGTGACCTCCACCCCCGGCCGGGGCACCAGCGTGACCTTGACCAAATACTTTGACACAAAGCAGTGAGCCCTCCCTCCAGGCCATGGTGGAGGAGAACATCGGCCTGGCCCACCTGTGCGCCCGGCGCTTCCTGGGCCGGGGGATGGAGTACGACGACCTGTTCCAGGCGGGGTGCGTGGGGCTGCTCAAGGCCGTGGAGAACTTCGACACCAGCCGGGGCGTGAAGTTTTCCACCTATGCCGTGCCGGTGATTCTGGGGGAAATCCGCCGGCTGTTCCGGGATGGCGGCGCCTTGCGCGTCTCCCGGGGCCTGCGGGACTTGAGCCGCAAAGCCTTGGAGGAGGCGGACAAGCTCCGCCAGGAGACAGGGGAGAGCCCCGGCGTGGCCCAAATCGCCCAGCGGCTGGGTGTGCCCGTGGAGAAGGCCGCCCTGGCGCTGGGGGTGGGCCAGGCGCCCATGTCCCTCACCGATGGGGAGGAGGGCGGCGATTTGGACATCCCCGTGGAGGCCCCCGAGGAGAGGATGACCGAGCGCCTGACGCTGTACCAAATCCTCCACACCTTGGAGGAGCGGGACCAAAAGCTCATCCGCTGCCGGTACTTCCAGGGCAAGACCCAGTCCCAAACCGCCGCCGAGCTGGGCATGACCCAGGTGCAGGTCAGCCGCCGGGAGAAAAAGCTGCTGGCCTACATGCGCGCCGCCTTTGACCAATAGAAAATCCGCCCTGCCTCCCACAGTTGGGAAGCGGGGCGGATGTGTTTTTTACAGATAGTAGGCGGGGCCGGTGGACTTTGGCTTCTTATCGGTGGGCAGCAGGGAGTAGACGGTCAAATCCACAATGCCCTTGTCGGGCCAGTAGAAGCCCTCCCGGATGGTGCCCTCCTTTACAAAGCCGCAGCGCTCCAGCACCAGCACCGCCCGGTAGTTGATGGGCAGCACAAAACACTGGATGCGCCGCACCCCCACCGTGCGGAAAAGGTATTCCGTGGTGGCCCGCACCGCCGCCGAGGCGTAGCCCTGGCCGGTGTACTCCTGGCCCAGGATAAAGCTGAGGGTGACGCTTTCCACCTGGGGGTTGATTTGGGAAATCTCCAGCAGGCCCACCAGCCGGTTCAAGGTGGAGTAGATGCCCAGCACCACGCCGCGCCGCTCCTGGAACATGGTGTCGAACTGGCGCAGCTTGGCGGCGCACTCCCGGTGGGAGCGCAAAGCGGCCTCTGGGGTAAAGCGGTGGCTGTCCTCGTCGCTGAGGATTTGCCACAGCGCCTCCAGGTCCATGTCCGTCACCCGGGTCAAGGTGGCCTTTTCGCTGGTGATAAAGGGATAGCTGGAAAAAAGCAAAGAGCCTTTCATGGCGCCGCCTCCTTTCCTGTGTGGCAATGGCGCAGGCGCTCAGTCCTGCAAAAGCTCCAGCAGCTGGGGGAACTGGGAAATCTCCGGCGCCCCGGTGACATCCCCAAAGCCATAGGCCGCGTGGAGGAAGGGCACCCCGGCTTTCTGGGCGGCCTCCTGGTCCATGGCGGTGTCCCCTACGTACACAGGGCGCTGCAAGTGGTTGCGCTCCACCACCAGGCGGATGTTTTCCCACTTCTGCTTGCCCGTGCGGCCGATGCACTCCCAGTCCTGAAAGTACCGGTGGAGCTGGTGGGCGTCTAAAAAGCAGGGGATGTACTCGGCGTTGCAGTTGCTGACAATAAACAGGGGCAGCTTTTGGGAGAGGGCTTCCAGCGTCTCCTCCAGCTGGGGGTAGAGCACGCCCCCGTGCTCCCGCAGGTAGGTGTTCTCCACCTGGCAGCAGCGGTCGAACAGCTCCATGTGCCGCTCCTTGGAGAGGTGGGGGTAGAGTTTGGCCATCAAATCCTCCGCCGTCATGCCCATGACGCCTTCCAGCTGGGCCCGGGTGGGGGGACCCTCAATATCCGGGACGCCGGCCAGGGCCTCCTCCCAAGAGGCGGCCACCGCGTCGGTGGAATCCCACAGGGTGCCGTCCAGGTCGAACAGGATGCTGTCGTATCTCATGGAGTTCTCCTTTCTCGCGCTTTCTGCCCTCTATTATAGCGGAACCCGCCGCTGTTTTCAAGGAAAGCGCGGAAAAACAGGCCGGGTGTGTCAGGTGAGGAAGTCGTAGGGCGTCTGCTGGTAGACGTAGTAGTTCAGCCAGTTGGACACCAGCAGATGGGCGTTGGAGCGCCAGGTGAAGGGCGGGGTCTTGGTGTCGTCGTCATCGGGGAAGTAGTGGTAGGGCACCTTGGGGTTTAAGCCCTTGTTGATGTCCCGGAAGTACTCCTTGGCCAAGGTGTCCCGGTCGTACTCCGCGTGGCCGGTGACGAAAATCTGCCGGCCGCTCTGGTTGGCGACGA
>FR893788.1 GCA_000435395.1 Firmicutes bacterium CAG:94
GGGCTTGGTGTAGTCGTGGTCGTTGGTGGCTTCCACGATGTGATAATAAGCCCAACGCCATCGCCCCGGGAGCCATCCGCAACCTTACACAACGGACGAAAGATGCCCATGGAAGGCTTTGGGGTCTTCCAAGTGCGGGACATGGAGGAGTGCAAACGCTCGGTCCTGGAGGCCATCAAGGCGGGATATCCCGTTTTTGAGCATAGGAATCTTGCCAATATATGTGAAACAACGGTCCTTGCTTGCTGCATACCCGCGTTTCTCGACAAGCTGAAAAACCCTGCCTACACATACAGTAGGCAGGGTTTTTGGAAAGGAAGATGTCCTTTCACTGGGTCATCCCATTTGTTTCAAGAACAGGAAGTCTCTCCTGATTCGCCATCACTCATCAAAGCAAAGCTGGTACTCCCTGCGCAGCTCCTCCACCAGGTCCATGGGGAATCTCTCGCCACAGCCTGGATGTTCCACGAGCCATAAGCACATCTCTTTCACGATTGCCGTGGCTTTTCCGCTGTGATGGTTTCCACTATCTCCTTCGCGCACAAACCAAACCTGGTCGTATATCTCCACTTGAGAGACCAAGGTTTCCACTTCGCTACAAAACGGAGCCTCGTTGGCTTCGCTAACCTCGCCGTACTTCCAAAAGATGTGGTGAAGGCGGCGGAGGATCGCGTTTTCATTTATATCCAGAGGGATATAGACGCGGACGTTGTCTTCCGGCTGGCTTCTCAACTCCAGCTGCAGGCGCTCCCTTCTATCCAACGGTTTTCCCTGCGCTTTGGAAGCCACGGGAACATCCGCTTGGCTGGGGTCCGCCAAATCCGATTCATGGACGTAGAGCGCTTTTTCGGATACCGGCTCCACGTCCAGGGCATGGTGCAGGGGCATTGGTCTTTTCCCTTTTTATTGGCCCAGCTCCGCCATAAGCTCCTCGATAGACTTTCCGCTTTGGGCCAGCTTCTCCATCAGGGCTTCCATCTGCGCTTTCTTAGTCTTCTTAGCCTCCCGGGCTTTGGCCAGCGCTTCCCGCCGGTGCGCGGCGCGCTCTTCCGGGGAGAGCTTCGGCTTGGGCTCCTTCGCAGGCTTATTCATGAGGGCCACCAGGTGCTCCCGTTTCGCAGTAACTTTTTCCAGAGCCTCCTGGCTCTTGGCCAGGGCCTCTTTCCGCTCCGCCAGCTTAGCTTCCGTTTGAGCGATAAGGACCTCCCGGGATGCGATGAGCTTTTGCAGCTGCTCCATTTTCTTGTCGGCAGCCTCGATCCGCTCCTGATAGGTGGGATAGGCTTTGCGCTCTTTCTTCTCTGTGGCAGGTTTTTTGGAATTTACAGGTTTCTTTCCAGAACCTTTTACTCCGCGTGGCATACATATCTCCCCTTTACTATTAAATAGGATTCGATGTTGTATTTATTATAAAATGACTTTCTCCGTTTTTCAAGTGCAAAAAGGAAAGTTTGCAAAAAAATGATGGCACAATTTCAGATACTTCTTGAACTTAACATTGGATTCCCCTCTTTCCCCTATTTTTTATAAGCCAAGCTCTCCACAGTGCAGCACAACTGAGAAGCATCTAGTCAATCCGGGCAAGGTTCCACTGTGTGTAACGAGGAAGAAGTCTAACAAAGGGGTCCCAACATGGCGAGCAGCATCAACACCTGAAAATAGAAACCAGAAGAGGATCAGCACTGGAAATGCCATGGAGCCTGTGCTATAATCAATGCGTCGAATACAAAAAGAAGGAACCGCTTTTTTGGCGGTTTCCGGCTGTGAGAAATGAACTATGCAGCGAAATAAGAAGCTGCACGCAATCCGAAATGCATGGAAAAGGGAAAGGAGTCACGTATGCCCTGTACAACGATTTTGGTGGGCAAGAAAGCCAGCCATGACGGCTCAACGATCATTGCCCGCAACGATGACGGCGGGTTCGAAGCCAAGCGCCTTTTAGCTCACCCCGCCAGAGAGAAGGCCTCCACTTACAAAACAGTCATCTCCCACCTGACTGTGGAGCTCCCGGGGAACGCCATGCGCTATACCGACTGCCCCAATGTGACTAAGACCAACGGCGTATGGCCTGCCTGCGGCATCAATGAGGCCAACGTGGCCATGACCGCCACGGAGACCATCACCAGCAACGCCCGGGTTATCGGCGCGGACCCCTATGTCCGGTACCAGAAAAAGAAAAACCGCAGCGCCAAAGAGATCCCCGGGGGAATCGGCGAAGAGGACCTGGTGACTTTGGTGCTCCCCTATATTCACTCCGCCCGGGAAGGCGTGCTGCGCACCGGCGCGCTGCTGGAGCAGTACGGCACCTATGAACCCAACGGCATGGCCTTCGCGGACGCCGGAGAAGTCTGGTGGCTGGAAACCATCGGCGGGCACCACTGGATCGCCAGGCGGGTACCGGATGACCGGGTGGTCATCATGCCCAACCAGTTTGGCCTGGACCATTTCGACTTCGCGGACGCTTACGGGGAGCAGAAGGAACACCTCTGCTCTCAGGACCTGCGGGAGTTCGTGGAAAAGTACCGCCTGGCCCTGGACACGGGTGCGGATTTCAATCCGCGGCTGGCCTTCGGTTCTCATTCCGACGCGGACCATATTTACAATACGCCCCGCGCCTGGTTTATGGCCCGGTATTTCCTGCCCCGCACCTACAAGTGGGAGGGGGACAACGCGGACTTCACCCCGGAGAGCAACGACATCCCCTGGTCTTTTGTGCCGGAACACAAGGTGACCGTGGAGGATGTGCGGTATTTGCTGGGTTCCTATTACCAGGGAACGCCCTACAATCCCTACGATAAGAACGCGGCGTGCAAGGGGAAGTACCGCACCATTGGCGTGCCCAACAGCGATGTTTGCGGGATTATGCAGATTCGCGGCACTTTGCCGGAGGCCATTCAGGGTGTGCAGTGGCTGTCCATGGGCGGCAGCGGCTTTACGGCGTGCTTCCCGGTATACGCCAACGTGACGGAGTTCCCCAAATACTTCAGCGGCACAACGGAAACCGTCTCCACGGACAGCATGTACTGGCACAGCCGGCTCATTGCCGCGCTGACCGACGCCCACTTCGGGAACGCCTTGTTGTTTGACGAGCGGTATGTGAACGCGGTGATGAACCGCGGGCAGCAGTTCCTCTATGAGTACGATGAGAAAATCCTGCAGGGCGAGCCTGTTGAAATTCTGAAGGAAGCCAACAGCAAGATTGCCGGCATGGTGAAGGAAGAGTCGGACAAGGCCCTTTCCCAGATTCTCAAGAACGCCTCCGAGCACATGAAAATCCGCTATCACAGAGGGGATAACTGAGCGGGCCCCAGAGTAATAAAGCAAAGCGGCGCCAGTCTCCTGTCCTTCGGCAGGCTGGCGCCGTTCGTTTTTCCCTTCCCAGGCTCCCGTCTTTTCCAAACCGTTCGGAAGCTTCCACAGAAAAAGCGGGAGTACGGCACCCTTAGGCAAAACGTCAGCATAGTGCCGGGACGCCAAAGGATATCGTACTCCCGAAAAACAGGACAAATAGACTGGAATAGAGGGAATCATGAACCCAGGCGCCACTGGGTGCTCTCCCTCTGGAGCTCCACCATGCGGCGGTAGAGGCCGCCCTGCTCCAGCAGCTCCGCC
>FR893789.1 GCA_000435395.1 Firmicutes bacterium CAG:94
GTTTACATAATCTTGTATTTATACTGCGGGGAAATATTTACCCACAGCCCATATAATTCATATACGAAGCAATGTATCGCATGGCTGAATGGCAGATTGGATTTAGGACAGAATTACTCCTGGCTTGAATTAGCCATATATAATGGGAAATACTATGTTAGTTTCCCGCCCTTTCCTTCGTATGTACTTCTGCCATTTGCCTACTTTTTAGGAGAGAATACTCCTGAGAGCTTGATTAACCTTCTGGTGGCATTAATCGGCGTAGCATACAGTTCACTGACAGTGTTGGAGTATAAATGGAATGAATGGTATGCAGTCTTGCTTCCTATTTTCTTATATGTAGGTGGGGCCGTACTTCCACTTCCTCTCTCTATAGGCGTGTGGTTCGTGGCACAGAATATGTCTTTTACACTTACCCAAATGAGTATTTACTATGCAAAGAAAGGACGAAAGGGGCTTTCACTGTTTCTTTTATGCTGCGCGTCAGGCTGCAGGCCATTCCAAGTGGTATATATGCCATTGATCATCTATATCTACACTCACCACTCTCAATCCACGGTAATCAGGCTAAAGACCTACTTGCTGAAAAAAATGGTGGTCTTCACTCCTACAGTGCTA
>FR893790.1 GCA_000435395.1 Firmicutes bacterium CAG:94
GGCCTGGGCGCAGGCGAAGGCCTTGCGCAGCGCCAGCACGCTGCCTGGGCCGGAGACCTCCGGCAGCGCCATGGGCTGGCCGCTGTGGACGTCCAACCCGTTGGAGTAGGCGCTGACCTTGATGCCCGCCTCCAGCAGCCGCACACACAGCGTGCAGGCGATGCGCACCGCCTCCTCGTTGAGCAGGTCGGCCTGCTGCACGCCCAGGCCCTCTAAATCCAGCACCACAGCCACCTTCTGGGACAGGGTGGACTCGTGGAGGTTTACCAGCAGCTGGCCGGTTTTGGCGGTGGCCTTCCAGTTGATGTACTTCATGGGGTCGCCCCGCACGTAGCCCCGCAGGCCCGCAAAGGCAAAGGGGTCGTCGTAGACCTTCTTGCGGCTGGTGAGGTTGCCCATAATCTGGGAGAAGGGGATTTGGATGCGCTGGGTGGAAACCAGCCGGGGCAGCACGTAAAAATCCGTGGCCTGGGGGGTGGAGCCCACGTACTTTTTGGTCAGCAGCAGGCTGCGCACATCCAGGCCCGCCTGGTCAATGCGGTAGTAGCCCCGCCGGGCGCAGCGGAACTCCAAGGTGCGGGTGATTTTCTGCCGGGGGCCCAAGGCGAACACGTCCCGGCGGTAGGTGTAGTCGCTGACGGCGGTGTTGGCCTCGTCGGTAAAGCGCAGGCCCTTGCCCATGTGGAAGTCTATCTCCACCACCGGCAGGGGCAGGAACTTGTCGTTGACCACCACCTCGGTCAAGGCGGCGGTGTCGTCCTCGGTGGCGTATTCCTCTTGGAAGGAGGTCTTCACCTCCAGGCCCTTGCCCCACAGCCGGTCGTACAGGACAACCTGGAGGACGTACAGCGCCGCCAGCAGAAGGAGGATACCAAGCGCCGTCATGTCACTTGGACCAATCTTCCGTGGGCAGGGGCACAGACTGGAGCAGCGCCTGGGCCGCCTCCTTCTGGGCCTGGGAGGAGCCCGCCATGCCGCTGATGGCCAGCCGGTGGGCCATCACCGGCACGCCCACCTCTTTGATATCCTCGGGGGTGACGAACGCCCGGCCCTCCACCAAGGCCTTGGCTTGGGAGGCCCGCAGCAGCGCCAAGGTGCCCCGGGGGCTTACGCCCAGATCCACGCCCCGGGCTTCCCGGGAGGCCCGGGCCAAGTCCACAATGTACTCCAGCAGCACGGGGTGGATGTACAGCTTGCGGGCCGCCGCCTGCAGGGCCACAATCTCCTCGGGCTTGCACACGGGCCCCAGCTCCTCCAGGGGCTCGCTGGCTTGAAAGCGTTCCAGGATTTGGCGCTCCTGCTCCCGGGTGGGCAAGTCCATGGAAAGGCGCATGAGGAACCTGTCCAGCTGGGCCTCGGGCAAGGGGTAGGTGCCCAAAGTCTCCACGGGGTTCTGGGTGGCGATGACGAAGAAGGGCGGGGCCAGCCGCCGGGTTTCGCCGTCCACGGTGACCTGGCCCTCGGCCATGCACTCCAGCAAGGCGGACTGGGTGCGGGGGGTGGCCCGGTTGATTTCGTCGGCCAGCAAAATGTTGCAGAACACCGGCCCCGGGGAAAACTGGAACTCCCCGGACTTGTTGTCGAAGAAGTTTAGGCCGGTCACGTCAGAGGGCAGCAGGTCCGGGGTGAACTGGATGCGCCCAAAGGCGCCGTCCACGCTTTTGGCCAAGGAGCGGGCCAGCACCGTTTTGCCCATGCCGGGCACGTCCTCGATGAGCACGTGGCCCCCGGCCACCAGGGCGGTGAGAAGCAAACTGGTGACTCGCTCCTCCCCCACCAGCACTTTCTGGATGTTCGCCTTTACGGCAGACAGGATATTTTCCATGAGATTTCCCTTTCTTTGCTGAAATTATCTCTATTATAACAAAGCTTTTTGTGAGATACAAGAAAAAATCCTGGGCGTTTGGGCCGTGAAAAGGAAAAGGGCCGCCGCGGCAGCGGCAGCCCGAAAAGCTTTCTGGTAAAGTGGGATTCTCTTTTACAGCTCCTTAAAGCAGCGCAGCCACTCCTGGGCCAGCAGCCAGTGGCCGGCCGGGGTGGGATGGACGCCGTCGGCGCTCCAGACGCCGGGGCAGCTGCGGGCGGCGGCCTCGTCGAAGAGCTTCTGGGTGTCGATGCAGGGGATGTACAGGTCCTGCTTCTCCCAGTAGCTCTTGGCCAAGTCCCGGACCACCTCACGGCGCAGGTCCACCTCCCGGCGGAAGGTGTCCCAGTTCTCCAGTGTGGCGGGCCCTTGGAGGACATAGGGCTCCAGCAAAATGAGCTTCACCCCGGGCAGGGCATGGGTGATTTCCTGGAGCATCCCCTCGTACACCCGGCGGAACTTGGGAGCGTCCACGCCGTTGTGTTCGCCCAGCTCGTGCCACACATCGTTGACGCCGATCAGAATGCTGATGACGTCGGGCCGCAGGTTGATGCAGTCCCGCTTGATACGGGCGTCCAAATCCACCACCCGGTTGCCGGAGATGCCCCGGTTTAAAAACTCATAGCGGCCGGGCTCCTGGGCGCCCAGCTGGGAGGCCACCCGCAGCGGGTACGCCCAGCTGGGAGCCCCCCAGCAGCGGGTAGCCGCAGCCCAACGCCCGGTCGACAGCCTCCTCCCGCTGCTGGGGGGTGGCGTTGGGATCCCGGGACATCCACTCCTCTGTCATGCGGACCATGTCTGTGCGGTTCACATCGGTGATGGAATCGCCGGTAAACAAAATGCGAAGTTTCTCCATAGCGAACAAATCCTCCACGTTTTCACGGGCCCTTGGCTGCCCGATTTTTTTCCTATTATACCGCCGGAATCCCCCGCCCGCAAGCCCGAAACGGGAAATGTTGCAAGCGGTTTCCTTTATGCTTTCCCGCTTTTCCAGGTGGAGAATTTGAAACCGAAAAACCTCCCGCTGCGCGCAGTTATTTTGAAGCATTATTTCAAGTCAAGTCGCACATTTAACAACGACCGAAGATTTCCCTAGTCCCACTCCTCCGGCAGGGAG
>FR893791.1 GCA_000435395.1 Firmicutes bacterium CAG:94
GGGAAACAGCGAAGCGTTTTTCCCGGACGGGTGCACACCGAGAAAGCGCCTTCCGCTAAGTGATAGCCACGGGAGCGGCCGGCAGGCGAGAGTGCCCCCGTAGGGGGCAGAGAGGGCCAACCCCAAGTTGCCCCAGGGCCGAAGATGGGAAAATGGCACTGTTGGGCTCAAACCCGCATAAAACCTGGGTTTTTGAACAGTGCCACGTGGCACTGTTCGTGGAGATCGCTATACTTTTATACTTTAAATTATTAAAGCAAACTCCAAGTGAAAACAGTTTTCTCTGGTTTGAACTGTGCCATTTCCCGTTGAACTGTGCCATGTGGCACTGTTCGCAAAGCCGCATAAACACTGGGTTTTTCGCCAACAGTGCCAAGTTTTCATCTCAGGCCGTGGGGGTGACAGGCGGGAGATGGGCTTTTGCAAGCGCTCTCCTTTGTCCATGTCCCCCCCGCCGTCGCTTATGCCAAAGGGCGGCACACGCTTGGGGCGGGGTGACAGGAAAGCTTGGTGAGAAAATCTCTGCCGCCCTTGGCGGCACGGAGGACCCCCGGCGAGGGTCCTCCACCTAAAAATGTCCCACCGGGACATTTTTAGCCTCTCCT
>FR893792.1:0-2510 GCA_000435395.1 Firmicutes bacterium CAG:94
CCGCCCATCATCCCGCTGGCAATGATGTGGCACAGGGATTTGTCCAGCACGGGAATATCTTTCCCCAGGCGGCGGAGCACCTCCATGTACTGGAGGGTGTACTCTACCTCCACCTCCACCATGTTGTGGACAAAATGCTCATAGCTGGTGCCCTCCGCGCGGGTGAGAAGCAGCTTCACCGGCTCTCGGTGCTGGCCCATCCAGTCCGGATAGGTGCCGGATTCCATCCCCGTGTGCTCCAGTTGCTGCTCTTCGGGCAGCTCGGCAAAGGAAATCTGAGCCTCCATGAACTTGCCCATGAGGGCGGCGGCGTGGGGCTCCACCAGGGCGTTGAACAGCGCCTCCTTGCTGGAGAAATAGCCGTAAAATGCCCCGGCGGTCACCCCGGCGTTCTTCACGATCTGCCGCAGGGAGGTGCCCTGAAACCCTTTGTCCAGGAACTCCGCCCGCGCAGCTTCCTGGATTTTTTCCAGAGTGGCAGTGGTTCTCTCTTCCATAAAGCAGCCTCCTTATAACAGCGCGATAAAACGCCGTTATACTGCGACTGTCGGGAGCATTTGCCAAGGGGAAAACCAGAAAAAGCCCGGTACTCACGCACCGGGCTTCGTGGTCAAGACCGTTGATCGGGTTTTGAGATGGGCAGGGCGCTCATGCTGTGAAGGCTCACGGCGAGTGTGGAGAGGTTGTGGAGCATGGCGGAGGTGGCAGGTGGCAGGACGCCCGCCACGCCAAGGCCGATGAGCGCGCCGTTGAAACCGATGACGAAACGGTAGTTGTTCTGGATGCGGTGCAGCAAGGCCATGGACAGCTGCCGCAGGCGCACCAGTTCCCATAGGCTGTCTGCGGCGATGGTGATGTCGGCGATCTCCCTGGCAATGGCAGCCCCATTGCTGATGGCAATGCCGGCGTCCGCCTCGGAGAGGGCTGGGGAATCGTTGATGCCGTCCCCCACCATGAGGACGGTGTGCCCCTCCCGCCGCAGGGCGGCAACATAGTCCGCTTTGTCTGAGGGGAGCACCCCGGCCTGGAAATCGTCCACCCCCAGCTGCTCGGCGATGGCAGCGGCGGTGCAGGGACTGTCCCCGGTGAGCATGACAGCGTTTTTCACCCCCAGGTTCCGGAGGGCGGAGAGCACGTCCTTCGCCTCCTCCCGCAGGGGGTCGGATATGCAGATTACAGCGGAGAGCACCCCGTCGATGGCCAGATAGAGTTGGGAAAACGCCGGGGACAAGGCGTCGAACTTGGCCTGCTCGTCCTCGGGAATCACGCACTGTTCATCTTCAAAGATAAAGTGGGCGCTGCCAATGCGCACCTGCTCCCGATCCACCGAACTGGCAATCCCATGGGCCACCAGATACTCCACCGTGGCATGGCGCTCCTCGTGGCGAAGGCCCCTGCGCCGGGCTTCCTCCACCACTGCGTTGGCCATGGAGTGGGGAAAGTGCTCCTCCAGGCAAGCGGCCAGACGGAGCATCTCCGCCTCATCTTTTCCATTGAAGGGAACCACCTCTGCTACCCGGGGGCAGGCATGGGTCAGGGTGCCGGTCTTGTCAAAGACAATGGTGTCCGCTTTCGCCACCGCCTCCAGGAATTTGCCGCCTTTCACGGTGATGTGCTCTCGGCCTGCCTCCCGCATCGCGGAGAGCACCGCAAGGGGCATAGCCAATTTCAGTGCACAAGAAAAGTCCACCATCAGCACCGACAGGGCCCGTGTCACATTCCGGGTGAGGGCAAAACTCAACAAGCTCCCGGCAAACGTGAAGGGCACCAATGTATCCGCCAAGTTGGACGCCTTGGCCTCGGTGGCAGACTTCATCTGCTCGGACCGCTGGATCATCTCCACAATCTGGTCATACCGGCCTTGGCCGGAGGCCTGTTTCACATCCAGGATACACTCCCCCTCCTCCACCACGGTACCGGCGTATACCGCGCTGCCGGGCCGCTTGGCCACGGGGACGGACTCTCCGGTAAGGGATGCCTGGTTGATGGTAGCCTCTCCCTGTGCTACCACACCGTCCAGGGGGATGACACCCCCAGCCCGAACCACCACCTGGTCGCCGGGCCTAATCTGGCCGATGGGAGTGAGCACGTCCCCTGCCGGCGTTTTCAGCCACACCCGATCCACATGGAGGGACAGGCTCTCCGCCAAGTCGGCCACGGACTTCTTCCGTGTCCAGTCCTCCAGCAGCTCCCCGATTTCCAACAAGAACATGACGGTGCCCGCAGTGCCGAAGTCCCGGCGGAAAACAGAGATACCGATGGAGAGGGCGTCCAGCAACTCCACCTTGATCCGCCGCCGTCCCAGGCATCGGAGCCCTTTGGAAAGGAAGGGGATCATGTGCCAGACTACCCGGGCGATGCGCAGAGGGGTAGGAAAAAACAGCGTGGAAACCCCTTTCATCAGCACCTTGCCCACCAGTTTCTCTTGAAATTCCCGGTTCAGGGCCCTCGTGCTGTGGCTGGGCAGGGTGACCGTTTCCTCCGCTCCAGCCCAGGTGAAGCTGCCGATG
>FR893792.1:2529-7582 GCA_000435395.1 Firmicutes bacterium CAG:94
GGGGAACCTGCCGATGGCGGAGAGTACCGTTTCCCTATCTCCCCCATACGTCAGGATGACACAGCAGGTGCGCTCGTGAACCACGGCGTCCCGCGCCCAGGGCTGACCTTTCAGCCAGGCCTCCAGCAGGTCTGCCTGCCGGAGAGTCATCTTCTTCTGCCGGAGCCGCAGGCGCATCCGGCCCCGGCTTTCGTGTTCGATGGTCGCTCTCATAGCAAATCACTCCTCATGGAAAAAGGGAGCCGCTTACCGGCTCCCTTCCGCGGTTTTTCAGGCCTCCTGGCCGTCTACCTGTGCCTCGGCCTCCTTGGCGGCCCGGGCCTCGTTGATGTCCTTGGCGGAGGCCAGGATGTCGGCGGCGTTCTCCTGCACGGATGTAACGGTTTCCATCACACTGTCCTTCATCCGCAGGCCAGCGGCGGCAATGTGGGTATAGGCCTTCTTGGCGTCCTTGCTGGCAAGCAATTTCACGCCGACGGAGCCAAACAGAGCGCCGCCCACGAAGCAGGCCAGTCTGACATAGTGCTTCATCATGGAACATTCTTCCTTTCTCTATATTATTTACGTTTATAGCCCGTGATCATCACCATGACCATACAGATCACGGCGCCCCAGGCCCAGAAGCGATGTTGTTTCATTCAGATCTCCTCCTGTTGGGGAACAATCATGTCCCTTTGCGTATTGATGTATTATAGCAGATGCTCCGCACAGCCGCATTGCCGAATCGGCCAAATTGTTGTCGGATCAGACATTTTTTCGATACTTTCCAGGGGTCACCCCATAGTACCGCCGGAAAGTAGCGGCAAATTGACTGACACTACTGTACCCCACCGCTTGTGCCACTTTTTCCAGACTTAATCCGGACGTATGCAGCAGTTCCGCCGCCCGCTCCATCCGCCGCTGCCGCAGCCAAGTGTGGACGGGCAGGCCATACATCCGGCGGAACTCCTCCTTAAACGTGGTGGCAGAGAGACACGCCCGGCGGCTCAAGGTGGGGATGGTGAGAGGCTCGTCCAGGTGCTCTTCCATATATCGGCGTGTCTCCGCCAGTTGCCGGGCAAGGTTCCGGTCCGGCATCGGGCTTGGGGGTACATCCCTCTCCTGTTCCTCCTGGGTGGAGAGCAGATAGAGCAGTTCCACCGACTTCCACACGCACCAGCGTGCCCGCTCGCTTTTGGGAAGGCTGTCCAGGTCGGCAAAGGCTGCCCGGCTCCAGTGCGTGGGGCCTACTACCGCGCAGCCTCCCTGGCTGGCCATCCACCGCCGCACCCGGCCTGTGTCCAGGGTCAAACCGCCCAGCAGATTGCAGATGCTTTTTAGGCTCTCTCGGGCGCCCCGGGCATCCACTGCCACCAAAACGCCTTCCAAGGGCGCGTCCACATTGGCGCCGGTAAAGCCCGCGAGGTCCGTGAGGAGCAGCACCTGCTGGGCGCCAGCTTTCAGAAAGGAACCGTCCTGCCGCGTCAAGGTCACGGACCCCCGCAGGCAGAACAGGGTCTCAAAGTGCAGGTGTTCCAGTTGGAGAGGCAGTGGACCCGGCCGCTCATCCAGGGAAAACAGGCAGGCCCGGGCGCCGGGCATCACCGATGTCCAGTCTCCTTGGTCAGCCAGAAATTCTGCCAGCACAATTCAGCCTCCTCTCCTTGGCGCTATGCCCTATCTCCTTACCGGCCAAAGAACCCTTTCTTCCTCCAGGGCTCCTTCCGGATCTCTCCCACTTCATAGCCGGTCCCTTAAAAAGCAGGAGGTGCAGGGAGGTGCCTGCTCCGGGTGAATCAGGACGGAAAACCCCCGATACCGCTTGACAGGACAGAGAAGCGCCGCTTTCTCTTTGCTGGTTTGGCGGATGGATAAGTTCTCCCTCCCCTAGGAAAAAGGCCCGGTGGCTGTCCTGGTATTCCAGCCTGCCTTCCCGGCAATGGGTGATCTCCAGCAGGCCGGAGGAAACCTTCCCCCAGGGGGAAAAGGAATAGGCCTCCACGTCCTGAAACATCAGCCAAATCCCCGGGAATACCAGATGAAGCTTGTTCCTCTCACTGGTAGAGGTCTGTGTCCTGTAATTTTTGTTCTCGGTCATAGCATCCTTTCTGTTTCCTGGCGGGAAAGTCCCCCTTCCGCCCGCAGCTTCCCATAGGCCAAAAGGGGCATCCCCTGGCTCACACCCAGGATATGGGTTTGGTACAGCACCACGCCGTCAAAGGGGGCGGTGATGGCCTGCAGGGTCCTTTCCACACGGCCCAGAAGTTCTCCCTGGGGGAACCTGTCTCCCGGCTGCTTTTCGGGATACCAATAGCCGCTCTCCCGGGGCGTTCCATCCTGCAAGGATTAAACAGAAAAGCCCGCGCCCTATTTGTTGGATTGCCAGGGTTTCCACCGCCACAGGGCCTTTGCCTTGCGGAGGACCGCTTTGTTTCACGGCGGCATACTACCCCTTCTCCCCTTGGCGCCGCGTTCCCCCAGGGGATGGCCCAGAGGGAGAAACTCTCGGAAAGGCGATACTCCTATTATGGTTAGTTAAAGCTAACCGGTCAAGGGGCCCTGTCTGCCCCTTCACTTCCTGGATTGAAGCGCGGGAAACCAGCAGCGCCCTGGGCGGCACTCGCCAGCGGATGCTTCGTTACCGTGAGAGCAGCACGCTCTTTGGGCAAGCAAAAGGCCGGGATTGCTCCCGGCCCTCGCATAAACATTCAATTTTCCACCAGGTTCTGGTCAAACTTCATTAGGATACTGGCCGCCTGGGCTCTGGTGCCAATGCCTGCCGCATCGATGGTGCCGTCATCATGGCCGTTGATGAGCTCGTTGCCGTTGGCCCAGCTCATGGCGGCTTCCGCCCAATCGGCTATGGAATTAGCGTCAGGGAACGTGGAGAGGTCGCCCTCAGCACTTAAATTATAGCCCTTATACTTAGCGTAGTTGTACAGCATCTGGGCGAACTCCTGGCGGGTGATACTGTCGCCGGGCTGGAACGTCCCGTCCCCGTAGCCGGTGGCCACGCCGGTGAGCCTGGCCCAGTACACGGCGTTGCCATACCATTCCTCGGCGTTCACGTCTTCGTAGGGGTAGCCCAAATTCTCGCCGGAAAGGTCCGGCTGGCCCTCCAGGTTGTAGAGAATCTGCACTGCCATGGCCCGGGTCAGGGCGGTGGCGGGGGCAAACTCCGTCTCGCGCATGCCCTCCATAATGTTGTGGAAATAGGCGTACCGCACGGCGCTCTCGTACCACGCGCCGGGGGTTACGTCCTCAAAGGGCAGGGGCGCGGGGGCAAACGTGGCCTCAACCGTCACCCGGCTGGCGGGCATGGTAAAGGTGTACTTGCCGTTGCCCTTGTCCGTGAGGGTGATCTCGTTACCCCGGCTGTCCAGGACGGTCAGACTCTCCAGCGCAAAGCCCGTGTCGGGCGCGGCGGTGATGGTCACCGTGCGGCCACGGCTGGCCCGGCTGGGGCTCACCGTCACGGTGCCGCCGGTGGTTTCCGGGGTTGCTACGGTGTAGGTGGGCGGGATGTAGGGCGGCGGGGTGGGTTCCGGCTCGGGCTCGGGTTCTGGGGGCGCTGTCACGGTCAGGGTGGCGGCTTGGCTGATGACGCTGACGCCGCTGGCGCTCTTCACCACGCAGCGGTATTGATAGTCGTTCATGCTGGTAGTGGTGGCCTCTATGGTATAGCTGGCGGTGGTGGCGTTGGAAATATCCCCCCACTCACTTTCACTGTCAGTGGTTTTCTGCTGCCACTGATAGGTCAGTTGCTCGCCCTCACTGGCGCTGGCGGTGACGGAAAAGGCGGCGGAACTACCCTCCTCCACAGTCTGGTTTACCGGCGAGGCGGTGATCATCGGCGGCTGATTGCCGTTGATGGTTCCCTCCAGCTTGCCGCCGTTCTCCACCGTGATGGTGTTGCCATTCGTATTCAGAGAGGAATTATCTGGGATCGTCAGGCTCTCGCCCTCGCCGATGGTCAAATCCTCCTTCAAGGTCACAACGCCGTACACGGTGCCGTCGTCGCCGTTAAAGACGATACCGTTGCCGGAAGGGGGCACTGGCTGGAGATTTGTAGTACTTCCGGCACCGATTTCGCCATTTCTTGCGTCCACGATGGCACTGTTGCTGATGGTTAAGGCCGTAGTTTTAGGAACGGTACCACTGCCGATAGAATCATATAGAATCCCTGGAGACCCGCTGGCAGTCAGGCTGCCGCCGTCCACAGTCAGAGCGGCGGTCGAACTATTGCTGGATTGCACATTAACACCATAGCCGGCGGTATTGGTCCCCGTTGCTTCAACCTTGGCGTTCTGGATAAACAAAGCGCCATTGCCGTTGTTGCTCTGAACCCAGATGCCAGTCTGACTGGCGCTGGCATCCAGACTGCCGTCGCCCGTGATGGTCAGGGTGGCGCCGCCAGTAGAATCGGCCAACACATAGATCCCCTTGCCGACCTCTGCGATTGTATTGGTGCCCTCCAATGTGATGGTCAATTCTGCGTTGCCGTCGCCGTACTGATTGAGCACACCAATGGCTGCGCCTGCGAGTAAAGAATTGGTATTAATGGATACGCTCATTCTAATGGTGGCGTTGTGCAGGGTCAGGGTATTGCGACTTGCGTCATAATAGATAAAGTTGTCCGCCGGTGTGCCTTCGCCTGTGAATGCGGTGACAGTTCCAGCGCTGTCCGTCGTCCAGTAGCCGCCGTTTGTCACATTTTCGTTGCCTACATAAAGCTCCTGTCCGCTCGGCGCAGCCGCCAGCGCCGCGGCGGGCAGCAGGCTCAGGCACAGGACCAGGGCCATGCACAGGCTCAAAAGTTTCTTCCCCGTTTCAATCGACCTCCTTCCGGTGGTATGCCAACCCGCCCAGAGCGAACCCGGCGGCCAGGGGGGCCAGGACCAGGACCCCGGCCATGCGCCGCTGTTTTCTCAGCTGTACCCTGGCCCTGACCCGCTCCATCACCGCTGCAACGCGGGCTTCATTCGTCATCATAGGCGTTGCCTCCTATCTCGAAATTCCAGACACTTCCCGCGCCATGCTGCTGGGGGCTGGCCCCTTCCGGCGCGGCACAAAG
>FR893792.1:7625-12471 GCA_000435395.1 Firmicutes bacterium CAG:94
TTGCTTTTTTTCCATCTGCGCCGGAGAACGACACGGCCTTTCGGTTCCGTTTTAGTATACCGGGAAACGGGCCAGCTTGCAAGGGGTTTTGGGGGTATTTGCCCAAAAAGTTGGGGTGCGGCTGCTTGCCGGGTACAATACGAACTGGAAAGGGCGCTGGCCGTGTCCATTTTGACATAGTACAACTCGGGTTTCTGCGAGGTTGCATGGTTCGAAAGCTAGGGTGCACAGGTGGTCTTCCCATCCCTTTTTGGCTTCTACCGTATCATCTAAGCGGCCTGTTCTCCTGCGAAACGTCTCTCGATTTCTTTCGTGCGGGGGATTTGGTATCAAAGCGAGTGACGACCATATGGACGATATACGGAATGAGTATGACCGGAATGGCCAGATAGGCGATGCCGCTGTAAGCCTTCTGGATCAAGTTCAGCAAGCCAAACTGGGCGATGCCGAAATCCACCACACAGCAAATCAGGGCGGCCAAGATCTCCTTTTTCGTGACACGCAGGCGGGACCCTTCCCCTCTCTGCGCCAGGTCCGGGCTCTCTCCGCAAACACGCTTCACCATGGCGGCCACCATGTTCACGGCCGTGGACACCGCTCCCAAAATAATCAGCAGGGAGATGAGGGGCATCATAAAGGAGGCGCCCACGCCGTTTTCCACCATAAACAAAGTGGGCACGCTTTGAGAGGCGGTCTCCGGGTCGGTATAGATGGTCATCAGACCCAGCACCACCATGACCATCATCAGGGCGTTGACAAGCGCCCCTACTCCCATACTTTTCACCGCATCCCCCGGCTTCTCAAAGGACTTGGCATGCTGGACAAACACGGCAATGTTGGAAAGCTGGAAGGTGCCGTACAAAAAGGCGGAATACAACGCCGGGCCGACGCCCAGCTGTTCTTCTCCCATCTGCTGGACAGCGGCGCCAATTTGGGAGAAATTCACGGCAATGTTGGGAAGGTAGACGACCAGCAGCCCGGCAATGATGCAAATGGACAGCACGGAAGCCACCCTGCGCACCAAATCCGTTCCGAAAATGGCCACCACAAAGATAAATATCCCAATGAGAAAAGTGCACAGTAAGTAAGGCAGGCCCGTCAGCTGGCTGAGAGTGGCGCCCCCTGTGGCAAAGGCTACCGCCGGCGCCACGCACATCACGCACAAGTACAGCAGCTCAAAGAGGTTGGAGAAAATGGGGGCGTATTTGCCGTAAAAGGCGTTGTTGTAGGAGCGGTAGTCATAGGTTTGGTGCTTTCTGGCAAACCGCAGGCTGTAAGCGAAAAACACGCCGTTATAGGCCATGGCCAGCACAGGCATGAGAATGCACCAGGCGCCATACCGGACAAAATAGCTGTAAATCTGGGCGCCGGAAGCAAAGCCCCCGCCAAAGTGCGTGGTAAACCATACAAAGGCCACGCCCAGGGCGATGGCTCCTGTTTTCGACTTTTTCATCGGTGGCTCACCGCCCTTTCCTCCAGAGTCTTCATGGCATCCTCCAGCATGGGCCGGGTGACCTTGTAGGGATAGTGGGCCACATCGGACATGGTGGGAATGACCTCCAGGCACTCCTCCCACTGGGCGGGGGTGATCTCGATGTCCGAAAGCCGGGTAGGCAGGCCGATGGACTTGTTCAGTTCATAGATTTTCTCAAACTCCTCCTTTTGCCCGTCCACCAGCAGAGCAATCAGGATGCCAAAGGCCACCACCTCTCCATGCAGGTGGCGCTCCTCAATGACGGGGTAGGCTGTGAGGGCGTAGAAGATGGCGTGGGCCAAGCCGCTGTTATAATCGGGCGTGTAGTCCTTGGTGAGAAAGATGGAGGCAATCCCTGTGGTGACCACGATGGCCAGCACTACCTGCTCCACCGCATAGGTACACAAGCCCTGCTTGTGATCCTCTAAAGCCTGGGCGCTGTACAGCAGCAAAGGGTCCCGGCACATCTGACTGACCGCCACCCCCACGGCGGTGAAATGCTCCAGCCGCTCGTCCCGGGAGGAAATCAGGGCCTCGTAGTATTTGGCGTAGGTGTCTCCGATACCAGCCCACATGTACTGGCTGGGCGCCTGGGCGATGATCTGGGTGTCGATAAAGGCGTGCATCACCGGGCGGATAAAGAAATGGGGCTTCAGAAAAGTGCCGTCCTCGTTGTACAGAATGGACACAGACGTGGTGGCCGCGCAGTTGGAGGCAATGGTGGGAAAGCTGAATACAGGCTTATCATCGGGGATGCACAGGCATTTCACCGTATCCAAGGCCTTGCCGCCTCCCACGCCAAAGACCATGTCCGCCTCTTGGTACAGGGGCAAAGCCCGCAGGCGCTCCACGGTGGCATAGGTGCAGTTTTCCCCGTAGATTTCAGTGCCGATAATTTCCAAATTCGTTTGAGCCACATAAGCGGCGATTTTGTCATAGGCGGCAGCCAAGGCCTTGCGCCCCCCGATAACCAACACTTTTTTGCCATAGGACTCGCACACCGGGCCGATTTTCTCGTAGATCTTGTCGCCGATGGAGTAGCTGGGCAGATGGACCTCGTAATTTTCCAGTTTCATTTTGATACCTCTTTCCGGGACAAGGCAACAAAAAAACGCCCTTGTCCCTACAAAATTGATGCAGGGACAAGAGCGCAACACTCCTGCGGTGCCACCCGGCTTGACGCGGTTTCCGCGTCCACTCACGCATACAAACGGTCTATATGCTCTCTTTGATAACGGAGTTCGTTCTCCGGCTTGCTTACTGGAGGAAACCTCCCTCTTTCAGCGCGCCCTCGAAAGCCCATTCATCCCAGCTTCTGCTGCCGCACTCTCACCCACGGCGGCTCTCTGAAAGCAGCTGCACTGAAACTACTTGCTCTTTCTCAACGGTTTGCATTACTTTACCACAAAAAAGAGATAAAGTCAATAGAAATTCTTCCTGTTTAATCAGATTTTTACAGAAATCCTTGAGATTAAGCTGTCAGCTTTTTTATACCACACCACCTTAAGCCAAATGAAGAGCGGCTCATAGAATATATCAAAGCCCATCCAAATGCTACTATTGCAGAACAGGCAGAGTCTATGAAAGTTGGCACATCTACAGTGGACCGTGCTGTTAAATCACTTAAACAAAAGGGCGTTCTCGACCGAAAAGGTGGTAATATCGCGCACATGAACCAGATTCGGACATTGCCGGAAACCGTCTCCTTGCCCACAGCGTCCACCTGGGCCTGCACCTCTTCCTCAGAGATGGCAAAGGCCGGCTGGCAGAACAGGCAGGATACCTGCCGGCATAGCGTAATTCGCAATGCGGTTGTTGGACGATTCCTTTACTGCTGACTCATCGCAATGAATTTATACGATACTGCAAGTCTTAATACCAGTGGAAATGCCCTGCAGAGGTCTGGGCACCGTTGCCGCTGATCTCCGCGTGCCAAATGGTGACCTCCTCCCCGCCGTCGTTGCGATAGGTCACATGGTCATAGCTGGTCCAGCCCTTTTGCCAGCGGTTGTTCGAGCTGTCATAGATGATATTAGGCATGCGGGAAAGGTCGTAGGAATTCTCCAATCCACCTTGCCCATCTTCCTGCGCGCCCACTTCCTGTGCGCCGGGCGTGCCACCGCCCCCGATTCTGGGGAGGAATGGGCCAAACACGCAGGCCACGCAGATGACCGTCACATACAGGTTATAGGCCGAAGAGATGGCCCACCAGATCACTTCCACGAAAAAGCCGTCGCCCTCGCTGAACAGGACCAGTATCAACTCCATCAGGGAGTACTCCATCAAAGCCAGCCCCACCAGCACCAGAAGCCACTCAAAATGTCGTTTTGCCAGGGCGTAAAGAACCAGGCCCAGCAGGATCACCCCGCCGCCGACCATCATAATCCAGTGCTTCGTGTTCCAGGTGGCGGGCTCCATCAGCTGGAAGCCGTCCCCCAGGTTCCCGCTGCCGCTGGTGGCCTGGTAAAACAGGGCGCCGCCGTACTGGCAGGTGAGCAGGACGAAGGAGAACAGCATATACAGGGACGGCACGCTGTCCAAGTTGAACCGCAGGCGCGAGGCGATAAAACAGAGCAGCACCCCTATCCCGATGATGAGCAGGTTTTTGCCCAGGCTGCACGCCAGTTCCATCCACAATTCCTCCGTCATAGTACTCTTCCTCTCTTTCTTAGCTTACGGGGTGATTTTCTGTTGTGATTCAACTGTTTGGGGGCAGCAATGCTTTTCCCTCGGATTTTGCCACAGCCCGCACCATTTGGAAACAGCCGCAGGGAATTATATTATCCGGTCCGGCTGCCGGTTGACAATGGTTTGCCCGCTGCGTATAATAAAGGCAGAAAGGGTGCTGTTGCAAACTTGTGACGGTTAGCCCCAGGAATTGCATAGTTTTGGTTCTATGCTAGTCGCTGGTTGCCGCCAGCGGCTAGCACGCTTTTGGGGCGAACGCCATGGCCACCGCCAAGCCGGTGACGAAGCACACTACGAATCGCAGGGCTTTCGCCCCGCGGTTGTTTCCCATCCGCATCACCCCCTTTCTGCATGGAGTAAAAAGGGAGTGGCTAACCGCCTGTCTGCAACAGACGACCGCCGGGAGTTTCCCGGCATTTTTTATTATACGGGCGGTGTCGATTTATGTCAATGTATTTCATGCTTCTCCGGGGATTTCCCGCTCTTTTTCGCCTGTTTTGGCCCGGAAAATTTCATCACAGTACCAAACCAGCACCACACGTTTTCTGACTTGCGCGAAGGACCGGGCAACACCGGGCCTTCCCCGCTCTCTGGTACTTTCTCCCACATCCACTCCAAAACCGCGTGCCGATGGTTCAAGTCCTTCTGCCCCTGCCATCTTTACTGGTCAAAAATGAAACCACC
>FR893793.1 GCA_000435395.1 Firmicutes bacterium CAG:94
ATCTAGCATAAACTACTTAGGATTTCTATTTGATGGCAAAAACATTAGAATAAGGCCACGTGCGATAACAAAATATTATTACAGGATGCGTCGAAAAGCTCATACCATTGGACGCAGTAATTGGACATCAACTAAAGGCAAGCATATATCAGCAAAAGAACTATATAGTATTTATTCGCGCAATGATGAAAAACAAACGTTCATTGACTATGCAAGAAAAGCAAAAGGGGTATTAAAACTTAATGATCAGGAAGCGGATGCCTTAATTAAGTATCATAAACGAAAAATTGCTATGGCTATAAAAGAAGGCCAGAAAAAATAAGAAGAACGCTCATGATTCTCAATCGTGGAATCATGAGCGTTCTTTTAACAGCACCTGTTTGTCAGCCGTTTTTATTCATTTTTGATGCTTCCTTATCATCATTCGCCTGAACGGGTCCCTCCTTTTGCAATCGGGAGGTAATATAGTGGACGAAATCGTCGTCATTCGGGCCGCAGACCTAGACGGCAGTGTATTTAAGGCCGTCGTAGATGCACTGAATGGCAAGAGAACGAAAGTGGTCCATCGTTGCCCCGGTCTCCTCCGTGCTGCGCATCGGAGAGTTGGAGATCCATCATGAGCACCGCAGGTGTGCTGGTGGCCAGCAGGGAAGTGCGGCTCAACCATGGAGATTATGCTCTGCTTACCTGCATGGCCAGTTCACCAGGGCAAGTGTTCTCAAAGGCACAACTCTATGCAGCGGCTTGGGGAGAGGAGTATCTGCCTGGGACCACATCGGTGGAGAATATTATCTGGCGTTTGAGGAAGAAGTAGGGGGACTCCTAGTATTTGGCATACATAAAAACGATGGTGGGAGCAGGCTGTAAAATGGAGATGCGGGAAATCAGGAAAGGAACTGGAGGCTGCCAGCCCCTTAATGGGAGGCTGTCTCCAGTTCCTTTTTGATGTTTCATCACCGGCGTCCGACTTTCCGAAACTCGCCCGGCAGCAGCCCGGTGCTTTTCCGGAACAGCTCCGCAAAGCGGCTGGAGGTGGAGTAGCCCACGGTCTGGGCGATCTGGCCGATGGGTAAGTCGGTGCTGGTCAGCAGGTACTCCGCCTGGCTCATGCGGCGCTGTTGGATGTACTCCGTGATGGTGCAGTCGTAGACCTTTTTGAAACTGCTCTTGAGTTTCGTGGTTCCCATGCAGGCGATCTGCGTCAGCCGCTCCATGGGGATTTTCGCCGCATAGTGGTCGCTCAGGTAGGCAGCTACCGTCTGAATGCGCTCCAGATCTTGGGCTGATAACTTGCTGGAGACCGGCGGGCCTTTCTTCTGGTACTCCACTACCAGGGACAGGGCCTCCGCCACCTTGCTCTCATAGAACAGCTTGGCAGCCATCCCATCCCCGCGATAGTTCTGGAGTTCCGAAAGGAGCCGGGACATCTCCGGAAAATCAGTGGTCTGGTCGATTTTGCGGAACGCCTCCACCGGATTGCGGTATTCCTCCGGGTACTGCCTTTTGAGGTAGTTCTCATAGTAGGCCGGCAGGATCTCGATGCCGATGGAGTGGATGGGGATGTTCTTGTGGATCAGGACCTGGTATGGCTCATACCCACCGATATAGGTCTTAATGCACCCCGCGGACAGCCGACGGTAGGGCGCCAGTTCCTCCCCGGAGATGGAGTCATAACGGGTGATGCTCAGACACTCCGGCAGGGGGAACTCCAGCAGAGAGTCCTTATGGAAGGAGAAGTTGTGGATCTTGATGTTGTAGAGATCCTTCTGTCCATAGGTCCAGTAGGAACCCTCTCCGATTTCCGGGGAGAGTTTCCAGCAGATGCCCAAAGCCCCATACTGGTGATCATCAGGGTCGGGCGTAAAACCGTGGCCCTTCAGCATGGATACATAGTATGGTTCCGTGATTTCAGACATAACAAAAAACTCGCCTCCTGATTACAACGATTGGACGAACTATTGCAACGAAGAGACGAACATCGTCTCAACCGCTTGCAAAGCGACCGAACCGCGTGTACTGTATAGGCGATGGTTAGCCAACTCTAACCAAATGGTAGCATATCGTCTACGAAAAGTCAACACATCATGAATCAGGAGGAGAACAATGAGCAATCAAGTCAATTCACGGAAGAAAGGCCTAACTGTCAAGGACCTGGTGACTACGGGCATATTCAGCGCCATTTTCTTTGTGTTTACCCTGGTCGGTGGACTTCCATTCGCTCCGAACCCAGTTTTGACCTTCTATATGCCCATGGGGGCGGCGTTGCTGTGCGGCCCCATCTATCTGCTGATGGTGGCCAAGGTGCAAAAGCGGTGGAGCGTCACGATCCTCGGCATCATTATGGGGATCATCTGGTTTGCCACGGGGATGCACTGGGCGTTCTCTCCGCTAAGGTGCAGAAACGCTGGAGCGTCACCATCCTCGGCATCATCATGGGAATCATCTGGTTTGCCACGGGGATGCACTGGGCGTTCTCTCTGGGGTACATTGGCATGGGGATCATTGCGGACCTTGTGGCCGGCGCCGGTCACTACCGCAACAAGGCCATCAACCTGCTGTCCTACATGCTGATCTCCCTGGGCGGCATCTACACCTATGTGGTGTTCTTCATCGACCCGGAGGGGTGGGCCAGCACCATGCTGGAGAACGGCACGGAGCAGTCCTACATTGACACCATGAGCGCCTCCGCGCCCTCCTGGCTGCTGGCGGTCATCGTCGTCGGCACGCTGGTCATCGCGGCCTTCAGCGGGTGGATCGGCGGCAAGATGCTGAAGAAACAGTTCGAGAAGGCTGGGATCACCGCATGAACGGCGGAACATCCCCACGGCGCGGACTCTGGCTGGACCCAAGGACGAAAATCCTGCTGCTCCTGCTCTGCATCTTCTCCGCCATGATGGCCCCCCTCCTGGCTGCTGGCGGTCATCATCGTCGGCACGCTGGTCATCGCGGCCTTCAGCGGGTGGATCGGCGGCAAGATGCTGAAGAAACAGTTCGAGAAGGCTGGGATCACCGCATGAACGGCGGAACATCCCCACGGCGCGGACTCTGGCTGGACCCAAGGACGAAAATCCTGCTGCTCCTGCTCTGCATCTTCTCCGCCATGATGGCCCCGTCCCTGTACTATGAGCTGGGGCTTGTGGTACTGATCGGGCTGTTTGGTGTCTGCTGCGGGAAATGGAAGTACGCCTGGAAGGGCGCGGCGTTCTACGGGCTGATTGTCCTGATCACCTTCTGGATCATGGACACCATGACCGGGACCTGGCGCACCATGTTCATCGCATTCCTCGGCCTGTTCCACAAGGTGTACCCCTGCGGGATGCTGTCCGGCATCGTAATCTCCACCACCAAGGTCAGCGAGTTCCTGTCTGCTATGAACCGTGTCCATGCGCCGAAAAAGCTAGTGATCCCGCTGGCGGTCATGCTCCGCTATATCCCCACCATTCAGGAGGACTGGCGGTTCATCAAGGACGCCATGCGGCTGCGGGACGTGTCGCCGTCCCTGAAAGGGCTGCTGACCCATCCCGGTATGACTGTGGAGTGTATCTATGTCCCGCTGATGATGGCGGCGTCCAAGGCGGCGGATGAACTGTCCATCGC
>FR893794.1:0-570 GCA_000435395.1 Firmicutes bacterium CAG:94
ATATGGCGGGGCGGCGGGAGGGTGACAAAAAGGGAGGGGAACGCTTCCCCCTCCCCTCTAAATTGGGCTGCTTATTCGATGTTCTCCCCCAAGGTGCCCTGGCTCTGGGCGGTGAGGTAGGCGTTGATGAAGCCGTCCAAGTCGCCGTCCATCACGGCGTTGACGTTGCCGGTCTCATAGCCGGTGCGGTGGTCCTTGACCATGGTGTAGGGCATGAACACGTAGGAGCGGATCTGGCTGCCCCAGGTGATTTCCTTCTGCTCGCCCTTGATGTCGGAGATTTTCTCCAGGTTCTCCCGCTCTTTGATTTCCATCAGCTTGGCCACCAGCATCTTCATGGCCACTTCCCGGTTCTGGAACTGGCTGCGCTCCACCTGGCAGGACACGGTGATGCCCGTGGGGATGTGGATGAGCCGCACGGCGGAGGAGGTCTTGTTGACCTTCTGGCCGCCGGCGCCGCTGGCGCGGTAGACTTCCATCTTGATGTCCTCCGGGGGGATCTCCACGGTGTTGTCCAGCTCCATCTCGGGCATGACCTCCAAAGAGCTGAAGGAGGTGTGGCGGCGGCCC
>FR893794.1:580-8199 GCA_000435395.1 Firmicutes bacterium CAG:94
GGAGGTGTGGCGGCGGCCCGCGGCGTCAAAGGGGGACACGCGCACCAGCCGGTGGACGCCCGCCTCGCTTTTCAGGTAGCCATAGGCGTTCTCGCCCTCCACCATGATGGAGGCGCTTTTCAGGCCGGCCTCGTCGCCGTCCAGGTAGTCCAGGGTGGTGACTTTAAAGCCGTGGCGCTCGGCCCAGCGGTTGTACATGCGGAACAGCATCTCGGCCCAGTCCTGTGCCTCGGTGCCGCCGGAACCGGCGTGGAAGGTGAGGATGGCGTTGTTCTTATCGTACTCGCCGGTGAGCAAAGTGGACAGCTTCATGGAGGCAATCTCGTTTTTAATGGATTCAATCTCCTCTTTGGCCTCGTCCACCAACGAGAGGTCCTCGGCCTCGTCGCCCATCTCGATGAGGGCCATGCAGTCCCCGGCGCGGCCTTGGAGCTTTTGATAGGCCTCGTCCTTCCCCTTGAGGGCGGCCATGCGCTGGGTGATTTTCTGGGCCTGCTCCATATTGTCCCAGAAGCCGGGCTCGGCGGACTTGTGCTCCAGCATCTCCACCTCTTCCCGCAGCTTTTCCAGGCCCAGGGCCTGGCCTAAGTCCTGGAGGGCAGCTTCCTGCTCTTCCAACTCCCGTTTCAATTCTTCAAATTGCAGCATATCTCACGGACAACCTTTCCAAAACATATTCTCTGGCTATTATACAGGAAACCGGGGGCGTTGTAAACTCCAAAAGGCCGGCGGGGACGAAAGTTTTCCCGGGAAATGGGCCTTGGGACGGGGCTTTCCGCCCTGGGAAGGCCGGTGGGATTTGCGTCGAAACTGTAAAAAATATTAACAGAGTGAAAATTCCGGGGGTTTTCGTTGCGCTTTTGACAGGAATCGTGTAAAATAGGCTTAATGAAAAATCTACCTCATTTCTTATCTCTTTATGGAAAGGACCACTTATGCTGGATTACACTGGAATCAAGTGCCCTGTGTGCGGGGTGCCCTTCCGCTCGGGGGATGACATTGTCGTCTGCCCGGAGTGCGGCGCGCCCTACCACCGGGCTTGTTATCAGGAAAAAGGCGCGTGTATTTTCGACGACCTGCATAAAGAAGGCAAGGAGTGGAAGCCGCCTGCCCCGCCCCAGGCGCCAGACCCCCGGGCGGAAATCAAGGACCAGGAGTGCCCGGTGTGCGGCACCCTGAACGGCCACAGCGCCCTGTTCTGCAACCGCTGCGGGGCCTCCCTCACTGGGGAGCCGCGGCAGTACAACAACACCGCCGTCAACCAGGGCGGCGCCCAAGGCCCCTACGGCGGGGCCACCCAGCAGGGGAGCGGCTATGGCGCCTATCCCCCGCCCCACACCGGCTTTGGCGGCACGGTGCCGCCCTTTGCCTTTGACCCCATGGGCGGCGTCTCCCCCGCCGAGGTGCTGGACACCGGCGTCTCCTTCGGGGATGCCTCCAAGCTGGTCAAGCAGAACACCGCCTACTACATGCCGGTATTCCGCTATATGAAGCAGACCGGCAAGAACAAGTTTAACTTCTCGGCGTTTTTGTTCTCCGGGGCGTGGATGCTCTACCGCAAGCAGTACAAATACGGGGCCATTGTCACGGCCATCATGTTCGCGCTGTTCATCGCCTTGCAGGCGGTGTGCTATTTGGTGTGGCTGCCCATGTACACCCAGCTGGCCCAGCAGGCCGGCGTGGATTTGACCACCCAGGCAGGCATCACCACGGAGCAGAGCATTGTCATAAGCCAGCTGCTGGCCCAGGACCCCTTGAACCTGTTCTGCTTCTACCTGCCGCTTGTGATTGTTGCAGCCATGCTGGTGGTGATGCTCATTGTGGGCTTCCGCGGCAACAAGATGTATATGCGCCACTGCGTCCGCACGGTGCGGAAGGTGAAGGCCACCGGCAACGACGGCGACCCCAACAACACCCTGGACGCCCGGGGCGGCGTGAACACCTCTATCGCCGTGTGCCTGTTTGTGTGCTATATGCTGATAGTCAACCTGCCCCTGTGGTTGTAAAGCGAGGAAAGATTTCTGTTTGAGAAGGAGTTTTCGAAGTATGAAGAAAGTTCGCAAAGCGGTTATCCCTGCGGCGGGCCTTGGCACCCGCGTATTGCCCGCCACCAAAGTGATGCCCAAGGAGATGCTCCCCATTGTGGATAAGCCCGCTATCCAATATATTGTGGAGGAAGCGGCTGCCTCTGGCATTGAGGACATCCTCATCATCACCAACCGGGGCAAGGGCCTGTTGGAGGACCACTTCGACCGCGCCCCCGAGCTGGAGCGGCGCCTGGCCGGCGACCCCGCCAAGGAGGCCATCTTAAACCAGGTGGTAGGCATTTCCAAGCTGGCAAACATCTTTTACGTGCGCCAGAAGGAGACAAAGGGCCTTGGCCACGCCATTGGCTGCGCCCGGGAATTTGTGGGGGACGAGCCCTTTGCCGTGCTGTACGGCGACGACGTGATTTTGGGCGAGGACCCCGCCTGCGGCCAGCTGATGCGCGCCTATGAGCAGTTCGGCAGCGGCGTGGTGGGCGTGAAGGAGGTCTCCCGGGAAGCCATCCGGAAGTACTCCTCCCTCAAGGTGGAGCACATCCAGGACAACTACTTCCGCTGCACGGACATGGTGGAAAAGCCCCAGCCCGGCCAGGAGTTCTCCCTGTACTCCATTTTGGGCCGCTGCGTGCTGCCGCCGGAAATCTTTGACATCTTGGACAACACCCCTCCCGGGGCGGGCGGGGAAATCCAGCTGACCGACGCCATGGCCACCTTGGCCCGCCGGGACGGCATGACGGCCGTGGACTTTACCGGCACCCGGTACGACATGGGCAACAAGCTGGGCATTATGCAGGCCAGCGTGGAAGTGGCCCTGCGGCACCCGGAGATAGGCGAGGACTTCCGGGCCTATTTGAAGGAGCTGTGTAAGACGCTTTGAACAAACGATCTGCCCCCTGGCGCCGCCGGGGGGATTTTTTGAAAGGAGCGGTGAAGAATGGCGGCCATTTATTTTCCCAGCTGCAACTTTACGAAGGCCAGTCCCCGGGCAGCGAAACGGCTGCGGGACTACATGAAGGAACGGATGCCGGTGGCGGGCTGCTGCCGGGTGGACAAGACACCCTACCCAGCCGGGGACACGGCCCTTTACTTCTGCCAGGCCTGCCGGGAAACCCTGGAGGCCAAGGAGGGCAATCAGCTCCTGCTGGAAAACCTGTTTGTGTGGCTGGACAGACAGGAGGACTTTCCCTGGCCGGATTACAGCGGGCTGGTTGTCAACGTGCAGGACTGCTGGCGGGACCGGAAGCACCCGGAAATCTTCCAGGCTGTGCGCTCCTGTCTGGGGAAGATGAGGGTCCAGGTCCGGGAGATGGAGGAAAACCGGGAGCGCTCGGTGTTTTGCGGGAACCTGCACTTTGAGCCTCACCTGCCGGAAAACATCGCTCTGGTCAACGCGCGGCCCGGCGTGCCGCTGTATGATTTTCCAGAGGAGGAGCAGGCTCGGCTTTTCGCGGAGCAGGCGGCAAAGTATACCGCCCCTCTGGCTGTGACCTATTGCAACCGGTGTACCGCCGGCATTTCCCTGGGAAGCGGGAAAGCTGTCCATTTGATGGAGCTGGCCATGGAAACTTACTTGGAATAAAGGAAGTTTTTGCTTGACTTTTTCTCCGGTTACCGGTATAATATTACCCGTTGATTTTCGTTACCTTGTAGCGAACATTCATCCTTGCTCCGGGACAAAACAACTGCCCGGGGCCAAAAGACCAAAAGGAGGTGCAATACAAAATGGCAGAAGGAAAGAACCTGTACGAGGTCGTGATCGTCACTTCCGCGAAGCTCGGGGAAGAAGGCAGCGCGGAACTGGTGAACAAGTTCAAGGCTCTCATCGCGGAGCACGGTACTGTTGAAAGTGTTGACGATTGGGGGAAGCGCCGCTTCGCCTATCCCATCGCGAAGCAGACCGAGGGCTACTACACTCTGATTAACTTCGAGAGCGGCCCTGAGTTCACCGCCGAGCTGGACCGGCGCCTTGGCATTACCGACGGCATCCTGCGCAATCTCATTGTCAAGCGGGACCCCCGCCACGTGGCTGCCCTGAACGCCCAGAAGGCCAAGAAGGCTGAAGAGAACAACATCGATGTGGAAGCCATCGCCGTGGAAGCTGTGGAAGCTCCCGCCGCGGAATCCGCAGAGTGATTTTGAGAAAGTGAGTGCACAAACATGCTGAATGTAGCGGCTATCGTAGGAAGGCTTGCGGCCGACCCAGAACTGAGACATACTGCCTCCGGTGTGGCTGTGACCTCTTTCACCTTGGCGGTGAGCAGGAACTACTCCCGGCAGGGCGAGGAGCGCCAAACCGACTGGATTGACGTGGTGGCTTGGCGGAACACGGCGGAATTTGTCTGCAAATACTTCACCAAAGGCCAGATGATGGCGGTGACGGGTTCCATCCAGACCAGAAGCTATGAAGACCGCAGCGGCAACAAGCGCAAGGCTGTGGAAATCCAGGCCAACGATGTAAGCTTTGTGGGCTCTAAGCGGGACAACGCCGGCGGGGATGACTTTGGTCAAAGCTATGGCCAGAGCTACGCCCGGCCCAGCGCGCCCGCGCCCCAGCAGCCGGCCGCGTTCAGCGAGCCTGCCCCCGCCTATTCCAGCGGGAGCAGCGAGGATTTTGAAGAAATCCTGGGGGACGACGACCTGCCCTTCTAATGGCAGGTGCCACTCCCCGTTGACTAAAAGCAAAGGAGGCTTTTTGGCATGGCAGATAGACCCGAAAGAGAAGTCCGCCGCGGTGGGCGCAAGGGACGCAAAAAGGTTTGCAGCTTCTGCGTGGACAGAGCTGAGTTCATCGATTACAAGGACGTGGCCAAGCTGCGCCGTTTCATCTCCGAGAGAGGCAAGATCCTCCCCCGCCGTGTGACCGGCACCTGCGCGTATCATCAGCGCGCCCTGACTGTGGCCATCAAGCGCGCCCGTCATCTGGCGCTGCTGCCCTACACTTCTGACTGATTTACGTCACAATAAGAGAGGCTTTCCCAGTGGGAGAGCCTCTTTTCTCATTGTAAGGAGCGTTCTATGAAATTCTTTGACACACACGTGCACTTCTTCCCGGACAAGCTGGCAGACAAGGCGCTGCCCAAGCTGCGGGAAATCAGCCAGTGCGAGACTCACAGCGACGGCACCCGCTCCGGCACGGTAAAGAACTTCGCGGAATGGGGCTGCGCCGGGGGCATGGTGCTGCACATCGCCACCAACGCCCACCAGCAGACCTCGGTGAACAACTTCGCCAAGGAGTCCCAGCACGGGAACCTCTACTGCTTCGGCAGCGTCTACCCCTACGCGGAGAACGCGCTGGAAGAGATGGTGCGCATCAAGGAGATGGGGCTGTACGGCATTAAGCTGCACCCGGATTACCAGGAGTTCTTCATTGGCGACGAGGGGGCGCTGCCCATCTACGCCCAGGCGGAGAAGCTGGGTCTGCCCATCGCCTTCCACGCCGGGCGGGACCCCCTCTCCCCCAACTTGATTCACTGCCCTGCGGACGTGCTGGGCAAGATTGCGGACCTATTCCCCAGGCTGACCATCATCGCGGCCCACATGGGCGGCATGGACACGCCCCAGGAGGCCGCCAAGCATCTGGCGGGGAAAAAGAACGTGTACTTCGACACGGCCTTTGCCTCCCACTTTTTGGACGCGGCCAGCTTTACCCAGCTGGTGAAGCTCCACGGGGCAGACAAGGTGCTCTTTGCCACGGACTGCCCCTGGAGCACCCTGCCGGCGGAAAAGGCTTTGCTGGAGGCGGCGGACCTATCCCCCAGCGAGAAGGAGCGCATTGCGTACCGCAACGCGGAGGAGCTTTTCGGCGTCACCGTTTGACATTTTTCGCGAAAGCGGGTAGAATAGAGGAAACCACTCCCCAAAGGAGACCCGCTTATGAAAAAGAAAGCTCTATCCTTGCTGCTTGCCCTGGGGCTGTGCGCTTTGTGCGCTGGCTGCACCCAGCCGGACGCCTTGACGCTGGACCTCTCCCACGGCTACGGGCAGCACACAAAGCTCATCCATTTAAACGCCAGCTCCTCTCAAAAGGCCCAGCGCCTGGAGGGCTTCTACCAGGTGCTGGAGGACGCCGAGCCTCTGGACAAGGAGTTCTCCCTGTTTACATACTATCCGGACTACCTGCTGGAACTGAACCGCAACGGCCAAACCACCACCGCCTATGTGGACGTGAACGGCCAGTATATCGACTTCTACTACGAGGGCGAGGAGCAGCTCTACCGCTCCCACACCACCGCGGAGGAATTCCGGCAGCTGGTGCATCAGAATTGAACATGAAAAAACCACCCAAACGGTTGCTCGGGTGGTTTTTCTTTTCACTCTACGCCCTCTAAATACAGGGGGGCGTCCTCGCGGGCCAGATAGCCCTGGTTGACCATGCGGGTCTGGTAGAGCTCGGGCCAATCGTACATCAACTCAATACGCCGGTAAGGCCCATCCAGAAGAACATAAAAATAGAGGACAGTATACTCATCTACCTGCCAGCTATCGCCAAGATTTGTCTCATCGCCGGAAGAAAGCTTTTCCCAATCCTCTTCGGTTACAGGCTCCATGTTATCCTGGATGCTGCTTTGCGGCGTGCCATAAGTTTCCAGCAACGTATCATACAGGGCCCGGGCGGGGGCAACAAGGTCTTCCCCTTCCTTTTCTGGATAGTAAAGAAGATAGTATTGGCTAAATCCATAGTATTCCGTGCCCGCCGGGTCGGAGTTGATTTGGATTCGCTCCCGCAGGCGGATGGTATCCAGCTCCACATAACGGTTGGTATCGCGCAGGCCGGGCACCAGGTCTGTCAAATCCGGCTCGGTGAGGTCTTCTTCCGACAAGCCCAGCGTATCCAGCAGGGTGTCCAGCTCGTAGCCTACAGCAGATTCCAGGGCCTCCAATTCCTCGCCAGCGGGCAGGGAAATGTCCGCCTCTTGGGCTTGGCAGCCGGTGGCCAAAAGCAGGAGAAGCCCGCACAGGCACAGCGTCAAAAGCTGCCGTAAGTTCTTTCTTGTGTTCTTTTTCATTTCATCCGCCCTCCTCTGATGGACGCAAGAATGGATTTACGATGGTTGGAACACATCCCCGTTCTGCATGGGCATCACCGCTTTCTGGTTTCTATATTTAGTATATCACAATAAACAGTATTGTCAATTATATCGGCGCAAAATTATACTTTTTTTTACAACACCCCTATTTTTTCATCCTACTGGGCAATAGAAAGGCCACCGCTGGTCCTGCGGCGGCCTTTCTGTATGGTGGGGGTTAGCGGAGGGCGTGGCGGGCGCGGTCCAAATCCTCCTTTTTGACGTAGATTTGGAACAGGTTGTTGAAGCGGGAGGAACCGCCCAAACTGCCCGTACGCCTATCTTTGGGGCCGATGGACTGGTCTTTCACCTTGTAGGGAATCCCCGCTGCCTCCAGCTTGGAGACGGCCTGGGAAAACAGGGCCGTGTCGTGGAACAGGGCCAACTCCACCCAACGGTTGAACATGTGCGCTCTCCCCTTTCTGGCGCCCTTTTTCTCGCGCGGGGCGCCTCTGGTTTTAGTATACGATGGATGTCACTCCTTGGCAAGGGGGCTCATGTCTACCCG
>FR893795.1:0-11369 GCA_000435395.1 Firmicutes bacterium CAG:94
CTTACTTAATTATAACTCATACATAAGAAAAAGCCCAGCTTTCGCTGGACCTTTTTCGACAGACTGCAAAGCCCTGGAAGTGTCCAGGGCTTTTTTGCTGCTCTCTCAGTTCATACGGGCAGGCAAAAAAGAAGGAGCAGATTCCTCTGCCCCTTCTCTGTTACTCTGCTATAGACTTGGCGGGAATTACTCGCCGAAGTAGCGCTTCAGCAGGCCAGCGAAAGCCTTGCCGTGGCGGGCCTCATCGCGGGCCATCTCATGGACGGTGTCGTGGATAGCGTCGAGGTTCAGCTCCTTGGCCTTCTTGGCCAGGTCGGTCTTGCCCTGGGTAGCGCCGTTCTCGGCCTCTACGCGCATCTGCAGGTTCTTCTTGGTGGAGTCGGTGACCACCTCGCCCAGCAGCTCGGCGAACTTGGCGGCATGCTCGGCCTCTTCATAGGCAGCCTTCTCCCAGTACAGGCCGATTTCGGGGTAGCCCTCACGATGGGCCACGCGGGCCATAGCCAGGTACATGCCAACCTCGGTGCACTCGCCCTGGAAGTTCTCACGCAGGCCCTGCAGGATTTCCTCGGGAGCGCCCTTGGCAACGCCCACCACATGCTCGGCAGCCCAAGTCATGTCGCCGGCCTGCTCCACGAACTTCTCAGCGGGAGCGCCGCAAACGGGGCACTTCTCAGGGGCAGCCTCGCCCTCGTACACATAGCCGCACACAGTACATACAAACTTTTTCATGATTGAATTCCTCCATTTTTAATATAGTGTAAAGAGTGGATACGCAAATTGCAGCTTAGCAGGAAAGCCCTTCCTCGCACTGGGGGCACACGCCTTCAAAGGACACCCGGGCGTTTTCCAGCTTAAGGTGGAACCGCTCGGAGAGCTCCGCCAGCTCCTGGGGCTTGAAAAACTCCTCGGGCACATCCAGCACGGCGCCGCAGCGCTTGCAGACGAAGTGGGCGTGGGGTTCCACACGGCCATCGAAATGCTCTTGCCCGTTTATCACCCCAACACTGACAGCCTTCCCCGTCTCGCAGAATTTTTTCAAATTCCGGTAGACCGTGCCCAAACTCAAGTTGGGATAGCGGGGCTTCAGCTTGGCGTACACCCAGTCCGCTGTAGGATGGACGGTAGTCTCCTGCAAGGCGCTTAGGATAGCCATGCGCTTCCTGCTAAAATTCTCCCGCTTTTCCAAAGCGCTCGTTCCTTTCTGTGCTGTCTACCAGCCTGTGGGAAGCTCCTTCCCTTGGCTGTGGCTCTAGTATAGCACAGCTTTCCCTGTTTGTAAAGTAGTAATCGTTATTATTTTTAATTTTTTCAACGGACCGTCTCCGCCAGGGCCCGCATCAGGGCTTTTTGGCTGCGCTCCTCGCTGACCGCCACCAGCTCGTCCCCCGCCTGCAGTGTGGTGGAGCCGTTGGGGATGGTGAGCACGCCCCGCCGGATGAGGGAAATCACCAGCGTGCCGCCGGGCAAATCGATGTCCTTTAGGGCCACGCCGTCCAAGGCGGTGTTGGAGGGCAGCGTCATGGAGCAGATGCCCGCCTTGCCCTGGTTCAACGTGGCAATCAGGTGCATGTGGGCCAGGTCCGCCTCCTGCTCAATCATCTTGGTGAGGATTTCCGTGCTGCACGCCGTGTTCCCAATGCCCAGCACCTGGAACGTCTCGATGTTCCGGGGGTCGTTGACACGGGAAATCACCTTCTTGGCGTGGAAGTGGTCCCGGGCCACCTGGCAGGCCACCAGGTTGTCCTGGTCGCTGCCGGTGACGGTCATAAACACATCGGCGTTCTGGGCGCCGGCTGCCTCCAGCACGCCCACGTTGGTGCCGTCGCCCCGGTAGATAGCCGCGTCCAAATCGTCGGCCAGGCGCTCGCACCGCTGGCGGTCCTTTTCAATGAGGCTGACGTTGTGCCGCCGCTCCAACATGATGCGGGCCAAGTTCCAGCCCACTTTGCCGCCGCCTACAATTACCATTCGCATTGTCTGTTCCCCCTCAATCTATCTTCCTGCTGATGACCAGGGAGTCCCCGCTTTCCAGGGGGATCTCCCCGTCCTTCCCCTTGAGAAGGAACTGGCCCTCGTCCTTAATCACACCAAAAAGCCCATCGCCGGAGCGAAGCTCCACGCTGGCGGTGGTGTGGCCCACATAACGGCGCTCTACCGGGACTACCTCCAGGGAGATAGTGGTGCTGCCAAAGGAAACCTGCCGGCTTTGCCAGGGGCTTGTCAGGGCTGTGACCAGCTTGTCCCCCGCCATGTTGGTGGGGCACACGGTTTGCAGGCCAAAGCGCTCGAAGATGTTTTCCCGGTAGGGGTCGGAGATTCGGGCTATCACCTTGGGGATGCCAAAGAAATTCTTGGCAATCTGGCCCACGGTGATATTCAGGTTGTCATCGGGGGTGGTTACCGCCACGGCGTCGCAGCCTTCAATGCCCGCAGAGCGCAGGCTTTTAATGTCCATGGGAAAGCCCACAGCCGTGACGCCGCTGAAATCCGGGCTGAGTTGGGCCAGGTTTTCCGGGCTGGCATCAATCAGCACCACGTCATGGCCCGCTTCGTCCAGGGTTTCTGCTGTTTTGCGGCCCAACAACCCGCCGCCAACAATCATAATGTTCATGTCTAAACTGAATCCTTTCTATGCCTAGCGGGCAGCTGCCCGCTATGTAAATTATACCTGGCAAGGCCTGCTATGGCCCGCCTGGCAGGAAAAAGAGAACGGCGTTATTCGCCGTCCTCTGCGTCCACAGGATTGGTGGATGAACTGGTGGAAGAAGTGCTGGAAGAGGAATCCGCCCCGCTGGAGGAGGTGTCGTCCGGCGCAGGGGTAGGCGTGGCAGCGGCAGAGGTATCGCTGGTGGTATCTGTGCCAGAGGAAGTGCCGCGCAGCTGGTTGTATTCTTCCAAAGTGACCTCCACAACCTCCGCGTAATCAGCGGAGACAAAGGCGGTCTGCCCGTTGTACTGGACCTGATACCAGCCGTTCTGGGGGTCCTCCAGCATCAGCGCCAAGCGCTGGCCGTTTTCCGCCAGGCCCAAAATTTCACCGTCTGTAGAGGCCTCGGCCCGGATGTTCAGGCCGGAGTCCGCTGTGACCCGCAAGGCCTTTGCCGTCTGGCTCTCTGGGGTGGGCGTGGGGGTCACTGTGGCAGGCGGGCTGGAAACAGCGCTGGAATTGCCGCCGTCGTCAGACTGGCCGCCGCAGCCGCTGAAAGCCGCCACCATCACGCACAGGGCCAGGGCCAAATAGACAAGCTTTTTCATCTGCAAACACTCCTTTTCCAAAAGACTTGGCACCCGCTTTTCCCCGTGGAAACCCACTGGGGATACTCCACTGCGGGTACAATCTTATTGTAGCATAATCCCGGGAAAAGTCCACAGGTTTTTTCTTTTTCCCCTGGGTTTCTTTGGAACCTGTCTTTCTTTTTTCAAAGGCCCCTTTTCCCGCCAAACAGGGCGCGGCAATTTTTTCAAAAAAAGATGAAATTCACCCTTGACTTTCCAGGGGACCTGCGCTATAATAAACGAGCGCTAAAAAATCCGCTGGTGTAGCTCAGTTGGTAGAGCAGCTGATTTGTAATCAGCAGGTCAGGGGTTCGAGTCCGTTCACCAGCTCCACTGGCAGACAAACGCAAGCGCATTGACATACCCAGCCAAACCGGCAGGGGCTTATATGGGAGAGTTCCCGAGTGGCCAAAGGGGGCAGACTGTAAATCTGTTGTCGACGACTTCAGTGGTTCGAATCCACTCTCTCCCACCACACCTGCGGTGAGCAATTCGCGCTCCGCAGGTTTTCTTTTTTTGTAACACTGTGCCCGCGTTTGGGGCGGCATCGAAAGTGTATACCCCACCCAGAATGAGTCTGGACGCAATTCGCGTTCAGACTTTTTCTTATGCCTAAAGGCAGCAAAAAAGGGCTACCTCCTGCTTGCGCATGGCTGGTAGCCCTTTTTCGCCTCTTATACTCTCGTCAAACGGATGGCCATATACTCCTTCCCAGGCAGAGGCACCCGGAAGCTGCCGGAGAACACGCCCAGGTCGGTGACTGTCATCTCCCAGGTGTCGATGACCTCCACCCGCCAGGAAACGCCCTCTTCCTTATGGAAGTTGCGGAAGCTGGGCCGGCCAAAGCCGTAGTAGTGGATTTCGTACTCCCCTTGGTGGGCGGGGGAATCGGGGACTGCCACCACCTCGTCAAAAATGCTGTTGCCCTCCCGCAGGCCCAAGCCCGGGGTCTGGCACAATATCTCGTGGAGGAACTTGATGCGGGCCGGGCTCTCACCGTGGAGCTCTCCCCCGTGGCTCCACCACAGAATGTCGTTTTCCTCGTCGATAAAGGTCTCCCCGTGGCCCGCGTAGCCGCCCCGCATGGAGGCCTCCCAGAACCGGCGGGTGAGCTCCTGGCCGGAGATGTTGCCCCAGCCCATGTCGATGTTGCCCTCGTAGGCGATTTCGTCCCACACCACGGGCTTGCCGTAGCGGGTGCGGTAGTCTGTGGTGTACTCCACATGGCGGTACAAGTCCTGGCGCTGCATGGAGCAGTGGGTCACCCAGGGGCGGGTGTAGTCGTAGAAGGGGATGCAGTTGTGCACGGAGCGCAGGTGATTGTAGGGGTCCAGCTGGCAGAGAAGGCTGGCGTAGTGCTCCCAGTCCTCCAAGGTCTTGGCCTTCATCAAGTCGTACTCGTTGGCCAGGCTCCACCACAGGTTGCGGTAGGCGGAAAACCGGGCGATGCAGTAGCGCCAGTACAAATCGTCGGCCTCCTTGCCCATGTCGGAGAAGCCCCAGCGGTCGTAGGGGTGCATGACAATAAGGTCCGCCTCGATGCCCCGGTCCCGCAGGGCCAAAATGGCCCGCTCGATGCGGCGGAAGTGCTCGGGGTCAAAGCGGGTGAAGTCCCACTGGTTGCCCTCAAAGCCCACGTTGTAAGAGAAATTCTCCTCGGTCAGGCCAGAGGCGTCCACCGGGGCGCCCTCGTAGGGGAAGGTCTGGGGGTCCTTGAAGTTGTGGATGTAGTGCTTGGGGAACACGCAAAAGCGCATCTTGTTGAAATAGCCCTTGTCCAGCTCCGCCAGGGTCTTCTGGATGACCTCGTCGGGCTGGTGGGGCCACACGTAGCAGGTGGTGCCCATAGAGTAGTAAGGCACTCCGTCCTCGTAGGCGAAGTGGTACTTGTTCGCCACCCGCACCGGGCCGTGGTTGTTGCCCGTGGCCGGGGTGACGGTGAAGCTGCCCTGGGTCTCCGCCTCCGGGAAGGAGCCGGTGGTCTTGTAGGTGTACTCTCCCTCAAAGGAGGGCATGAACCGCACCTTGTACACGCCGTCGCCATCGTAAAAGCCGGCGGTGGTGATGGTCTCATTTTTGCCGGTGAAGGTGCCCTCGATGTTCTGCTCCACAAAGGGGTTGCCCTCCCCGGGGCCCTTTACCGTAATTTCCAATACGTCCCAACGTTCCACTTGCATAGGATACTCCTCCTGCTTGATTTATTTTGTCCCAGGCCGGGTGAGCAGCGTTTCCACCGCCTGCTTCCAGCCCTCTCTTTTTCCAGCGCAGCGCCGCCTCCGCCATCACCGCGGTAATGGCCCCGTGGATGTCCGTCTCGCACACCACCGGCAGACCCTCCTCATTTAAGAGGGAGTTGGCCGCGCAGGGCATGATGCCCAGCTCCCCTTGCAGGGCGTTCCAGCACTGGATGGCCACGGCATTGCAGCCGTACTGGTCCGCCAGCCGGCGCATAGCACCTTCAGGGCGGCGATGTTTTCCAGCTGCTCCTCTGTGACGCAGACATTCATCTTTTCCTCGCAGTAGTCCATCACGGCCTTGACTTCCGTGCCCTCTTCCTTGGCCTTTTTCACCTGGGCGGTGAGCTCCGGCAGGGGGATGGGCGACAGCTGGATGTTGAACTTCTCCAGCAGCTCCCCCTCGTTGCACATGGTGGACCAGAAGTCGAAAGGCCGGGGGGCGATTTGCAGGATACGGGTGTGGCGGAACACCTTCACCACGTTGCACACCGCCAGAAAATCCTTCACGCCCCGCTCGAACTCCGGGTCCGTCAGGCGGCAGTTGGTCATGTAGGTAAAGGGCACCTGGAACCGCCGCAGCACCTTGCCTGTGGCGAACAGGCCGCACTGGCTGTCCCGCAGGCGCACGCCGTTCTCGTCCGGCCGCTCGTCCCGGGGCCCCACAGCAGCACCGGCACCCCCAGCTCCCGGGCCAAGCGCGCCACCACATACTCTGTGCCGAAGTTGCAGTGGGGCACGAACAGGCCGTCCACCTGCTCCTTCCGGAATTTCTCCAAAATGGGCGCCACGTCCTTGTCGTCGTAGAGCAGGCCCTCCGGGTTGATGCCGTCGATGTCCACGAAGGACACCCCCAGCTCCAACAGCCTGTCCTTGGTCAGGCCACGGTATTTGATGGCGTCCGGCGCGCTGAAGATGCTCCGCCGGGTGGGCGCGTAGCCCAGCTTGATTTCTGTCCCTTTCATGGAAACTGCCTCCTTTATTCTCGATGATTTAGGCCTCCTGGGAAGCCCCGTTCAAGTCCCGCACGCTGTCCCGCTCCACAAAGGAGCTGCGTACCTGCACCTTGGTGCAGTAGCTGTCGCCGTATTTGACCAGCTCCATCAGCCGCCGCACCGCCGCGCTGCCCATCTCCCGGTTATACACCTTGATGGTGGTCAAGGGTGGGCTGGAGATGGCGCAGAAGGGCAGGTCGTCGAACCCCACCACGGACACATCCCCCGGCACATTGTAGCCGTTCTGCTTCAAGGCCCGGATCGCTCCCAGGGCGATCCTGTCGTTGTCCGCGAAGAACGCCGTGGGAAGGTCCGGCTCCCGCTGCAGCAAAGCCTCCATATCCGCGCAGGCCCCCTCCATGCTGGGCGTCAGAAGGAAGGTGTGCCCCGGGTCGCACTCCAGGCCGTTTTCCCGCAGGGTGCGGATATACCCCTCTTCCCGGTAATAGAAGTTCTTGATGCCGTAGCTGCCCTTCAGATGGCCGATTTTCCGGTGCCCTTTTTCTATGAGATACCGCACCGCGGCGCTGGCCGCGTCGGTGTTGTCGATGAGCACCGCGTTGAAGTTCAGGTCCTCATACCAGTTGTCCAGCATGACCACCGGCGCCAGCGCCTCCTGGAAGCGGGCCGCCTCTCGGCTGTCCAGCTCCGTGGCCAAAATCAGCAGGGCGCTGGAGGGGTCGTTGACCAGCTCCTCCACCTGGCTGTCGTAGTCCGCGGCGTGCTGGTACAGGTTGCACACCAAGGTGTCGAACCCGAAGTTCCTGGCCTCTGCCTCCACCCCTGCGACAAGGGAGGAGAAAAAGGGCGAGTCGTTGACGATGGCCCCGCTGGCGCGGTACATCACCAGCTTGATGGAGCTGACGTGCCACTCTGCCAGGTACCCAATCTCCCGTGCCGTCTGCCGGATCTTCTCCGCTGTCTCCTTGTTCACCCCTCGCTTGTTGTTTAGCGCGTTGGAGACGGTGGCGGGGGAAAAGCCTGTAAGCTCGCTGATTTTTTTGATATTCGCTTTCATGTGGGGTGCTCCCTTTCTTCCTAAAAATAGCTCGTCCGGTATGGTAAGCCGCAGCTTATTCCTTCATTATACTGTAGCAGCACCCTGTGTTTCAATGGAACGGCCTAAAATAGGATGTAAAATATTATATGATTTTTGCAATGCGTCTCCACAAGATAGAATGTCTTCTCCTGCCAATGGCCATATAACAGAAATATCCCGTTTGCTCCACCGAATCCTCAGCTGCACTGGTTCCCACCATATTTCAACGTTTTTTACTTGATCCGCCTCACCTCTATTCCCTTATCCTCCAAAGACTCATATATAAATTTTTATATAAAATTTCATTTACGCTAATTATACCACGTCCGTCTTTCCCATGTCAATTCCCTTAGAGCATCACTCAATCCTTTTAAAAAAACGACAATAGCAAAACGCCGCCCTCTGTCTTACAGCCGAATCAACTCCCCGGTTTTCGTATCCCGGGCAAACTTGCCAATATGCTCCCACACCATCTCGGCAAACATCACCGTAGGCGAGTGGACCATCTTTTCACAGGCCACCGTGCGGAACAGCCGCTCGCCCTGGGAAGTCACGCTGTCACCGATAAAGTACTTCCTGCCGTGGTACATCCGGATTTCCGTCCTCTCGAACCGGGCGCCAATGCTGGTTTCCACCGGCTCCGCAGGCTCATTGGGCGCCAGGAATTCCGTCTCCTCCTGCTTTCTCGGTTCGGCCGCGCGCGAAACGCCGCCTTTGTATTTGTGCTTGCTTCTATCATAGCACAGCTATCAAAAATTTTCTAATAACTTTTTATATAAATTTTTCTATTAAAATTTGGAAGTGTGCTGTAAAATGGGAGTCGCCACCCAGCGGCGGGGGATGTTCCTCCCAGCCCGCAGGGGCCGCCGCTGCTTTCATATTCTGAGACAAGCGGCGGGCCCCAGGGAGGGAAGGCGGCTTTCCCTCTTTCTGATGAAATAGGCGAAAACCCCGCGAATCCCCGGCAAAAAGTGCGCACATGCCCAATTTTTCCGCAGTGGCCCGCTGCCGCCTTGACTTTCCCGGCCAACTATGATAGGATTGCTTATAAACACTGGTTTACGCCCTGCGGCATGGGCCAGAAGAACTTATTGAAGGAGCTATGTGTCATGGAACGAATCAAGACTCTGGAAACCCGGGATATGTGCGAGAGCGCCAAGAACGGCGGCTGCGGTGAGTGCCAGACTTCCTGCCAGTCCGCTTGCAAGACAAGCTGCGGCGTAGCCAACCAGAAGTGTGAGAACACAGAGAAATAAAAAAAGGCGCCGCCTTCGGGCGGCCTTTTTTGTGTCAGGAGGAACTGAATGGTACACCAATATCAGTTAAACGGTTATAATATTGTGCTCGACAGCTGCTCCGGCAGCATCCATGTGGTGGACGAGGTGGCCTATGACATCATCGCCCTTTTCGAGACCCACACGCCAGAGGAGATTGTGGCCGCCATGCTGGAAAAGTACGGCGGCCGCCCGGATGTAACAGAGGAGGATGTGCGGGGCTGCATCCAGGACGTGCAGGCCTTAAAGGACGCCGGCAAGCTCTTTAGCCCCGACACCTTCGCGGACATGGCGGGGACCTTTAAAGAGCGCTCCGGCAACGTGGTAAAGGCACTGTGCCTCCACGTGGCCCACACCTGCAACCTCAACTGCGAGTACTGCTTCGCCAGCCAGGGCAAGTACCACGGGGACAGGGCCCTGATGAGCTTTGAGGTGGGCAAGCAGGCCCTGGACTTCCTCATGGAACACTCCGGCACCCGCCGCAACCTGGAGGTGGACTTCTTCGGCGGGGAGCCGCTGATGAACTGGGACGTGGTCAAGCGCCTGGTGGAGTACGCCCGCAGCGTGGAAAAGGAGCGGGGCAAGAACTTCCGCTTCACCCTCACCACCAACGGCATGCTCATCGACGACGATGTGATCGACTTTGCCAACCGGGAGATGAGCAACGTGGTGCTCTCTTTGGACGGGCGCAAGGAAATCAACGACCGCACCCGGGTGGACTACGCGGGCAACGGCAGCTACGACCGCATTGTGCCCAAGTTCCAAAAGCTGGTGGCGGCCCGGGGCGGGAAGGACTACTACATGCGGGGCACCTTCACCCACGCCAACCCGGACTTCACCAAGGACTTGTTCCACATGGCGGACGACCTGGGCTTTACCGAGCTGAGCATGGAGCCGGTGGTGTGCGCCCCCGACGACCCCGCCGCCCTGACGCCGGAGGACATTGCGATTGTAAAGGAGCAGTATGAAATCCTGGCCAAGGACATGCTCCGCCGGGAGAAGGAGGGCCATCCCATCACCTTCTACCACTACATGCTGGATTTGACCGGCGGCCCCTGCGTGTACAAGCGCATCTCCGGCTGCGGCTCCGGCACGGAGTACATGGCCGTCACCCCCTGGGGCGACCTGTACCCCTGCCACCAGTTTGTGGGCGAGGAGGCCTACAAGCTGGGCGACGTGTGGAACGGCGTGACCAACACCGCCCTGCGGGAGGAGTTCCGCGCCTGCAACGCCTACGCCCGGCCCGACTGCGCCGGCTGCTGGGCCAAGCTGTACTGCTCCGGCGGCTGCGCGGCCAACGCCTACCACGCCACCGGCACCATCCGGGGCGTCTATGAGGCGGGCTGCGAGCTGTTCCGCAAGCGCATTGAGTGCGCCATCATGATGAAGGCCGCCCAGGAGGCCGGCCAGTGAACACACCGGTAGCGGACTTTGTCCAGCGCTACGCCAAGGCGGGCACGGCCCGGCTGCACATGCCCGGCCACAAGGGCCGCTGCTTTTTGGGCTGCGAGCCCTGGGACATCACGGAAATCCACGGGGCGGACGCCCTCTACGAGGCCGAGGGCATCCTGGCGGAGAGCGAGCAAAACGCTGCCGCCCTGTTCGGCAGCCAGCGCACCTGCTACTCCACCGAGGGCTCCAGCCAGTGCATCCGGGCCATGCTGTACCTGGCGGTGGCGGCCAGCGGCTCCCACACCGTGGTGGCGGCGCGGAATGTCCACCGGGCCTTTGTCTCCGCCGCCGCTTTGCTGGATTTGGAAATCCGCTGGCTGTGGCCGGAGGAAAGCCGCTCTTTGTGCGGGTGCCCCATCTCCCCCGCCCAGCTGGAGGAGACCCTACACAGCCTGCCGGAGCCTCCGGCGGCGGTGTACCTCACCAGCCCGGACTACTTGGGCGGCATGGCGGAAATCCCCGCTTTGGCCCAGGTATGCCACCAGCACGGCACCTTGCTGCTGGTGGACAACGCCCACGGGGCCTATCTGCGGTTTTTGCAGCCCTCCCTCCACCCCCTGGATTTGGGCGCCGATTTGTGCTGCGATTCCGCCCACAAGACCCTGCCGGTGCTCACCGGCGGGGCATATCTGCACCTCTCCCCCACCGCCCCGGCACAGCTGGCGCCGCTGGCCAAGTCCGCCCTGGGGCTGTTTGGCTCCACCAGCCCCTCTTATTTGACGCTGGCCTCTTTGGATTTGTGCAACCGCTACCTGGCGGAGGGCTACCCCCAGCGCCTGGCGGAGGCCGTCGAACGCTTGGCGGAGCTTCGGAAAAGGCTCACCGCCGCAGGCTGGCGGGTGGAGCCCAGCGACCCTTTGCGGGTGACAGTGGCCGCTCCCCGCGGGGTGACAGGCCAAGAGCTGGCCGGGCAGCTGCGGCGCCAGGGCGCGGAGTGCGAGTACGCCGACCGGGACTTCCTGGTGCTGATGGCCACCCCGGAGAACACCCCGGAGGAATTGGCCCAGGCGGCCGCGGCCCTGGGGCAGTGCCCCGGGGAGGCGAATCCCCCCCAGCTGCCCCTGGCCCGGGGGGAGCGCGCCTGCTCCATCCGCCA
>FR893795.1:11526-12660 GCA_000435395.1 Firmicutes bacterium CAG:94
CTGGCGCTGTTTGCCTACTACGGCATAGAGCAGGTAGAGGTGCTGGCCTAGAGTTCCTGGTTGGACCAGAAATAGAAAAAACTCCCGAAAGGCGTTGGGGCCTTCCGGGAGTTTTTTTCCTATATCCAGCCATCACTGGGAGCGGCTAGCCGCAGCTCCCTTTTCTCATGCTGTTTTCATCCTCGCGGGGAGTGGGCTCACGGTCCAGGAGCCTGGTGGGTTTCGCTATCCTCGTTGGTGGTGGGGAGAGAGGTCTCCTCGGAAGAACTGCTGCTCTCCTGGGAGGAGTCGCTGGAGGAACCGCTGTCCTGGGAAGAAGAGGATTCCCCCTCGCTGGAAGAACTGTCCTCGGAGGGCTCCTCGCTGGAAGAACTCTCCTCCTGGGAGGAAGAGGATTCCTCGTCCGGGTCCTCGGGCTGCTCCTCCTTGGGCGGCAGCTGCTCCAGCAGGAGCACGTACTTGGTGAACACGGTGGCGGCCTCGCAGCGGATGGTGTTGTCCGTGGGGTTGAAGTAGCTGCGCTCGTCGCCGGAAATCAAGCTGTAATCGTAGCAGTTGTACACGGCCTCCTTGGCCCAGGAGGAGATTTCCTCATCGTCGGGGAAGGTGAAGTCCACGGGCTCGGGCTGGGCGTCAGTGATGAGGCGGCGGTAGTTCTCCAGCACCACGCACATCTCCTCCCGGGTGATGTTGGCGCCGGGCCGGAAATTGCCGTCCTCATAGCCGGCCACCACGCCCATCTCCGAGGCCCAGGCCACGGCGTTGGTGTACCACTTCCCGGCGGGCACGTCGCGGAAGGTCAGCTCGGCGGGGGTGTAGTCCTCGGGGGCCACGGCGTTGTAGAGCACCTGGACGAACTGGGCCCGGGTGATGTCCGCTTTGGGATTGAAGAAGCCCTTTTCGTCCCCCACAAACAGGCCCATATCCGCGGCGCTCTCCACATAGCTATAGTACCAGGCGCTGCGCTTTACATCGGGGAACCGCAGGGGGTCGTAGCCGCCCTCCACATACACGTAGGCCTGGGGATTCTTCGAGGGGTACCGGAAGGTGACAGAGTTCAGCTGGCTGTCCTCAATCCAGATATTGCGCTCCACGTGGTCGGGTTGCTTGTTGAAAGCCACCCCATCCACCAGC
>FR893795.1:12716-31779 GCA_000435395.1 Firmicutes bacterium CAG:94
CTGCCGGCGTCGCCGGTGTCGTCCCAGGTCAGGTCCAGGTTGTACCAGTCGCCGTCGTCCATCTTGATGTTGTTCCACATGTGGTTCTCGCTGATGGCCAAGGTGGAGGGGATTTCCAGCAAATCGCAGACCACTTTCACGGCCTTGGCGTAGCCGTCGCACACAGGCTCGTAGGCGTCCCCCGCCACCAGGCAGCTGTAGGCCTGGTGGGAGAGGTTCTCCGCGGTGCTGTCCGCAGGCTCTTTATTATAGGTGCTCTGGGCCGCCAGCAGGTCGTGGACCTGCATCACCTGCTCGTAGAGGTCGGCGTCCCGGTCCACCTTATCGGCGATGGCCTGGGCGCTGGCCATCTGCTGGTCGTACATCTCCTGCTCCTGGCCGCCGTAGTTCAGGCGGAAGCCAAAGAGGATTTCCCGGGTTGCCACAGAGCCGCCGCTGGTGCTCTCCACATAGATGCCGTAGCGCATGTCTGAAAGCCACAGGGCGTCCGCTTTGTCATAGCGCAGGGCGGTGATGGCGGCGCAGATGTCGGTGTACAGCTGGCGGTACAGCGGCTCGGAGGAGGCGCTGGGGGTAAACACCTGGTTGAGGATATACCCGGTCATGCCCAGGCCGTAGAACTCGTCCACCCCCACACGCACCTGCTTGTAGCCTTGGTTCTCCGAGGCGGTGAGGATTTGGCTTAAGGGGATGGCGGCCAAAGCGTCGTAGCAGGCCTTTTGACGGGCTGTCAGCTGGCCGTAGAAGGAGCCGTCGTCATAGGAGCCCAGAGGCGCGGAAAAGGTCTGGGCCGCCGTGCGGCCTGCCTCCCCGCCGCCCAGGGTGTCCTGGGTTTCCCGCAGGGCGTAGCTCTCGTCCCCGTCGCCCCACTGGTAGACAAAGCCCTCTTGGGGGGCGGGCTCTTCCCCGGCGGGCTCTTGGGCCAGCGCCCCTATGGGCAGCGACGCCGCCAAAAGCAGCCCTGCCAGCAGCAGGCTGCCCCATTTCTTCCCAATCTTTTTCATCACCAAAACCCCTTTCTTCCACCCAGGGCCGCGCCCCGGGAACCAGTTTCATCTTACAATTATCCCCGAATCCGGCGGCAATGTCAATCCCCCCGCGGCAAGCTTTTTTGCCGGAGCATGGGAAACAAAATCTTCCAATTTCCCGCCCGGGGTTGCATTATGTAAAATAACGTGGTATAATGTAACCAATTTGTAACCTATAAAACCCACTGCACTGCGCTGAAAACTGGGGCCGCCATGGACGATCACTCCTTCACGGCCCCTTTTACTTTAGGAGGTATTCCCTTGACTATGTATAGAGCGAAACACCTGGCAAAACAGGGCCGAAGGCCTTTGTGCGTCCTGCTGGCGCTGGTTGTGCTGGCCACCGTTTTTACCACGCTTCGCCTGCCCGCCCAAGCGGCCGGCGCCCCCACCTCTTTGGGCCTGGCAGAGCACGGCCTGATGGCCTACCGGGACGGCTGGCTGTATTCCTATGGCGGAAAAGGGGAGACAAATTCCGACGGCGTGCGGGTTTCCGACTGCGCCGGCCTGATTTATTCCTATTTTAAGGATCTAGGCGCCGAAGCCGGCTGCTATGGCGGCGTTTCTTCCCAGGTAAAGTACAACTGCGCGTTTTCCGGGGACCTTGACGAGCTGTACGGCATCCCCCGCGTCCACGGGTTGGTCATCACCATACCCGATTATAACGACCCCTCTACGGGCATTTACAGCCACATCGGCATCTACCTGGGCAACAACATGGCGGCGGACAACAGCGACTACGGCACCAACATGCGCTACGGCCCCGTGGTGGACGGCGGCCGGGGCTGGACCGCCTGGCACGTGTTTGACAACGGCCTGGTGTACCCCTCCAACGGCTGGTATGAATTTGACGGCGCCCTGTACCACTACAGCAACTGCCAGTACGACGTGGACACTGTGGTGGACGGCATCACCATCGGCAGCGACGGCATTGCCCTGGCGGCCGATGGGTCCCAGCTGGTTCCCGGCGCCGAGGGCGCCCCGGCTTTGAGCAGCGAGTACGTCTCCGCCACCACCGTGGCCGACACCCTGCGCTCTTTGGGCTACGACGGTGAGGACAACACCCAGGACATTATTGACGGCGGGGACGACGTCCCCTCGGACAGCGAGTTTAACGGCCTGGTCACCGGCAACGGCGTGCGCCTGCGCAGCGAACCCACCACCTCCTCCGATACCGTGGCCACCTTGTACCGCGACACCCAGGTGAAGGTGATGGAAACTGTCACCGGCCAGGAAATCACTGCCGAGGGCATCACCAGCGACCAGTGGTACCATGTGGAGACCGCCTCCGGCTCCATTGGCTATGTTAGCTCCATCTACGTAAAGATGGAATCCCCCTTGGCGGCCCCCACTTTCTCTGTGGAGGACGGGCGGCTGCTCATCTCCGCGCCGGAGAACTGTGACATCCGCTACACCACCGACGGCACCCATCCCACCGCGGACAGCTCTTTGTACACGGGCCCCTTGGCCCTCTCCGGCACCTACCGCGCCGTGGCCATTCAGGACGATTGGACAAGCCCCATGGCAACCGTCACCTTTGCCGGCGGCTCCCTGTTTACGGACTTCACCAGCGATGACTGGTACTTTGACTATGTGGACGACGCTGTTTCTTTGGGGCTGTTCTCCGGCCGGGGCAACGAGTTTGACCCCACCCAGACCATCACCCGGGCGGAATTCGCCGCGGCCCTGGCCAACCTGGCTGGGGTGGACACCGCCGCCTACGCCGGGGACAGCGATTTCAGCGACATCAACGGCCAGTGGTACTCCGGCGCTGTAAACTGGGTGGCAGCTATGGGCTACATGAGCGGCATGGGCGACGGCACCTTTGGAGCGGCCAACCCCATCACCCGGGAGCAGATTTGCGTCACCCTGGCCAACTATGCCGGGCTGACCTACAGCGGCAGCTCCCAGGCTTTCAGCGATGACAGCTCCATTGCCTCCTGGGCCAAAAACGCTGTGTACGCCTGCCGGGAGCGGGGGCTCATCAGCGGCATGGGCAACAACACCTTTGCCCCCAAGGACAACGCCCAGCGGGCACAGGCCTGTGTTATCATCCTGAACGCCTACAACCAGGGCCTGTAATTCTAGAAACGAACATAGAAAAGGCATCTAAGCCAAGCGCTTAGATGCCTTTTTTGTTGCTTCCTTTTAAACGGAAAATCACTTGCCCAGGCGGATGACGTTCCAGCTGGCCTTGCCCAGGCGGCTGGTGAGGATGCCGTCCACCAGCTCGTCCCTGTCGGTGACGGCCTTGGGCAGCACTGTCTGGTGCCCGGCGGTGTTCACAGCCAGCATATCGTCGTTTTCCAGGACGATGTGCTCCAGCACCCGGTAGCCCTCAAAGGTGCGCAGGTCGGCCTCCAGGGGGATGTCCTCCTCCAAATCGCGGTTTACGGCGAAGATGGTGACCTCATCCTTCTCATCGTCCCACACAGCCACCGTGACCACGTCGTCCACATCGGTGAACTCCTTGGTGTCGTGCTTGGAGGAGCGCAGGGCGGGGTTCAGGGCGATGCCCCGGCCGTACTTGCTGGCGTGGAGGTAGGGGTAGAAGATGGTCTGCTTCCAGGCGGGGCCGTTCTCCTCGGTCATGATGGGGGCGATGACGTTGACCAGCTGGGCCAGGCAGGCCATACGCACCCGGTCGGAGTGCTTCAGCAAGGTGATGAGCATCAGGCCCACCATCAGGGCGTCCTCAAAGTCGTAGTGGTCCTCCAGCAGGTGGGGCGCCACGCTCCAGGGGCGGTTTGTCATGGTGTCGTTGTCCGCGGCGTTGGCGTGGAACCACACGTTCCACTCGTCAAAGCTGAGCATCATGTCCTTCTTAGAGCGCTTCTTGGCCTTGACAAAATCGCAGGTGGAGATGATGGTGCGGATGAACTGGTCCATGTCGTCGGCGGAGGCCAGGTAGTTGGCGGTGTCGTTCAAGGGGTTGCCGTAGTAGCTGTGCAGGGAGATGAAGTCCACGTTGTCGTAGGTCTCCTCCAGCACGGTGGCCTCCCACTGGGGATAGGTGGGCATCTTGGTGTTGGAGCTGCCGCAGACCACCAGCTCGATGCTGGGGTCAATCTGCTTCATGGCCTTGGCGGTCTCGTCGGCCAGGCGGCCGTATTCCTGGGCGGTTTTGTGGCCGGTCTGCCAGGGGCCGTCCATCTCGTTGCCCAGGCACCACACCTTGATGTTGTGGGGCTGCTCCACGCCGTGGGAGACGCGCCAGTCGCTGTACTTGGTGCCGGAGGGGTGGTTGCAGTACTCCAGCAGATTGCAGGCGGCCTCAATGCCCCGGGTGCCCAGGTTCACAGCCATCATCACATCGGAGCCCGCCTTCTTGCTCCAGGAGGCGAACTCGTTGACGCCCACCAGGTTGGGCTCGGTGCTGCGCCAGGCCAGCTCCAGCCGGCGGGGACGGTCGGCCACAGGGCCCACGCTGTCCTCCCAGTAGAAGTTGGAGACGAAGTTGCCGCCGGGATAGCGGACGATGGGCACGCCGATTTCCCTTACCAGGTCCAGCACGTCCTGGCGGAAGCCCTCCTCGTCGGCGGAGGGGTGTCCGGGCTGGTAGATGCCGCCGTAGACGGCGCGGCCCAGGTGCTCGATAAAGGAGCCGTAAATGCGCTTGTCCACCCGGCTGATTTGGAAATCCTTGTCCAGGGTGATGCGGGCGAATTTCTTTTCCATAATGGGATGCCTTCTTTCTACAAGTGAATTGTCCGTACAATTTGCACACTACCATCATAGGGGAAAACGCCCGGAAAGTCAATGAATTTTTTCCATTTTTCAGCGTTTTTGCGGCAGGGCCATGGACTTCCCCACCCCGCCGTGCTAGAATGGGGCGTAAGCCCTAGCCTGGGGCACGCTGGCATGGCGCTATAAGTCCGGTCCCATTTTTGCGAAAAGGCGTCCTGGTTTTTCCCCGGGGCTTGGAGTATGATTGCAAACGAGCGAGGAGTGTTTTCTATGGAATTTGCAGAGCTGTACCAAAAGGCCGTGGAGGTGCTGGACCCCCGGCAAGTCTCGGAGAATGTGGAAACCGGCGGCGTGGCCGCCGCCCTTGTCACCGACAAAGGGAACGTGTACCGGGGCGTGTGCATCGATACCGCCTGCAGCCTGGGCTTCTGCGCCGAGCACGCGGCCATTGCCGCCATGTTCACCGCCGGGGAGAACCGGGTGGAGAAAATTGTGGCGGTGGGCTGGGATAAGCGCGTCATGGCCCCCTGCGGCAGGTGCCGGGAGTTCTTGATGCAGCTGGGAAATCCAGACGCACTGGTGCTGGTGGCAGAGGACACCGTGGTAAAAGTAAAAGACCTGCTGCCCTACTACTGGACAGGGGACAGCCAATAAACACAGGGCGGGGCAAGCCGCCTGGAATGGAGGAATCGTTTTGAAACTGACCCATCTTCGCACCAACCATATCACCCAGCCCCTAGGGCTTTTCATCCGGCGGCCGGTTTTTTCCTGGGTGGCGGAGGACACCACCGACAAGCGCCAGGCCTGCGCCCAAATCGTGGTGGAAGCCGGCGGGGAGATCGTCTACGACAGCGGCCGGCGGGAGGATGTGTCCTCCCTGGGCTTTGAGGCGCCGGTGGAGCTGAAGCCCCGCACCCGCTACCAGTGGACCGTCACCGTGTGGGGCGACGGCGGCGACACCGCCTCCGCCTCCTCCTGGTTTGAGACCGCCAAGCAGGAGGAGCCCTGGGCTGCCCAGTGGATTGCCGCGGACTTCGCCGACAAGGAGACCCAGCCCCTGCTGGCCAAGAGCTTCATCCTCCCCGGAGAGGTGGAAAGCGCCCGGGCCTACGCCTGCGGCGTAGGCATCTACGAGCTGGAAGTCAACGGCCAGAAGGCCGGGGACGAGTACTTGCTGCCTGGCTACCACTGCTACGACTTCCACCTGGAGTACCAGACCTTCGACATCACCGGGCTGCTGCGGGCCGGGGAAAACACCGTGGGACTGGCCTTGGCCCCCGGATGGTACAAGGGGGACATCATCTTTGACCGGTACCACAATCTGTACGGCGACACCATGCAGGCCATCTGCGAAATCCGGGTGAAGCTGAAGGACGGCGCCGAGGTGACCGTCCCCACGGACTTGAGCTGGAAAAGCTACCCCTCCCCTGTCACCTTCAGCAACATCTACGACGGCGAGCACTACGACGCCCGGCGGGAAGTCCCCGGCTGGAGCCAGAACGGCTGCCAGGCCCAGGCCGGCGGCGTCCTCCCCGGCACGGAGAAGCTGGAAAAGCTCATGGCCCGCCTGGGGCCCAAGATTGTGAAGAAGGCCAGCTTCACCCCCACGGTGCTCCACACCAAGAGGGGCGAAACCGTGCTGGACTTCGGCCAGAACATGACCGGCTGGGTGGAGTTTGACGTAAGCGAGCCCGCGGGCACGGAGGTTGTGCTCACCTACGGCGAGGTGCTCCAGGACGGCTGCTTCTACCGGGACAACCTGCGCTCCGCCAAGGCGGAGTACCGGTATATCTCCAAGGGAGAAAAGGCCCATGTGCGGCCCCACGGCACCTTCTACGGCTTCCGCTATGTGAAGGTGGAGGGCGTCTCCCAGGTGCGGCCGGAGGACTTTGCCGGGGTGCACATCCGCTCGGACATCGACCCCACCGGCTCCATTGAGACGGCGGACAGCCGGGTCAACCAGCTGTTCCACAACGCCATGTGGGGGCAGTTTGACAACTTCCTGGACATCCCCACCGACTGCCCCCAGCGGGACGAGCGCCTGGGCTGGACCGGCGACGCAGCCATCATCTCCGCCACCGCCTGCAAAAACCTGTACATGCCCGCCTTCTTCCACCACTTCCTCCACAACGTGGGGGAGGAACAGCGGTATTGCAAGGGCGCGGTGCCCTTCTTTGTGCCCGCCCCCAAGGCGCCCGACGAGGCCGGCGCCTTCTGGCTCAGCGGCAACCCGGGCGGCTGCGCCATCTGGAGCGACGTGGCCACCATGATGCCCTGGGCCGTCTACGAGAACTACGGCGATTTGTCGCTGCTGCGGGAGGAATACCCGGTGATGAAGGCCTGGGTGGAGCGCATCCGCCAAGACGACCAGGCCGACGGCGGCCGGGGCCTGTGGCTGCGGGGCCGCCAGCTGGGCGACTGGCTGGCCCTGGACCGGGAGGACGGCGACACCCAGAACCCCTTTGGCGCAACCAGCCTGCCCTACACCGCCACGGCGTTCTACTACTACTCCGCCAGCCTGACAGCCAAGGCCGCCAAGGCCCTGGGCCATGGGGAGGACCAGCAGGAGTACCAGGGGCTGTGCGAAACAATCAAGGCCGCTTTCCTGGAGGAGTACTTCCAGGCCGACGGCACGTTGAAAATCCCCGTCACCCAGACGGCCTGCGTGCTGTCCCTGTTCTTCGGGCTGTACCCCGATGGCAAACGGGACGTGGTGCTGGAGGCTTTGAAGGAGCGCATCCGGGCCCGGGGCAACCACCTGGACACCGGCTTCTGCGGCACGCCCTTCCTGTGCCGGGCCCTATCGGACAACGGCGCCAACGACGTGGCCTACACCCTGTTCTTTAACGAGGACTTCCCCAGCTGGCTTTACGAGGTGAACATGGGCGCCACCACCGTGTGGGAGCGCTGGAATTCCATCTTGCCCGACGGCTCCATCAGCGGCACGGGGATGAACAGCCTGAACCACTACGCCTACGGCTCCATTGTGGACTGGATGTACCGCAACCTCTGCGGCCTGAACCCCGTGGAGGAGGCCCCCGGCTTTAAGAAGGCCGTCATCCGGCCCATGCCCGACGCGCGCCTCTCCTGGGCCAAGATGAAGCTGGACTCCGCCGCCGGCACCTACCAAGTGGCGTGGAAGTATGTGGATGGCCAGCTGCACGGCAGCGTCACCGTGCCCTTTGACTGCCAGGCCCAGCTGCTTCTCCCCGACGGCACCCAGCGGCAGCTCACCGCGGGCACCTATGTGTTTTAAGGAGGCAGCCATGCTGGAATTTCGGGAAATTGACCGGCACAACTTCCGGGACATCCTCAAGCTGTCCACCACGGAGAGCCAGAAGTTCTTTGTGGCCACCAACGCCTACTCCCTGTCCCAGGCCTACGCCCAGCCGGAGTGCGTGCCCTTGGCCCTCTACGAGGGGGACACCCCCGTGGGCTTTACCATGTACGGCTTGGACGTGGAGGATACGGAGTATTGGATTTACCGGCTGATGATTGACCAGCGCCACCAGTCCAAGGGCTATGGGCGGCAGGCCCTGGCCATGGTGCTGGAGCGCATCCGCCAAGACAAGGCGCACCACAGGGTGTACCTCAGCTGCAACCCCGACAACGCCTGGGGCCGCGCCCTGTACGAGAGTGTGGGCTTCCGCCCCGACGGCCGCATGGTCCACGGGGAGATCGTCTATCAGCTGGTGTGGGAACCGTAACGCCTTATCTATAAATAAGAGAAAGAGGGCTGGCGCTGTGCCAATCCTCTTTTTTCGCGCAAAGAAAAAAGACCGGCACGCGCCGGCCCTTTTTATGTTCCTGTTCCTTACTCGGCCACGGAAGAATCGGAGGCCACAGAAGAATCGGAAGCCACGGAGGAATCAGCGGTGGAGTCCTCAGCAGCGGAGGAAGTGGAATCGGTGCCTTCCTCGGAGACAGTGGAAGCAGTGCTGGCGCTGGAGGTGCCGCTGGCAGAGCTGGTGGAGCCGTTGCCGCCACCAGAGCAGGCAGCCATGCTCAGGGCCAGAGTGAGGGCCAAAAAGCCCGCGAGAAGTTTCTTCATAGTGAGTTTCCCCTTTATTGCAAAATTTTGTGAGGCGCCCTTGCGGGGCGCTCCCCGGCGCGGGGCCTATCCCCCTTCCGGTTCACGACACAGAGTGTACGGCCCATTTGTTACAAAGCCATTATGAAATCTTTACGAGTTTCTTACTTTTAGATGCAAAATCTGCGAATAAGTTTTCATAATATTCTATTTTGTTGAATTATATTTCATAATGTCGCCTATTTCTGTAGAGCAGCACCAAATTTGAGATTTACATAATTTTTTGACCTTGTACAAAAAAAGCGCACCGCGAAGGGGGCAGCGCGCCTTTCTGGAAAGTCTTCCAGCACATTTACTTTTTCCGCACAAAGGCCTTCTTGGGCATCTTGCACACGGGGCAGGTCCAGTCGGCGGGGAGCTCCTCAAAGCCGAAGTTGGGGTCCCTGTAGACATAGCCGCACACCGAGCACACAAAACTTTCGCCGCTGCTCTTGTCGAAGGTGCGGGCCGGGGGCAGGTAGGTGGGGGAATATTTGGGAGAAGCCCCGCCCAGCTGCTCCACATAGTACTTGTAGGTCATGGGGGTGCCCACGGCCTCGTCGCTGCCGGCGATAATCTCCGCCACAAACACCACTTGGCCGGGGAGGTCCAGCTTCTCCTGGACCTTGCACAGGAACCAGCAGCAGGTGTTCTCCTTGATGACAGGCACGCCCTCGATGAGCACCTTGTGGCGGATATTCCCCAGCTTGTCCACCCCGCGGCCCGAGACAAAGCCCAGGGCGCCAATCACCGTAGCGGGGGTGTCCTGGGACAGCACGGAGATGGAGAAGATGCCCTCCTGCTCCACGCACTGGCAGCTGTAGTTCTCCTTGCTCAGGGCGACGGCCACCAGCGCCGCGTCGGAGGGGGTGGCCTTGGAAATCTGCATCACGGTGTTGGCGATGCAGGCGTTGGGGCGGCTGCCGTCCTTTACGCCGATGGCGTACATCCCGTAGGAAAGGTTTCCCAAAACTAAGGGTTTCACTGTGTGTACCTCCTTTTTCTTTCAGGTGGGGCCCCTATCTTCATCATATAGGGCTGCCCCCTCCCGTATGCTTGATTTTCTCCCAGTAAGCCCGGAAGCTCTGCTCGTTTTTGTTCTCGCCGTACTGGTAATAGCGGGCGCCCAGCAGGGAATCGGGCAGGTACTGCTGGGGCAGCCAGTGGTGGGGGGCGTCATGGGGGTATTGATAGAACTGGCCCTTGCGCTCCACCTCGGCGGAGTCGTAATGCTTATTCTGCAAATTCCGGGGGATGGGCCCGGCCTTCCCCGCCTTGATGTCGGCGATGGCGCTGTCCAAGGCGCTGTAGGCGGAGTTGGACTTGGGCGCCAAGGCCACCAAAATAGCCGCGTCCGCCAGGGGGATGCGGGCCTCGGGCAGGCCCACCATCAAAGCCGCGTCCACCGCCGCCTTGACAATGGGGATAATCTGGGGCCAGGCCAGGCCCACGTCCTCGCAGGCGCACACCAGCAGGCGGCGGCAGGCCGAGGGCAAATCCCCGGCCTCCAGCAGGCGGCCCAGATAGTGGACCGTGGCGTCTGGGTCCGAGCCCCGCATGGACTTCTGGAAGGCGCTCATCAAGTCGTAGTGCTCGTCGCCGCCCTTGTCGTAGCGCATGGTGCTCTTTTGGGTCAGCTCCCGGGCGGCCTCCAAGGTGACTTCAATGTGGGGCCCGCCGCTGTCGCAGGCCAAGGTGGAGAGCTCCACGGCGTTCATGGCCTTGCGCACGTCCCCGCCGCAGTGGCTGGCGATGTGGGCGCACACGCCCTCCTCCGGCAGAATGGGCCGGCCCTCCTCCTCCGCCAGCACCCGGAAGGCCCGCTCCACCGCCTTTTCAATCTCGCCGCTTTCCACGGCCTTGAACTCAAACACCGTGGAGCGGCTTAAAATGGCGTTGTACACGTAGAAGTAGGGGTTTTCCGTGGTGGAGGCAATCAAAGTGATGGAGCCGTTCTCCATAAACTCCAGCAAGGTTTGCTGCTGCTTCTTGTTGAAGTATTGAATCTCGTCCAGATAGAGCAGCACGCCGTTGATTCCCTCAAAGGTGTTGGTGCTGGCCACGGCCTCTTTGATGTCCGCGGTGGAGGCGGTGGTGCCGTTCAGCTTGACCAGGTGCCGCTTGGTGTTCTTGGCGATGATGGAGGCCACGGTGGTCTTGCCCACCCCGGCGGGGCCGTAAAACACCATGTTGGGCACCTCGCCGGCCTCGATAATCTTCCGCAGGGCGCGGCCGGGCCCCAAAATATGCTGCTGGCCCACCACCTGGTCCAGCGTGGCGGGACGGACCCTATCCGCCAAGGGAGCAGCCATAGAAACACCCCTTTCTGGAAGTATGATAGCTTATTCTAGCATTTTTCCCCGAAAAGCGCAAGCCACTTTTGCAAACAAACGTTTGAAAATCCACCTCCAAAAAAGCCGCCGGGAAGGCTTCCTGGCGGCTTTGGCGTATTCCTTTAGGCGTAGAGGGGGTAACGCTGGCAGATGGCCTCCACCCGGGCGCGGATGGCTTCGATGTTCCCCTCAAAGCCGTCCTCCATGCACAGGGCGATGCAGGCGGCGATTTCATCCATGTCCGCCTCTTTCAGCCCACGGGTGGTGACGGCCGGGGTGCCCAGGCGCACGCCGCTGGTGGTGAAGGGGCTGCGCTTCTCCCCGGGGACAGTGTTCTTGTTGGCGGTGATGTACACCTCGTCCAGGCGGCGCTCCAGCTCCTTGCCGGTGAGCTCGCTGTCCGTCAGGTCGATGAGCATCAGGTGGTTGTCCGTGCCGCCGGACACCAGCTTCACGCCCCGGTCCAGCAGGCCCTTGGCCAGGGCCTGGGCGTTGTTCACCACCTGCTGGCCGTACTCTTTGAAGGCGGGCTGCAAGGCCTCGCCCAGGCACACGGCCTTGGCGGCGATGATGTGCATCAGCGGGCCGCCCTGGGTGCCGGGGAAAATGGCCTTGTCAATGGCCTTGGCGTACTCCTCCTTGCAGAGGATAAGGCCGCCCCGGGGGCCGCGGAGGGTCTTGTGGGTGGTGGTGGTGACCACGTCGGCGTAGGGCACGGGGTTCTGGTGGAGCCCGGCGGCCACCAGCCCGGCGATGTGGGCCATGTCCACCATGAGCTTGGCCCCGCAGGCGTCGGCAATCTCCCGGAACTTGGCGAAGTCAATGGCCCGGGGATAGGCGCTGGCGCCGGCCACAATGAGCTTGGGGCGCACCTCCAAAGCCTGGGCCATGAGCTTGTCGTAGTCGATGCGGCCGGTTTCCGGGTCCACGCCGTAGGCCACAAAGTTGTACAGGGCGCCGGACATGTTCACCGGGGAGCCGTGGGTCAGGTGGCCGCCCTCGGCCAGGTTCATGCCCAGCACCGTGTCGCCGGGCTGGAGCAGGGCGAAGTACACCGCCAGGTTGGCCTGGGCGCCGGAGTGGGGCTGGACGTTGGCGTGCTCCGCCCCAAAGAGCTGGCAGGCGCGGTCCCGGGCGATGTCCTCCACAATGTCCACGCACTGGCAGCCGCCATAGTACCGCTTGCCGGGATAGCCCTCGGCGTACTTGTTGGTGAGCACCGAGCCCATGGCCGCCATCACCGCGGGGGAGACGATGTTCTCCGAGGCGATCAGCTCCAGGTTGCGGCGCTGGCGGGCCAGCTCCTTTTCCATGGCCTGGCCCACCTCCGGGTCCTGGCCGGTGACAAAACCGATGGTATCCATCAAATCGTTGAACATGGCATTCGACTTCCTTTCTCTCTGGTAATCCCCGGCAGGAGGCCCCGCCGCTTTTCTTCATTATACAGGAAAAGCGCCGGGATGGCAATGGGAAAGCCGCCCCTTGGGAAAAACCTTCGGCGGCAAAAAAGCCCCAGCGACAGATACACATCTTGCCAGCAGGCGGGAAACAGGGTACAATAGAGGGGAAACGAAACCACGGGAAGGAGCGCTTTCCATGACGAAAAAAGAACGGGCCAAGCTGGCGGTGGAAGCCCTTAAGGCGGAGTATCCCGGGGCCGTGTGTTCCCTGGAGTACCAGGACCCCTTGCAGCTGCTTATCGCCACACGGCTTTCCGCCCAGTGCACCGACGCCCGGGTGAACCTGGTCACCCCGGGGTTGTTCGCCCGCTTCCCCACCTTGGAGGCCTTTTGCGAGGGCACGGTGGAGGAGATTGGGGAGCTGATTCGCTCCTGCGGGTTTTACAACACCAAGTCCAAGGACATTTTGGGCATGTGCCTGATGATTCGGGACGAGTTCGGCGGCCAGGTGCCGGACACCATCGAGGAGCTGACACGGCTGCCCGGCGTAGGGCGGAAAACCGCCAACCTCATTGTGGGGGACATCTACCACAAGCCCGCCGTGGTGACGGACACCCACTGCATCCGCATTGCCGGCCGCCTGGGGCTGACGGCGAACACCACCCCGGAAAAGGTGGAAAACGACCTGCGGGCCATTTTGCCCCCAGAGGAATCCAACGACTTCTGCCACCGGCTGGTGCTCCACGGCAGGGCGGTGTGCACCGCCCGCAAGGCCTACTGCGAGCAGTGCTGCATGGCCCCCTTCTGCAAAAAGGCCGGGGTGGGCCCCAACGGGGAAAAGGTAGCCGCCAAGAAAAAGCCAGCCAGAAAGTGAACCCAGAGAAACAGAGCAAAGGAGAAACCCATGGAAAAATCCAAAGTCTACTTTACAAACCTGCGCACCACCTTCGACTGCAACCTGCTGCAAAAGCTGAAAAAGCTCATCACCGCGGCGGGCATTGGCAAGATTGATTTTACCAACAAGTACGCCGCCATTAAAATCCACTTTGGCGAGCCGGGGAACCTGGCCTTCCTGCGGCCCAACTATGCCAAGGTGGTGGCCGACACCGTGAAGGAGCTGGGCGGCAAGCCCTTCCTCACCGACTGCAACACCCTGTACGTGGGCGGCCGCAAAAACGCCCTGGACCATTTGGACGCCGCCTATGAGAACGGCTTCTCCCCCTTCTCCACGGGGTGCCACGTGCTCATCGCCGACGGCCTGAAGGGCACCGACGAAACTTTGGTGCCCATTGACGGCGACTATGTGAAGGAGGCCAAAATCGGCACGGCCATTATGGATGCCGACGTGTTCATCAGCCTGACCCACTTTAAAGGCCACGAGGCCACCGGCTTCGGGGGCTGCCTGAAGAACATCGGCATGGGGTGCGGCTCCCGGGCAGGCAAGATGGAGATGCACAGCTCCGGCAAGCCCCACGTGGCCCAGGAGAAGTGCGTGGGCTGCGGCTCCTGCCAAAAGGATTGCGCCCACAGCGCCATCACCATCACAGACAGGAAGGCCTCCATCGACCACGCCAAGTGCGTGGGCTGCGGCCGGTGCATCGGGCGCTGTCCCGTGGACGCGGTGCAGGCTGCCAGCGACGAGGCCAACGACATCCTCAACTGCAAAATTGCCGAGTACACCTGGGCCGTCATCAAGGACAAGCCCAGCTTCCACATCAGCCTGGTGGTGGATGTCTCCCCCTACTGCGACTGCCACAGCGAAAACGACCTGCCCATTGTGCCCGACGTGGGCATGTTCGCCTCCTTTGACCCCATCGCCCTGGACCAGGCCTGTGCCGACGCGGTGAACGCCCAGCCCAGCGTGCCCGGCTCCATTTTGGACGAGCGGGAGCGCTGCCACCACGACCACTTCACCGACACCCATCCGGACACCAACTGGGAAAGCTGCCTGGAGCACGGCGTCAAGCTGGGCCTGGGCACCCGGGCGTACGAGCTTATCACCATCCAATAAAGACGTTGCACAGCAAAAAGGACCCGGCAGCCTGCCAGGTCCTTTTTCTATAGGAAATTGGATTTACTTTTCCGATTTTTCCTTGCCCAGGGCCCGGCGGGCCAGCTGGTCGGCCAGGTCGTTCCACTGGTTGCCCGAGTGGCCCTTCACCTTCACAAAGGAGAGCTGCAAGCGCTCCATGGCCTGCTTGCACAGGGCGGCATAGGCCTGGGTGCCGGGCTTGTTGGCCTTCCACAGGCCGGTGGCCCACTTGCCCACGCCCTCGTAGTCATGGTGGATTTCCAGGGCCGGGATGCCCTTGTCCAGGCAGTAGCGAATCACCGCCACGGCGCCCAGAATCTCCCCGGCCACGTTGTGCATCTCCGCCAGGGCGGGGTCGTTGTACTTTTTGGAGAAGAGCACCCGCTCCCCCTGCCAGAAGAGCACCGCCCCGCAGGCGAACTCCCCGGTGTCCTTGGAGAAGCTGCCGTCCACATAGGCCACGGCCACCCCCTCACGCTGGGGGTTCTCGAGGGCTTCCCCCTCGGTGGTGGAGGCCCCTGCCCGCTGGAGGAAGTCCTCCGCCTCCGCCCGGGTGGGAAAGCCTTTGAACACCACGCTTTTCACCCCGTGGACCTGGGCCTTGCAGGCCTCCCAGCTGTCGTAGATGCCGTCGCCGTTTTTGCCGTTTTTCACCGCGTAGAACTTTTTCGCCATGCTCCGCTCCCTTTCTTACTTTCCTGTTTCTTTGACAAGCTCCATCACTTTCCACCACGCCTGACAGATAGCTTCCGCATTGCTTTCTATGGGCGCCGCTCCGTCAAGGCGTATCACTTTACAAAACAGGCTGTCTATCCACGCCTGGTGACGCTGCTGGGTGGTGCTGCCGGTGCCCAGCTCGTAGCCTGCCACGTCCTTTAAATAGAGGCGGTGGTCCTCCTCCATGTCCCCGCCGGGCAGCACCCGGGGACCGAAGGCCTCCAGCTCCCGCCGGTGGACCCGCTCCACCCGCAGGGCCGCCGGGGCGGGGAGGTACACCGCCAGCCGGAAGTAGGGGTCAAAGTGCTGGTGGAAGGAATCCATAGAGCCCGCCATGACAAACCGCCCCGCCTGGGAGACGGCCTGTTGCAGCCGGGCAATCCTCTCCTCCCGGGAAAACATGGCGGTGAAGGGCTTGGGTGTATCCTTTCGCCAGATAAACTCGTCTATATCTAAGAAGGCCAGGCCCAGCCGCTGGGCGGTGCGCCTGCCCAAGGTGGTCTTCCCCGCCCCCGATGGGCCCAAAATCATGATGCCCTCTGCCATGGTTATTCCCCGAAAAGCGGCGTGGACAGGTACCTGTCGCCGGTATCCGGCAGCAGGACCGCCACGGTTTTGCCCTGGTACGCCGGCCGGGCAGCCACCTGGCAGGCGGCCCACAGCGCCGCGCCGGAGGAAATCCCCACCAGGATGCCCTCGGTGCGGGCCAGCTCCCGGGCGGCGGCGTAGGCGTCCTCCTCGGTGCAGGGGAGGACCTCATCGTACAGGCCGGTGTCCAGCACCTGGGGCACAAACCCCGCCCCTATGCCCTGGAGCCCATGGGGCCCGGCCTTGCCCTGGGTCAGCACCGGGGAGCCCGCGGGCTCCACCCCCACCAAGGCGATGTCCGGGTTCTTCTCCCGCAGGAAGCGTCCGGTGCCCGTCAAGGTGCCGCCGGTGCCAATCCCCGCCACAAAGGCGTCCAGCACCCCGCCGGCCTGCTCCCACAGCTCGGGGCCGGTGGATTCGTAGTGGGCCTGGGCGTTGTGGGGGTTCTCAAACTGGCCGGGGATAAAGCTGCCGGGCAGGGAGGCAGCCAGCTCCGCGGCCTTTTGCATGGCGCCGTCCATGCCCTTGTCCCCAGGCGTCAGGACGATTTGGGCGCCGTAGGCTTTCAGCAAATCCCGGCGCTCCCGGCTCATGGTCTCGGGCATGGTGAGGATGACCCGGTAGCCCCGGGAGGCCCCGATGGCCGCCAGGCCGATGCCCGTGTTGCCCGAGGTGGGCTCGATGATGGTGGCGCCGGGGGCCAGCCTGCCCTCCCGCTCCGCCGCCTGCAGCATCCACAGGGCGGCCCTGTCCTTGACGCTGCCGGTGGGGTTTAGATACTCCAGCTTGCACAGCAGCCGGGCGGAAAGCCCCCGGGCCTGCCCAAAGCGGGCGACCTCCAGCAGGGGGGTGCCCCCCACCAGCCCTGTGATGTCCTTCACAATCTGCTCCATAGCGGTTCCTCCTTTTTTTGGCCGGGATGCCCGGTTCTGTTTTGCCGTTGGTCTTACTATAAAAGAGGGGGCGGCCGGCTGTCAAGGGGAAAGTGCGCCGGCGGGGTGTGGGCCCTCCCCAAAACCTGGTGGAGGAAACCCGAGAAAACCACCGCCAAAAGTGGAATTTCCCATTGCCAATACAGGGCATTTACGGTATAATGAAACAGAATATTGACCGAGTGAGGATTGAAGGAGCATTTTGCCATGAAACATACATCGAAAAAGCCCTTGTGGATAGCCCTTGCATGCGTATTGGTGGTGGCCGCGGCCGCCTTTTGCCTGTGGTTTTTCTGGCTGCGGAACCTGTGGGGCGCGGCCAGCGCCTCGCCGGTCTATGTGGAGTCTGTGGCGGACATCACCGGCATCAACACCGGCGACACCCCCCGGTTCTCCGGCGTGGTAGAGCCCCAGGCCACCTACGAAATCAAAAAGGACGACACCAAGACCGTGGCGGAAATCTACGTCTCCGAGGGCGACCAGGTGACCCCTGGGGACGCCCTGTTCCGCTATGACACCGAGGAGATGCAGATGAGCCTGGACCAGGCCGAGCTGGATTTGGAGAGCATCTCCAACACCATCACCACCCTGGAGAACCAGAAGGATGATTTGGAAAAAGAGAAAAAGCAGGCCAGCAAGGATGAGCAGTACTCCTACACCGTGCAAATCCAGGCGGTAGAGCTGCAGATTAAAACCGAGGAATACAACGCCGAGACCAAGGAGCAGGAAATCGACAAGCTGGAGGAATCCCTGCAAAACGCCGAGGTCTACAGCGAGGTGGAGGGCGTGGTGAAGGAGGTCAACGAGACCCCCGCCACCGACGCCAACGGCCAGCCCAAGCCCTTTATCAGCGTGCTGTCCTCCGGGCAGTTCCGCGTGAAGGGCACCGTGTCCGAGCTGAACATCGGCTCCCTGTACCAGGGCCAGGCTGTCACCATCCACTCCCGGGTGGACGACACCCAGGTGTGGCAGGGCGTCATCGAGACCATCGAGACAGAGCCCACCGACGACACCACCAACGGCGGCGTGATCTACTACGGCGTGGACAGCGGCCAGCAGAGCTCCAAGTACAACTTCTACGTGACCCTCTCCAGCCTGGATGGGCTGATTTTGGGCCAGCACGTGTACATCCAGCCGGACATGGGCCTGGGCGACCTGCCCGAGGGCCTGTGGCTGCCCGCCTTCTACATTGCCCACGACGACGACGGCAGCTACGTCTGGGCCCAGAACGACCAGGGCGCCCTGGAAAAGCGCGCCGTGATTCTGGGCGAGTACGATTCCGACAACGACCGCTACCAGATTGAAAGCGGCCTGACCGAGGACGACTACATCACCATGCCCACCGAGGGCCTGGAGGAGGGCAACCCCACCACCTCGGACATCACCCAGGTGGCGCCGGAAGACCCCGCCGGGGATAGCGCCGTGGACGGCGGCACCGCAGATGGCGGCGTCATGGACGACGGCATGGTGGACCCCGGCATGGGCGTCACCATGGAGGAAAGCGTCCCCGAGGACACAGGAGACAGCACGGATGCAGCGGAGGACGCCGCCAGCGACAGCCTGGAGGGCTCCCCCATGGAGGGCCTGGCGCGATGATGCTAGAGCTGAAGAACATCTACAAAAACTACACCCAGGGCAAAATGGACGTGCCGGTGCTCAAGGACATCTCCCTCTCGGTGGACGAAGGGGAGTACGTGGCCATTATGGGCCCCTCCGGCTCCGGCAAAACCACCCTGATGAATATCATCGGCTGCCTGGACAGCCCCACCTCTGGGGAGTACATCCTGGAGGGCAAGGATATTTCCCAAAGCAGCGACAACAAGCTTTCGGACGTGCGCCTGCACAGCATTGGCTTTGTGTTCCAAAGCTTCTACCTGCTCTCCCGGCAAAGCGCCCTGGAGAACGTGGCCCTGCCTTTGCTCTACGCCGGGGTGCGCCGCAAGGAGCGCCTGGAGATTGCCCGCAAGGCCCTGGAGCGTGTGGGCCTGGGGGACCGGGTGAATTTTAAGCCCACCCAGCTCTCCGGCGGCCAGTGCCAGCGGGTGGCCATCGCCCGCGCCATTGTGAACAACCCTAAGGTGCTGCTGGCCGACGAGCCCACCGGCGCCTTGGATACAAAATCCGGCGAGCAGATTATGGAGATTTTCCAGAAGCTCAACGAGGAGGGCGTCACCATTGTGATGATCACCCACGAGCCGGAGATCGCCGCCCACGCCAAGCGGGTGCTGCACATCCGCGACGGCATGCTGCTGGAGGCCCAGGCCTCTGGCACCACCC
>FR893796.1 GCA_000435395.1 Firmicutes bacterium CAG:94
TCGCCTCCCCCTTTGGGGGAGGTGCCCCCGTAGGGGGCGGAGAGGGCTCCGGGAAGCCACCTTCCTGGTGCGTTACCGTCCGGGAAAAACGCTTCGCTGTTTCCCTAGCTTTTTTCCTGGCTGCCGCCCATAAGGGCAAGGTCGTGGGGCGCTGCCCCACCCCCCGCAACCCTTTGAAAAGGGTTGACCTAAACTTTACTTGGCTCCCCGCTGGCCTCTACCATTCTAGTTCATTTCCTCCCCACTTGCAAGGCCCGGGAGGCATTTAAAATCGCCAGCACCATCACGCCCACGTCCGCGAACACCGCTTCCCACAGATTCGCCAGGCCAAAGGGCGTCAGCATGAGCACCAGCAGCTTCACCGCCAGGGCGAACACGATGTTCTGCCGCACAATCCGCAGGGTGCGCTTGGAAATCTCCATGGCCTTGGCTATCTTCGAGGGCTTGTCGTCCATCAGCACCAGGTCCGCCGCCTCAATGGCCGCGTCGCTGCCCAGGGCACCCATGGCGATGCCGATGTCCGCCCGGGAGAGCACCGGCGCGTCGTTGATGCCGTCCCCCACAAAGGCCAGCTTCCCCTTGGGCGAGGTCTCCTGCAGCAGCGCCTCCACCCGCTCTACCTTGTCCCCGGGCAGCAGCTGGGTGTACGCCTCGTCCAGGCCCAGCTCCTGGGCCACGGCCTCGCCCACGTCCTTGGCGTCGCCGGTGAGCAGGACGGTCTTCTTCACCCCCTGGGCTTTCAGGGCGGCGATGGCCTCCTTGGCGTCGGGCTTCACCTCATCGGCGATGAGGATGTACCCCAGGTACCGCCCCTCTGCCGCCACGTGGACCACGGTGCCCACCTGCCCGCTGGGGCGGTAGGCCAGGCCTATCTCCTCCATCAGCTTGCCGTTGCCCGCCCAGACCTCTTTGCCGTCCACCTGGGCACGCACGCCCCGGCCGGAGAGCTCCTCCACCTGGCCCACCCGGGCGGTGTCCAGGGCCTTGCCCCAGGCCTCCTTGAGGGAGCGGGAGATGGGGTGGTCCGAGTAGCTCTCCGCCAAGGCGGCCAGCTCCAGCAGCTCTTGCTGGCTGACGCCCTCCGGGTGGATGGCGGTGACCTGGAACACGCCCTTGGTGAGGGTGCCGGTCTTGTCAAAGACCACCAGCTCCGTGTCCGCCAGCACCTCTAAATAGTTGCCGCCCTTGACTAGAATCCCCTGGCGGGAGGCCCCGCCGATGCCCCCGAAGAAGCTCAGCGGCACGGAGATGACCAGCGCGCAGGGGCAGGACACCACCAAAAAGATGAGGGCCTTTTGCACCCAGCCGGTCCAGTCCCCCACAAAGAGGGGCGGCACCACCGCCAGGGCCAGGGCGCAAAACACCACCACGGGGGTGTAGTACCGGGCGAACTTGGTGATGAAGTTCTCGGCCTTGGCCTTTTTGCTGCTGGCGTTTTCCACCAAGTCCAGAATCTTCTGGACGGTGGACTCCCCAAAGGCCTTGGTCACCTGCACCCGCAATAGGCCGTTCTGGTTGACGCACCCGCTGATGACGCTGTCCCCGGGGCGCACCTGGCGGGGCACGCTCTCCCCTGTCAGGGCGGAGGTGTTCACCAGAGAGGAGCCCTCCAGCACCAGGCCGTCCAGGGGGATTTTCTCCCCGGCCTTCACGGTGATGGTGTCCCCCACGGCCACCTCCTCCGGGTCCACCTGGAGGAGCTTGCCGTCCCGCTCCACGTTGGCGTAGTCGGGGCGGATGTCCATCAGGCTGGCGATGGACTTGCGGGACTTGCCCACGGCGTAGCTTTGGAACAGCTCGCCCACCTGGTAGAACAGCATGACGAACACGGCCTCGGGGTACTCGCCCTGGCCGAAGAAGCCGGTGCAAAAGGCCCCCACCGTGGCCAGGGCCATAAGGAAGTTTTCATCGAACACCTGGCCGTGGGCGATGTTCCGGGCGGCCTTCCACAGCACATCCCAGCCGATGACGAAATAGGCCGGCAGGAACAGCACAAACCGCCACGGGCCCTCATAGGGGATGAGCACCGCCGCCACCAAAAGCACCGCACTGGCGGCAATGCGGGCCACCATTTTCTTCTGTTTCCTTGTCATAAATCTCAGACCCTTCTCGAAGTTTTCACAGCAGGGCGGCATCCGCCCTTGGGAAGGGAGGCCCGCTTTTCCAGCGGGCCTCCTCCCTTTCTTCCGCGGGGCAGTGGGCATGCCCCCTTTTCCAGGCGGCAAACCGCCCCAGCGTCACTTCAGGTTAATGACGCAGTCGGGCTCCACCTTTTTGCAGGCCTTGACAATCTGCTTGAGGATGTCGTCAAAGCGGCTGTCGTCGGCCTCCACAGTGAGCTTCTGGGTGAGAAAGCTGACGCTGGCATCGGAGACGCCGTCGATCTTCTTGATGGCGTTCTCCATTTTGGCGGCGCAGTTGGCGCAGTCTAAATCAGTGAGTTTGTAGGTTTTTTTCATGGCGGAACTCTCCTTTTGACAGTTTGTAAAATGCCTTACGCCGTGACAGCGGCGAGTCTTTCAATGGCTTCT
>FR893797.1:0-18284 GCA_000435395.1 Firmicutes bacterium CAG:94
ACCCCGCAGCTTTTGAAAAAGCTGGCAAAATTTTTCCCCGCCTCCGGCGCGCTTTCTTTTTTAGAACAGCAGCTCCAGGGCGCCCAAAAGGCCCGCCTCCTGGCCGCACTGGGCAAAGAGGAACTCCACCGGCTCCTCTGTGTGGCAGTAGGAGTCAAACACCTGCCGCACCCGGCCAAACAGCAGCTCGCCCATATTCACCAGGCCGCCGCCGAACACAAAGCAGTTGATGTTCAGCGTGATGTACAGGTTGAACACCCATACCCCCAGGTACAGCGCCATCTGGTCCAGGGCACGCAGGGCCATGGGGTCTCCGGTGCGGGCGGCCATCTCCAGGTGGCGGGCGTCTATCTTCTCCGGCGCCCCTGCCAGCTGGACCATCAAGGTCTGCTCCCCGGCGTCAATCCACTGGCGGATGTGCCGCACGATCATCCCCCCAGAGGCGTAGGACTGCACGCACCCCTGGTTGCCGCAGCCGCAGGCGATGCCCTGCCCCGGAGTGAGGATGGTGTGCCCGCTCTCCCCGGCAAAGCCGCTGCTGCCCCGGAACAGCTTGCCGTCGATGATGATGCCCGAGGAAAGGCCTGTGCTCACCGGGCAGTAGAGCATGTGCTGGCGGCCCTTCCCAGCGCCGTGGCGGGATTCCGCCAAAGCCGCGCAGTGGGCGTCGTTGTCCACGGCCACCTGCACCCCGGGGAACAGCCCCTCCAGGCAGGCCTTTACCCCAAAGCCGTTGAGGGCGGGTAGCATGGCGCAGAGGACCACCTCTCCAGCGGGATAGCGCACCATGCAGGGCAGGCCCACGCCAATGCCCGCCAGGTCCTCCTCCGGCAGGGCGAGCCGCCCCAACAGGGCCCGCAGCTGGGCTGCCGCCTGCTGGAAGAACTCCTCCGCGGAGAGGCTGGCGTCCGAGGGGTATTTGGTTTTCCCCAGCAGTGTCTTGTCCTCTCCAAAAACGCCCAAGGCCACCTTGGTACCGCCAATATCCATGCCCGCATAGACCTTCATGTCCCGCGCCGTCCCTTCTCTTGTGGTTTCTATCCATAATCATACGGGTTTTGCGGGGGAAAAACAAGCCCTTCCTTGTGAAAGTTCTTTCGGTGTGCTATACTTACACAAGCAAAAGAAAGGCCTGCCGCCTGGCGGGCGGGAAGGGGGAGGAAACCGTGGAGTGCCGCACCTTTGCCTTGGAGGAGCTGACGTCCCCCAAGTACGTGGTGGTGTTCACCCGCTACCGGGGGAAGCTGCTGCTTTCCCGCCACCGCCAGCGGGACACCTGGGAGACCCAGGGCGGCCACATCGAGCCGGGGGAGACGCCGGAACAGGCCGCCCGCCGGGAGCTGTGGGAGGAGTCCGGCGCGGGGGAGTTCACCCTCATCCCCCTGTGCGGCTACCGGGCCGGGGACGAGACGGGCAGCGCCGCCGGGGCGGTGTTCGTGGCCCAGGTGGAGGCGCTGGGGCCGCTGCCCCCTTTGGAGATGGCGGAGACAGCCCTCTTTTCCGCCTTGCCCCGGGAGCTGACCTATCCGGGCATCACCCCGGTGCTGTGGCGGCGGGCCCGGGAGTATTTCCCCGGGATGGGGGAAGCATAAAACCAGGGAGGCTTGCGCGCTGTGGGGAAGGCCCACGGCGCGTTTTTTGGTTTTCGGGGGGAATGTGAAGAATCTTTGAATTTCCGGCGGGAGAGTTGACAGGGCAGGGGCAGGGTGGTATACTCGAAAAAAGTTCACAAACAAAACATTTTACAAGAAATCGATTCTGCTAGTGAACAAATTTTCAAAGGGATGGAGGAGCGGGATATGGAATGCAAGCCGTGGGAAATGGATGAAGGCATGTCCCTGATTATGATGCGCATGCGGCGCAGCCTGCGCACGGTGCTGCGGGAAGCCGTGCTGGAGGAGGGGCTTACCCCCAACGAGATAGAGGTGCTGCTGTTTTTGGAGCACGGAACCTACAACACCGCCCGGGACATCAGCCGGCTGCGGGGGATGCCCCGCTCCTTGGTGAGCAAGGCGGTGGACCAGCTGGTGCGCCGGGGCTATGTGGAATCCAGCCAGGATAAGCAGGACCGCCGGGTCAGCCGGCTGCAGCTGCTGCCGGCTTCTCAAAGCGCGGTGCAGCGGCTGGCCCAGGCCCGGGGGGACTTTTTATCCAAGCTGTGGGGTGACCCAAGAGGAATTTGCCGCCTTTTTCTCCATGGTTGGGAAAATGGTGGACAACCTGGGGGATATGCCCCTGGAGGACGAGCTGCGGCTGGAAAACGAATTTGAAAAAGGGAGCGTGAAGGGCCAATGAAATTGTTGGCGCGCTATTTAAAACCGTTTGTGGGCATTTTGCTGGTGTGCCTGGTGCTGCTTTTTGGCCAGGCCGCCTGCGACTTGAGCCTGCCCACCTTGATGAGCGACATGGTCAACGTGGGCATTCAGCAAAGCGGCTTGGAGGCCGGCACCCCAGAGGCCATGCGCCAAGAGGGCCTGCAGCTGCTCTCCGCCTTTGCCGGGGAGGAGGACCGCTCTCTGCTGGAAGGGGGCTACTACACCATAGAGCCCGGCAGCAGCGAGGCCCAGCGCTTCGCGGAGGACTACCCCCTGGTGCGGGAGGAGGCCGTGTGCGTCCTGCGGGAGGGCCAGACCCAAGAGGAGCTGGACGCCTTAGAGGGCGCCTATAACCGGGCCAGCTACGCCATGCTGCTCTACTTCCAGCAGGCGGCGGAAAGCGGCGACCTGGAGCAGGCTGCCCAAAACCTGGCCCAGAGCCAGCTGCCCACTGTGGAGGCGCCCCTGCCCGACGGCCAGACCGGCCTGGAAGGCAGCCAGGAGAGCTTCCTCCAGGGGGCGCTGCCGGAGGAATCTTCCCAAGCGGAAAGCGATGCTGGGGCGCCCACGCTGTATTCCAGCCAGGGGGACAGCGCGGGGGAGGTGGATTCCACCGCCGCCCAGGAGCCTGTGGAAAACTCCGCCCCCGCCGGGGAGACAAGCCAGGAGGGCGGCTCCGGCCTGGACATGTCCCAGGGCCTGGAGAGCGTCAGCCTGGAGCAGCTGTACCAGGTGATTCCCCTGCTGGCCTATGTGCCCCAGGAGGGGCTCCAGCAGGCCCAGGAGCAGGCCGCCGCCAGCGACTCCATGATGGGGGAGCAGGTGGGCGTCACCTTGGCGCGGCTTTTCTATGAGGAGCTGGGCATGGACACCGCCGCCATCCAGAGCCGGTACATTTGGAACAAGGGCTTGCAGATGCTGGGCGTGGCCTTGCTGGGCGTCATCGCCACGGTGCTGGTGGGCTTTTTCTCCGCGCGGATGGCCGCCGCCGTGGGCCGCCAGCTGCGCCACGATTTGTTCGCCAAGGTGGAGGAGTTCTCCAACGGGGAGTTTGACAGGTTCTCCACCGCCTCCCTGATTACCCGCACCACCAACGACGTGCAGCAGATTCAAATGCTGGTGACCATGGGCGTGCGGATGATTTGCTACACGCCTATCATCGGCATTGGCGGCGTGATTTTCGCCGTGCAGAAAAGCGTGTCCCTCAGCTTTTTGGTGGCCTTGGCCGTGGTGGTGTTCCTGGGGCTGATTTTAGTCTCCCTGGCCGTGGTGCTGCCCAAGTTCAAGATTTTGCAGAAGCTTATCGACAAGCTGAATTTGGTCAGCCGGGAGAACCTCTCCGGCATGATGGTGGTGCGGGCCTTTGGCAACGAGGGCTACGAGGAGCGCCGCTTTGACGCCGCCAACCGGGATTTGATGGAGACCAACCGTTTTGTCCAGCGGGTGATGAGCCTGCTGATGCCCGCCATGATGTTTGGCATGAACCTGCTCTCGGTGCTGATTGTGTGGGTGGGCGGCCACGCCATTGCCCAAAGCACCTTGCAGATTGGGGACATGATGGCCTTTATCCAGTACGCCATGCAGATTATCATGGCTTTCCTGATGCTGGCCATGATTTTCATCTTGGTGCCCCGGGCCAGCGTGTCCGCCGGGCGCATTTTGGAGGTGCTGGACGCGCCTTTGTCCATCCAGGACCCGGAGAAGCCGGAGGTTCTGGAAGAGCCCAAGGGCGTGGTGGAATTTCAGGACGTGTCCTTCCGCTACCACAACGCCGACGGCGACGTGCTGGAGCACATCTCCTTTACCGCCAAGCCCGGGGAGACCACGGCCTTTATCGGCGCCACCGGCGCGGGCAAGTCCACTTTGGTGAACCTGATTCCCCGGTTCTACGACGTGACCGAGGGCGCTGTCACCATTGACGGGGTGGATGTGCGCAAGCTCTCCCAGCACCAGCTGCGGGAGATGATTGGCTATGTGCCCCAAAAGGGCATGCTCTTCTCCGGCACCGTGGCCAGCAACCTGCGCTACGGCAAAGAGGACGCCACCGGCCAGGAGCTGCAGGCGGCCCTTGCCACCGCCCAGGCCGCGGACTTTGTAAACGCCATGGACGAAGGGGTGGATTCCCCCATCTCCCAGGGGGGCACCAACGTCTCCGGCGGCCAGCGGCAGCGGCTGTCCATTGCCCGCGCCCTGGCCCGCAAGGCGCCCATCTATATCTTTGACGACAGCTTCTCCGCCCTGGACTTTAAGACCGACGCCGCCCTGCGCAAGGCCCTGGCCCGGGATACCCAAAACGCCACCGTGCTGATTGTGGCCCAGCGGGTGAGCACCATCCTCCACGCCCAGCAGATTATCGTGCTGGACCAGGGGAAGATGGTGGGCAAGGGCACCCACAAGGAGCTGCTGCAAACCTGCCCCGAGTACCGGGAAATTGCCGAAAGCCAGCTGCAAAAGGAGGAATTGGAATGAGCCAGAGAGGACACGCCCCCCGGCACGGGGGCCCGGCCATGGCCGGGGAAAAGGCGAAAAACTTCAAGGGCAGCTCCAAGCGGCTGCTGAAATACCTGCGCCCCTTTTGGGTGCCGGTGATTTTCGTAATGCTCTTCGCGGCGGCTTCCACGGTGTTCTCCATTGTGGGGCCCAAGGTGCTGGCCCTGGCCACCGACGAGCTGGCCAACGGCCTGGTGCGCATTGTCACCGGCGCCCAGGGCGGCATTGACTTTGGCTACATTGGCAAGGTGCTGCTGCTGTTGGGCGGCATCTACCTGCTCAGCGCCGGGTTCTCCTACGCCCAGGGCTTTATCATGGCCGGGGTGACGGCGGACCTCTCCTACGGCCTGCGGGACGCCATCGAGAAGAAAATCAACAAGCTGCCCCTTTCCTACTTCCACCGGGTGAGCCAGGGCGACGTGCTCTCCCGCATCACCAACGACGTGGACACGCTGACAAACTCCTTAAACCAAAGCGTCACCCAGATGATTACCTCGGTGTGCACCCTCATCGGCGTGCTGATTATGATGCTCACCATCAGCTGGCAGCTGACCCTGGTGGCCCTGTGCATTGTGCCGGTGTCCCTGGTGTTTGTCATGGTGATTGTCAAATTCTCCCAAAAGCACTTTAAGGCCCAGCAATACTACCTGGGTTCCGTCAACGGCCAGGTGGAGGAGATGTACGGCGGCCACCTGGTGGTGAAGGCCTTTGGCCGGGAGAAGGAAACCGTGGCCGCCTTTGACGCCGAGAACCAGAAGCTCTACAACGCCGGGTGGAAATCCCAGTTCCTCTCGGGGCTGATGCAGCCTGTGATGAACTTTGTGGGCAACCTGGGCTATGTGGTCATCTGCATGGTGGGCGCCTCTATGGCGGCGGGGGGCTCCATGACCATCGGCGGCATCCAGGCCTTTGTGCAGTATGTGCGCAGCTTTACCCAGCCCATCACCCAGATGGCCAACACCTCCAACCAGCTGCAGATGACCGTGGCCGCCGCCGAGCGGATTTTCCAATTCCTGGACGAGGAGGAGGAAGCCGGGGAGGAGCCCAAACTGCGCACCGCGGATTTGGACATCCAGGGCAACATTGTGTTCGACCACGTGAAGTTCGGCTACGAGGACAGCGAGGGCCTGGTCATCCGGGACTTCTCCGCCACGGTGAAGGCCGGCCAGAAGGTGGCCATTGTGGGCCCCACCGGCGCGGGCAAGACCACCATGGTGAAGCTGCTCATGCGCTTCCACGATTTGAAGGGCGGGCAAATCACCTTGGACGGCCACCCCATCACCGACTTCTCCCGCACGGACCTGCGCAGCCAGTTCGGCATGGTGCTTCAGGACGCCTGGCTCTACAGCGGCACCATTTTGGAGAACATCCGCTACGGCAAGCTTACCGCCACCGACGAGGAGGTGGTGCAGGCCGCCAAGATGGCCCAGGCCGACCACTTTATCCACACCTTGCCCGGGGGCTACCAGATGGAGCTCAATGAGGAGAGCTCCAACGTGTCCCAGGGGCAGAAGCAGCTGCTCACCATTGCCCGGGCCATTCTGGCGGACTCCAAGGTGCTGATTCTGGACGAGGCCACCAGCTCGGTGGACACCCGCACCGAGGTGCTCATCCAGCGGGCCATGGACAACCTGATGCAGGGCCGCACCAGCTTTATCATCGCCCACCGGCTTTCCACCATCCGCAACGCCGACCTCATCCTGTGCATGAAGGACGGCGACATTGTGGAGCAGGGCACCCATGAGGAGCTGATGGAAAAGGGCGGCTTCTACGCGGAATTGTACAACAGCCAGTTTGAGGCCGCGGCCCAGGACCAGGCCAGCTGAGAAGGGGGTACGGGATATGAAACGCTATTGCATCATCACCATCGAGCGGGAGTACGCCAGCGGCGGCTCCCTGGTGGGCAAGCTTGTGGGGCAGGCCTTGGGCATCCCGGTGTACGGCCGGGAGATTCTGGAAATCGCCGCCCGGGAAGGGGGCACCACCCCAGAGTATATTGAGCACCTGGAGGAGACGGATACCAACTCTTTGCTGTACTCTTTGGTGGCCATGGCCAAGACTGTCCAGGGCCAGCTGCCCCAGATTTCCAAAACCGACCAGCTGAATTTGCTGGAGGCCCGCATCATCCAGCGGCTGGCCCAGGAGGGCCCCTGCGTCATTGTGGGGCGCTGCGCCGGCTGGGTGCTGCGGGAGCAGCCCCATGTGCTCAACGTGTTCATCCACGCCGACCGCCAAGAGCGGCTGCGCCGGGCGGTGGAGGAGTACGGCATCCCCCAAGACCAGGCGGCCTCTGTGCTGCACCGGTTTGACCACCGCCGCTCCAACTTCTACCACGCCAACACAGGGCGCTCCTGGCGGGAGCGGGAGGGCTACCACATGGTGCTGGACAGCGGCCTGCTGGGGGTGGAGCTGTGCTCCCAGCTGCTGGTGGCCGCCGCCCAAAGCGAGGGCTGAGCCATGGAAGTCTGGATTATGGTGAACAACCGGGCCGGCCGGCAGCACGCCCGGGAGAACGGGGAGCAGGTGCGCCGGGTGTTCGCCTTGGGGGGCGCCCGCGCCCGGGTGGCCTACACGGACACCGTGGAGGAAGGGGCCGCCTTTCTCCAGCAGGCCGTGGAGGCCCAGCCGGATTTGCTGGTGTGCTGCGGCGGCGACGGCACCTTGAGCCAGGCGCTGAACGTCTTACAACAGCTGGACGCCAAGCTGCCTTTGGGCTATGTGCCCATGGGCACCACCAACGACTTCGCCGCCTCGCTGGGCCTGCCCAAGGAGCCTGCCAAGGCGGCGGAGCAAATCCTCCACGGCCAGCCGCGGCTGCTGGATTTGGGCCGCTTTGGGGAGCGGGAGTTCCTGTACGTGGCCTCCTTTGGGGCCTTTACCCAGTCCTCCTACAAAGCGGCGCCCCAGGTGAAGGCTGTCCTGGGCCACCTGGCCTATGTGCTGGAAAGTGCCAAGGAGCTGCCCTTTCTGCGGGCCTGCTCCCTCCAGGTGGATACGGGGGACGCCCTCTATGAGGGGGAGTACCTCTTTGGGGCGGTGAGCAACACCCTGTCCGTGGGGGGCATCCTCAAGCTGGATCCCCAGGCCGTACACCTGGATGACGGCCTGCTGGAGCTGACGCTGGTGCGCATGCCCAAAAACCCCGTGGAGCTGGGCCAGGCTGCCGCCATGCTGGGGCGGGGCAAGTACGACGGGGACCTGGTGCTCCAGCGGACGGTGCGCCGGGCGGTGCTCACCTGCGGGGAGGAGTTCCCCTGGTCGCTGGACGGGGAGTACGTCCCCGGGGCCGCCCAGATTGAAATAGAAACACTGCCCCAGGCACTGGAGCTGGTGCTGTAAAAACGCGAGGAGGAGACTGTATGAACACACCTAGGTTGGAGACAGAGCGGCTGGTCCTGCGGCGGTTTGAGCCGTCGGATTTGCAGGCCTTTTTCCAGATTTTTTCCGACGGGGAGGTAAACCGCTTCCTGCCCTGGTTCCCGGTGCGGGACTTGGAGGAGGCCCAGGCCTTCTACCAGCAGCGGTACGCCCCGGTGTACGCCAAGGCCCAGGGCTACGCCTACGCCATCTGCCGCAAGGAGGACAACGTGCCCATTGGCTACGTCAACGGGGAGACAGAGGGCGCCCGGGACTTTGGCTACGGCCTGCGCAAGGAGTTCTGGGGCCAGGGCATCGTCACAGAGGCCTCCCGGGCGGTGCTGGCCCAGATGAAGGAGGACGGCGTGCCCTTTGTCACCGCCACCCACGATAGGGAAAACCCCGGCAGCGGCAAAGTGATGCAGAAGCTGGGCATGGTGTACCACTACTCCTACCGGGAGCAGTGGCAGCCCAAGGACATCTCCGTGGTGTTCCGGATGTACCAGCTGAACCTGGACGGGGGCAACAACCGGGTCTACCGGGCGTATTGGGACAAGTTCCCGGAGCACTTTGTGGAGACAGAGCTGTAAAAAAAGGGGAGAGCCGCGGCTCTCCCCTTTTTTGTTAAGATTCCTCCTGTTTGGCGTAAAAGGCGGGGTTGGCGGCCCCGGCTTTCCAGCCCAGCTTCCGGGCCAGGGGGCTGACCCCCAGGCACAGCAGGAAGGAGAGGGCCATGGCCAGGCAGGCGTACACCGGGCCGTTGGGGGTGGTGAACCCAGAGGCCGCCGCTGGCACAAAGGCGGTGAGGAAGCCGCCCAGCATCCCCGCCCAGGCCCCGGCACGGTTGATGCCCTTCCAGTACAGGGTGAGCACGTAGGGCGCCAAAAACGCCCCGGAGAGGATGCCCCAGGAGTAGGACATCATCTCCAAAATGGGGGTGGGGTAGTTGGCGATGAGGTAGCTGAGCACCACAAAGGCCAGGCACAGCAGGCGGGTGACGGTGGCCAGGGTCTTCTCCCCCAGGCCCTTGAGCCAGCTGGCCTTGATCAAGTCCATGGAGACGGTGGAGCAGGCCGTCAAGGTGATGCTGGAAAGGGTGGACACCGAGGCGGAAATCAGCAGCACCAAAATGACGCCGATAAGCAGATTGGGCAGCCCGGCGGAGTTGAGCATCAGGGGGACGATGTAGTCCGTGCCGCCCTCCGGCAGGGTCTCCCCAAAGAACAGGTGGGAGAAGGAGCCGATGAAGTAGCCGCCCCCCGCCACCAGCAAAGAGAAGAAGGTGGAGATGATGACCCCCCGGCTCACCTCCCGCTTATCCCGGATGCCGTAGTACTTGTGGACCATCTGGGGCAGGCCCCAGGTGCCAAAGCTGGTCATCAGCACCGTGGAAACCAGGGCCAAGGCAGAGGAGCCGGACAGGGGCGCCATCTGGTGGCTCTCCATGTAGTCCATCATATTGGAGAGCCCCTGGGAGAGCCCGCCCACCTGGGGGGACTGCACCACCAGCACAATCAGGGCCGCCACGCCCACCATCATGATGAAGCCCTGGACAAAGTCCGCCTTTAAGGTGGCCATGTAGCCCCCCAGCACCAGCACCACCGCCGAGGCAATGGCGATGATGAGCATGCACACCGTTTCATCAATGCCCAAAATCACCGAGCACACGCTGGTAAGCCCCTTGTACACCGAGGCGGAGTAGGGGATGAGGAACACAAAGATGACCGCGCAGGCAAACAGCCGCATGCCCCGGCTTTGGAAGCGCTTTTCAAAGAGCTGGGGCATGGACTTGATGTCGTGGCGGCGGGTGATGTCCCGGGTGCGGTTGGCCAGCACCAGCCAGGCCAGCAGCGTGCCGAACACCGCGTTGCCCACGCCCACCAGCACGCTCCACAGGCCGTAGCTCCACCCAGAGCCCCCAGAGTAGCCGATGAACATCACCGCGGAGAAATAGGCCGTGCCGTAGGAGAGGGCGGAAATCCACGCCCCGGCGTTGCGGCCGCCCACGGTAAAGCCGGCCATGTCTGTGCCCTTGCGGGAATACCACACGCCAATGCCCAGCATAAACAGCGCGTACACCCCAATGACAATCCAAATGGTCACTTCCTTGCTCATAGGTTCCACTTCCCCTGCTGCTTTTCTCATTTAAAGCACACATGCTTTAAAGCATAGGTGCGCTAAAGTGAGTAGATTGTACCACATCCCTTGGAAAAAAGCAAGGGCCAAGGGCGGTTTTTTCCCGGGAAACCCGGCCGGTTTTCATAGATTGTTCACCTGTTTTTCTTGCTTTTGCCATAGATACCGAGTAAAATGGACTTAACTTGGGGCATTGCACCCAAACCAAGCGTGAAAGAAGTTTTGAAAAAGGAGGGGGTTCCACATGGCTACAGGGAAAATCCTGATTGTGGACGACGATACCAACATCTGCGAGCTTTTGCGGCTCTATATAGAAAAGGAGGGGTACGAAGCCTCCATCGCCAACGACGGCGAGACCGCCTTGAAAATGTTTGATTCGGTAAACCCGGACTTGGTTTTGCTGGACATCATGCTGCCCGGCCTGGACGGCTGGCAGGTGTGCCGGGAAATCCGGAAGAAATCTTCCTGCCCCATCATCATGCTTACCGCCAAGGGCGAGGTGTTCGACAAGGTGCTGGGCCTGGAGCTGGGCGCCGACGACTACGTGGTAAAGCCCTTTGAGACAAAAGAGGTCATCGCCCGCATCGGCGCAGTGCTGCGGCGCAGCGGCCGCCACAGCGAGGACAAGGAAGAGAACAAGGTGGTCACCTACGAGAACCTGTCCATCAACCTGACCAACTACGAGCTGAAGGTGAAGGGCGTGCAGGTGGACACCCCCCGCAAGGAGATGGAGCTCATCTACCACCTGGCTTCCAACCCCAACCAGGTGTTCACCCGGGACCAGCTGCTGGACGAGGTGTGGGGCTTTGACTACTACGGCGACAGCCGCACCGTGGACGTCCACGTAAAGCGCCTGCGGGAGAAGCTGGAGGGCGCCTCGGACAAGTGGGCCCTGAAAACCGTGTGGGGCGTGGGCTATAAATTCGAGGTGAAGGAATGACCCCCAAAAAAACAAGAAGGAAAGTGGCCGTGCAGAAGAGCATCTTCACCCGGTACCTGGCCATTACCATGGGCATTGTGGTGCTCAGCTTTATCATGCTGGGCACGGTGATGATGGCCTTTTTCTCCCAATATTGGAAAAACGAGAAGCGGGACCTGCTCACCCAGAACGCCGCTTCCATTGCGGAGATGTCCAACGCCTTCCTCTCCAAGACCAGCGAGGACACCTACCAGCTGCAAACCACGGTGCTGAAAACCTTTATCGACGCCTTTTCCACCAGCATTGACGCGGATATCTTTATCACCGATTTGGAGGGCAACATCTTGCTGGGAAATTACCCTAACAGCAAGCTCTCCCAGCCCCAGTCGGTGCCCCAGCAGACCGTCTCCCTGGCGGCCCAGGGCATGTACGAGGGGCGCAACACCTTTGGCGGGCTGTACCGCAGCCCCTCCTTTATCATCGGCGTGCCCATGTACGCCGGGGAAAACAAGGATATGTGCGTGGGGGCGGTGTTCGCCGCCACCAGCGTCAGCACGGTAAGCGCCTTCCAGGGGGAGGCGCTGCAGATGTTCCTGGTGGCCGCGGCGGCGGCGCTGGGCATCACCTTTATTGTGGTGGGGGCCTTTGCCTACCGGCTGGTGCAGCCCCTGCGGCAGATGAGCGCCGCGGCCCGCACCTTTGGCGGCGGGGATTTCTCCGTGCGGGTGCCGGTCACCAGCGCCGACGAGCTGGGCCAGCTGGCCCTCTCCTTTAACAACATGGCAAACTCCCTCTCCAACTCCGAAGGCACCCGGCGCAGCTTTATCGCCAATGTCTCCCACGAGCTGAAAACCCCCATGACCACCATCGCCGGGTTTATCGACGGCATTTTGGACGGCACCATCCCCAAGGAGCAGGAGGACAAATACCTGCACATCGTCTCCGACGAGGTGAAGCGCCTGTCCCGGCTGGTAAAGTCCATGCTGGACCTCTCCCGCATTGACAGCGGCGAGATGCAGCTGCACCCCACCAATTTCGACATCACAAACACCATCGTCACCACGCTGCTCACCTTCGAGCAGAAGATTGACGAAAAGGGCATTGAGATACGGGGCCTGGAAGAGGCCCGGCCCCAGATGGTTTTGGGCGACCAGGACTTGCTCCACCAGGTGGTGTACAACCTCATTGAGAACGCCGTGAAGTTCACCAACGACGGCGGCGCCATCTCCGTGCAGGTGTCCGACAGTATCGACCGCACCACGGTGGTCATTGAGAACACCGGCCCCGGCATAGCCCCCGAGGATTTGCCCATGATTTTCGAGCGGTTCTACAAGACGGACAAATCCCGCAGCCGGGATAAAAACGGCATGGGCCTGGGGCTGTACATCGTGCGGACCATCTTAAAGCTGCACGGCGGGGACATCGCCGTCAGCTCGGCGGTGGGGCAGTTCTGCCGGTTCGAGTTCTACATCCCCAAGCCCCAAGAGGCGCCCAAGCTGAAGGACACCGGCTCGTTTAAATTGAAAGACGCGTCCTACCGCTCCAAGGCCAAGGAGAAGAAAGCTACCAAGGCGGAAAAGCAAGAGCGGGAGGAACCCGAAAGGAGTAAGGAAGATGACGGACGACCAGAAGAATAACCCCCAGCCAGAGGGGCAGCCCGTCCCCGTAGAGGAAAGCCTGGGTAGCGCCCCCGCTGCAGAGGAGCCCATCCCAGGGGAGAGCCAGCAGGGCGCCCCGGCAGAGGAAGCCGTCCCTGTGGAGGAAAGCCCGGCCGGCGCTCCCGCTGTGGAGGAATCCATCCCAGGGGAGAGCCAGCAGGCCACCCCGGCAGAGGAAGCCGTCCTTGCGGAGGAAAGCACTGCCAGCGCTGCCGCTGTGGAGGAGCCCATCCCAGGGGAGAGCCAGCAGGCCGCCCCTCAGTCAGGGGCCCCGGCGGGAGGGCAGCCCTACCCGCCCCAGCCTTGGCAGGGGTGGTATTACGGCGCGCCGCCCCAGGTTCCTTACGCCCCGCCGCCTGCCCCGGGTGGGTACTACCCCTATCCCCAGGGCTGGTACCAGCCCCAGCCGGGCCAGCCCTGGTACGGCCAGCCCGCCGGGCAGCAGGCCAAGCCGCCCCGGAAGAAAATGTCCCGGGGGCTGAAGGTCTTTTTGTGGATTGCCTCCGCCTTGACCGTCGGGGTGGTTCTGGGCTTTGTCGGGTTTGTCGTCAGCTGGGCGGTGGCCGGGCCCCAGCAGGGGGGCTCTCTGGTGGAGACGCTGCCCGAGGAAAGCCAGCCGGACAGCTCCCAGGAGGGCCAGGACGCCGCCGAGACGCCGGAGATTGAGCTGCCCGACGTGGACGTGACCCCCAACGAGGAGGGCATCACCATCCACGAGAAGCCGGAAGGGGAGGCCCTGGACGCCCAGGAGGTCTACAACCAGGTGGTGAAGTCCACCGTGGCCATCACCGCCTCCCGCACCGGCGAGACCACCGACAGCTCCGGCACGGGCATCATCGCCACCAGCGATGGATATATCATCACCAACGCCCATGTGGTGCTGAACACCAAGAGCGTCCTTGTCACCGTGACCACCTACGACGGCCAGCAGTACGACGCTGTGGTGGTGGGCATGGACCGCACCACGGACTTGGCCATCATCAAGACAAACGACTACGGCTTTACCCCCGCCCAGTTTGGGGATTCGGACCAGCTCTCCATTGGGGAGTGGGTGGTGGCCATTGGCAACCCCGGCGGCGAGCGGTTTGCCAGCTCCCTCACCCGGGGGATTATCTCCGGCCTGGACAGGGCCGTGGAGCGCTACAGCGAGGACGGCATGACCTTTATCCAGACGGACGCCGCCATCAACCCGGGCAACTCCGGCGGGCCCCTGGTGAATATGTACGGCCAGGTGGTGGGCATCAACTCCTCGAAGATTATCACCGACGGCTACGAGGGCATGGGCTTTGCCATCCCCGTGAGCAAGGCCAAGGACATCATCGACCAGCTGCTCTCCGGCGGCTACGTGGAGGGCCGGGTGCGGCTGGGCATCACCGGCTCGGACATCAGCGCCACCCAGGCGGCCTTTTACGGCGTGCCCCGGGGCTTTATGATTGTCTCCATCGATGAGGACAGCGCCTTTGCCGGCACCGAGGCCCAGCCCGAGGACATCATCACCGCCATTGACGGCGAGGCGGTGGAGGAGCTTCAGGACATCTCCAACCTGCTGCTGCGCTACAGCCCCGGCGACCAGGTGACGGTCACCTTGTGCCGGCCGCCGGTGAACGGCATGGGCGAAGGGGAAGAACTGGAGGTCACCATCACACTGCTGGAGGACAAGGGGGAAACGCAGCGGTAATGGCCAAAAAGAGTGAAAAGACAAACGCCCTGCGGCTGCTGGACAAGCTGAAAATCCCCTATGAGGCCTACAGCTACCCCTGCGAGGAATTCACCGGCGGGGAGGACGTGGCCCGCCAGCTAGGCCTGGACCCGGCGGACGTGTGCAAGACCCTGGTCACCGTGGGGAAAAGCGGCGGGCACTTTGTGTTCGTGCTGCCGGTGACCGGGGAGCTGGATAGGAAGAAGGCCGCGGCCCTGGTGGGGGAGAAATCCCTGGAGATGCTCCACGTCAAGGACTTGCTGGCCGTCACCGGGTATGTCCGGGGCGGGTGTACCGCCTTGGGCATGAAGAAGCAGTTCCCCACGGTGGTGGAGCAAAGCCTGCGGGAGAAGCCGTTTATCTACGTCAGCGGCGGCAAGCGGGGTTTGCAGCTGAAGCTGGCCCCAGGGGACTTGGTGCAGGCAGCCGGCGCCATGTGGGGCGATGTGCTGGCAAAAAACTGAAAAGCGCCGAGCGAAGCGAGCGTAAAAGTTTTTGTTCAAACTTTTTTCAAAAAGTTTGCGGGGTGTGGAGCAGAGCTCCACGACCTTGATCTGACGGTGCAGCCGAAAAAGAAAACCAGGGGCGAAAGCCGTACGCGCCCGTAAGGGCGATAGGCTTGCGCTCCGGCCGGTAGCACACCGGAAACGCATCTTCACAGCAAGCGTCTTTTTTCAAGAGATTTTACCAGACAATAAAAAGGACATCCAAGTTTTGGGCTTGGGTGTCCTTTTCTTTTGCATTTTGGTTCCCGCGGGCCGCTGGAGGGGCTTTCAGGAAGAGGCATACTGGGTGCTTTTCCGGCCGCTCCCGGGGCTATCTGCTGCGCAGCATGCGCCCCGCTCGCTGGTTTTTTCTTTCCGGCTGCGCCGGTTTAAGGTCGTGGAGCTCTGCTCCACACCTCGCAAACTTTTTGAAAAAAGTTTGACCAAAAACTTTTACGCGCTTCGCGTGTTATTCTCCGGCCTCTGCCTTGGCCTCCTCGATGACCTTCTGGGCCACGTTGGAGGGCGCTTCCTCATACCGCTCAAAGCCAAAGGTGAAGCTGCCCCGGCCCTGGGTGCACTGGCGGATGAAGGTGGTGAAGTCGTGCATCTCCGCCATGGGGACGTCCGCCTCTACCGTCTGCTTGCCTTCGCCCGCGGGCTCCATGCCCAGCACGCGGCCCCGGCGCTTGTTCACCTCGCCCATGACGTCGCCCATGTTGGCGTCCGGCACAGTGGCCTTCAGGTGGCCGATGGGCTCCAGCAGCACAGGGTTAGCCTGGGGCATGCCCGCCTTATAGGCCAAGGCCGCCGCCGTCTTAAAGGCCATTTCAGAGGAGTCCACCGGGTGGTAAGAGCCGTCGTACAGCACGGCGGACAGGCCCACCACAGGGTAGCCCGCCAGGGGGCCCCGCTGGATGCACTCCCGCAGGCCCTTTTCCACCGCGGGGAAGAAGCCCTTGGGCACAGAGCCGCCCACGACCCGCTCGCCAAATTCCAGGCCCTCGCTGTCGCAGGGGGAGAACTCGATCCACACGTCGCCGAACTGGCCGTGGCCGCCGGTCTGCTTCTTGTGCCGGCCCTGGACCTGCACGGTCTTGCGGATGGTCTCGCGGTAGGGGACCTTGGGTTTCTTCAAGGTGACATCCACGCCGAACTTGCTCTTCAGCTTGGAGACAGCCACGTCCAGGTGCTGCTCGCCCAGGCCGCTTAAAATCATCTCGTGGGTTTCGTTGTTGGTGCTAAACTGTAAGGTGGGGTCCTCTTCGGAGAGGCGCATCATGCCCTGGGCCACCTTGTCCTCCTCGCCCTTCTTAGCGGGGACAATGGCCATGCGCAAAGTGGGGTTGGGATACTCCACCCCGTCCAAGGTGACTTTCCGGGTGGGGGAGCACAGGGTGTCGCCGGTGTTGGTGGCGGTCAGCTTGGGGATGGCCCCAATGTCGCCCGCGCCAATGTACTTGACGTCCACCTGCTTTTTGCCCACCAGCATTACGGTTTTGCCCACGCGCTCGGTGTTGCCGGTGCGCATGTTCACCAGCTGGGAGTCGGTGGAAATCTTGCCGGAGACCACCTTCACGTAGGACAGCTTGCCGATGAAGGGGTCGGCCACGGTCTTAAAGACAATGGCGGCCGCGGCGCCGTCCTCGTTGACAGAGAGCTCCACGGGGCTGCCGTCCACGTCCAGGCCGATTTCCCCGGCCTTCTCCTCGGCGGAGGGGGCCAGCCAGCACAGGCCGTCCATAAACTGCTCCATGCCCCGCATCAGCAGGGCGTCGCCGCAGAACACGGGGGTGATGGTGCCGGACTTCACGCCCTTGCTCACGCCCACGATGACTTCCTCGGGGGTGAAGGGCTCGCCGGCGAAGTATTTCTCAAAGAGCTCGTCGTCGGTTTCGGCGACGGCCTCGTAAATGGCGGTGCGCAGGCCTTCCAGCCGGTCGCCCATGTCGGGCATGGCCACGGCTACGGGCTTGCCGCCGGAGTAATCGTAGGCCTTGTACTCCAGCAGGTTGATGTAGATGTTCGCCTGGCCGTCCTGGATGAAGGGCACCACCACCGGGCACACAGAGGGCCCGAAGTTGGCCTTCAAATCCTCGAACACCCGGTAGAACCGGGCGCTCTCGTCGCACAGGCCGTTGACAAAGAAGATTTTCGCCAGGCCGTTTTTCTCGGCGGCGGCAAAGGCCTTTTCCGTGCCCACAGCCACGCCGTCCCGGCCGGAGACCACAATCAGCGCGGTGTCGGCGGCGCGCATGGCCTCGCACATGCCGCCCTCAAAGTCGAACAGGCCGGGGGCGTCCAGCAGGTTGATTTTCTTGTTCTTCCACTCCAGAGGGGCGCTGGCCGCGGAGATAGAAGCCTTCCGGCGGATTTCCTCGGGGTCATAGTCGCACACGGTGTTGCCCTCGCCCACCTTGCCCCGGCGGTCGGAAACCCCGGCCAGGTAGAGCATGGCCTCCGCCAGGGAGGTCTTTCCCGCCCCGCCGTGACCGGCTACCGCCAGGTTGATGATATTTTTGGCCTGATATTGGTTCATAACGCATAGACTCCTTCCACTGCCATAGTGAGCGGCCTTGGCCGCCTGCCCAGCAATTCCCTGTTTTGCACAAGTTCGATGTTACAAGGCATAGCTAATTATATATCAATCTTCCAAAGAATACAATGGGGAAAACAGAAATACTATGAATTTTACGGTTTGAACCTTCAATTTTTAGCAGGATTGCCCAATGACACGGGTGGTTTTCCGGCGAAAACAGGGGCCCCAGGGAGAAAAAGCCATAAAAATACCCCGGTCCGCGGGGACCGGGGCAAGTCTTGCTATAAAATTGTGTCAGCGCCGCAGCTTGGGCAGCACCAACGTGACCAGCACCCAGAACAGCTGGAACAGGAACAGCACCAGGCTGGTGAGCTGCCCCATGGCCCCAAAGCAGGCCAGGAAGGCCACCAGCACAAAGCCCAGCACCATGGCGGCGTTTTGGATGGCCACCACCATGCTGACGGTGCGGCGCTCCTCCACGCAGGCGGAGATGACGTTCATCATGGATTCCATGCGGCCCTTGGTGGCCACCAGGGCGTCGGCCCGGGGGATCTCCTTCTGGGCCAGCTTCTGGTACTCCTCGCCCAGGCGGCTGTCCAGAATGCCCACCGAGGCGGTGTCGATGCCAAACAGCCGGGAGACCAGCTGGGTGGTGACGTTGGGGTCGGTAGTGCGCACAATGACGC
>FR893797.1:18384-20162 GCA_000435395.1 Firmicutes bacterium CAG:94
GCCCGCCGCTTCGGATTCCACGGCGATGTAGATGACCTGCTGGTTGCCAGAGGCGTACTGGCTCTCCTCCTCACGGGGGGGCACGGAGATGCGGTGGTTGATCAGCAGGGCCCGGCCGCCGATGTAGATGGTCTTGCCGTCCACGCGGCCCACAATGCCCGCGCTGTCCTCATAGGTAAAGTTCTCCACCTGGGGCAGGGCGTCCTCGTTTTCGCTGATGACCTGGTCGAACACACCGGAGAGGGGGCCGCCCACCTTCTGCATCAGGGCGGAGGCGGACATGACTGCCTCTTCCGCCAGGGCCCGGCCGCCAAAGGTCTTAATGCCGCCCAGCACCACGGTGCCCCGGGGGAACAGCTCGCCGGCGTCCACCAGCACGGCGTTGACGTTGCCCATCTGCTCCACGCCCTCATAGCCCACCACCATGGCGCCGGCCCGGCGGGCGGTGCGGCACAGGCGGCTGATGGGCAGGTTAACCGAAAGCATATTGGAAACCGCCACGCAGGCGCAGCTGGCCGCGGCAAAGGCGCTGATGGCCGTGGGCACGCTGCTGGTAATCAGCAAGGTGGCGATGCACAGCAGCAGCGAGGCGATAAGCCCGATGGGCGCCATCAGCTGGGAGGCGGACTCCGAGGGGTCGGGCTTGTAAGAGAGCTCTAAGAACCGCTTGAGGAAGCCCGTGGGGCACTGGTAGGCGATGACGGGCGTCTCCGCCACGCAGTCCTTGGCCATCTTCAAGGCGGTGTTGTGGTCGCCGTACAGGCGCACGCTGTACTTCTGCTCCCGGCCGGTGACAAACCGGAAGTTGGAGTGGATGCGGCGAATCATGGTCAGCTTGCCCGCGGCGTTGGCAAACAAGATGGCCGAAAGCACCACCGCGTACAGGTGGAGGGTGCCGTCGGTGAGGGCATCCTGGAAGAAGGCGGCGGAAACCGCCTGGATAATCACAGCCACCGAGGCCACCGCCGCGGCGCTGTCGGAATTGGCGTTAAAGGAGAACAGGGCTTTCAGGCCGTTGAGCACGGTGCGGTAGCACACGCCCACCGCCACGGCCAAAAACACCAAGGTGAGCACCACGTACACCACCGGCAGGGAGCCCTGGTCCCCGGGGCCGGTAATCTGGCCGCCGAAAATCAGGTTCACCAGCACCAGCAGTACGGTGCACACGCCGGTAATCATCATGCGCAAAGTGAGCTCCCGCATCTCGCCGCGCAGCTCGTGGGAGATGGACTTGGCGTCCTCGGGGCCGGTGTAGTCGTCGATGGACTCGCCGGTGTCCGCGTCGGGCACAGGGGCCTCGGCCTGCTGGGGCGTCTCCAGCTTCTTGTTGCGCACCCGGCGCTTGGGGGCGTTTTTCCGCTGGGCCTTCTCAGCGGCCTGGCGCAGCTCCTCGGACTCGGAGAGCAGCGCGCTTTGGAGCACCTCGGCGTGGATGATGTGGGTGGGCACGCTGCGGGGGCGGTACTCGAACACGCTGGCCACCTGGGGAGGCTCTGCCACCGGCCGGTTGATGACCGTGGTCTTCTCCTCCACAGGGGGCTGGGCGGGCTGCTGGACCACGGGGGGCTCCAGCACCTGGGTGGCCTCCTGGGTGACCTCCGGCTGGGCGGGTTGCTCCGCAGGGGCCGGGGCTGCCGGCGTCTGGGAGGAAACGTCCTCAAAGACGGGCTGGCTCTCGGGCGCCGCCTGGGCAGCGGGGGTCGCCTCTTGGACGGGCTGCTCCTCCGCCATTTCTTGGATGGGCTGCGCCGGCGCGGCCTCCTGGACAGGTTCGGCAG
>FR893797.1:20203-21057 GCA_000435395.1 Firmicutes bacterium CAG:94
CGGGGACACCTCGCGCACCTGGGAAGCGGGCTCGTTGTACACCACGGTTTCCCGCACTTCCACCTCGGGAGGGGCAGGGAGCTCTTCCACAGATACGTCTTCCGGGGGTATCTCTTCCACCGGCTCTTGGGGAACAGGCTCCTGGGGCAGGGGCGTGGGCTGCTCGTCCGGCTCTAAGGGAGCGGGGGAGTCCAGCACCCGGCCGATGGCCTCCTCGGAGACAGGGGCCATGTCGCCCACCCGCTGGAGCTCCACCGTATCGTTGAGCACGTTCAGCTTGATTTCCATGGTCTGGTCGGCGGAGGTCTCCAGCATGGCCTTTTGGATGCCGGTCATGTCCTCCTGCAGGCGCTTGCCGCCCTCCACCGCGATGCCGTGCTGGCGGGCGTAGGGGTCCGCCGCGAAAGAGGTGACAGGCATGGGCGCCACCACGCCGAACTCGTCGGCCACCTGCTGCTCGTCCACACCGGCGGTCTGCACGGCCTCGGCCACCCGGCGGCGGCGCTCCCGCTGGAGCCGCTGGAAGTTCTCCTCCACCTCGCTGTCGATGGCCTTTTTCGAGTCGTCGAACAGCGCCTTGTAGGTCTCCTCCTCGCTGGTCAGCTCCCCGGAGGGGTCGTAGCCCATGCGGTACTCGTCAATGGGCTTGAGCTGGATGCCGTAGTAGATGTCGTCCTCGTTCTCGTCGAAGTCGGGCACGCGCTTCTTCCGGCCGAACAGCCCCCAGCGCTTTTTCTTCTTCTCTTTCTTCCCGGGCTTGGCGGGCGGAGTTTCCTCCTGGGGCAGCTCCACGGTGCCGGTGGCGTATTCGTTTAAATCCGCCTGGGCCTCCTCCTGCTGGGGAGGCTGGGGCT
>FR893798.1 GCA_000435395.1 Firmicutes bacterium CAG:94
GAGCGAGACTGTCTTTAAAAAAAAAAAAAAAATTAGGCATGGTGACACATGAAAACCATCATCAAGCGCAGTGGGGAGCAAGTCCCCTTCGACGCTTCCAAGATACGCGGCGCCATCTTTAAGGCCAACGTGCGCAACGCCACCGAGAAGATGAGCGACAAGCAGCTGGACCAGCTGACCCAGGCTGTTGTGGCAGAGCTGGAAAAGAAAAAAGAGGTCCCCACCGTGGAGCAGATCCAGGACGTGGTGGAGGAAAAGCTCATTGCCGCCGACTACGCCAAAACGGCCAAGGCCTACATCTTGTACCGGGCCGAGCACCAGAAGCTCCGCGAGATGGACGACGAGCTGGTAAAGATTTACTCCGCCCTTACCTTTGTCCCGGCTGAGGACGCGGACTTAAAGCGGGAGAACGCCAACATCAACGCCGACACCGCCATGGGCACCATGCTCAAGTACGGCTCCGAAGGCGCTAAGAGCTTTTACGACAAGTACGTCATCCCGCCCCACATCGCCAAGGCCCATGCCGAGGGGCAGATTCACATCCACGACAAGGATTTCTACACCCTGACAGAGACTTGCTGCCAGATTGATTTGATTAAGCTGTTCCACAACGGCTTTTCCACGGGCCACGGCTACCTGCGGGAGCCCAACGCCATCTCCAGCTACGCGGCGCTGGCCTGCATCGCCATCCAGGCCAACCAGAACGAGATGCACGGCGGCCAGAGCGTGCCCAACTTCGATTACTCCATGGCCCAAGGCGTGGACAAGACCTACTCCAAGGAGTACTTTAAGGCCCTCATCCAGTTCTTCCAGGTGTCCAAGGCCATGCCCTACGACCAGGTGAAGGCCATGGTGGACAACGTAAAGGAGAACCTGGGCGGCCATGTGGACATGGACAAGGCCCAGGCGTACGGCCAGAAGGTGGCCGGGTACCTGCCCCGCCACCAGCGGGAGAACGGCTTTGAGGAAATCACCCAGGAGGAGGCCCTGCAGGCCGCCCAGTACGCCGCCCAGACCGCTTGGCGGGAGACGGACAAGGCCACCTACCAGGCCATGGAAGCCTTGGTGCACAACCTGAACACCATGAACTCCCGGGCGGGCGCCCAGGTGCCCTTCAGCTCCTTGAACTACGGCACCGACACCAGCGAGCAGGGCCGCATGGTCATCCGCAACCTGCTGCTGGCCACCGAGGCCGGCCTGGGCGATGGGGAAACCCCCATCTTCCCGGTGCAGATTTTCAAGGTGAAGGAAGGCGTCAACTACAACGAGGGAGACCCCAACTACGACTTGTTCAAGCTGGCCATGCGGGTGAGCGCCAAGCGGCTGTTCCCCAACTTCAGCTTTTTGGACGCCCCCTTTAACCTGCAGTATTACAAGCCCGGCGATTACGACACCGAGGTGGCCTACATGGGCTGCCGCACCCGTGTGATGGGCAACGTCCACGACAAGAACCGCGAGGTGACCTGCGGCCGGGGCAACCTGAGCTTCACCTCCATCAACCTGCCCCGCATTGGCATCGAGGCCCAGAAGGATATCAAGAAGTTCTACGAAATCCTGGATGAGCGCATCGACCTCTGCATTGAGCAGCTGTTGCACCGGTTTAAAATCCAGTGCAGTAAAAAAGCGTATAACTACCCCTTCCTCATGGGACAGGGGGTTTGGATCGATTCTGAAAAGCTGGACCGCTACGATTCCGTGGCCGAAGTGTTGAAGCACGGCACCCTCTCCGTGGGATTCATCGGCTTGGCGGAAACCTTGGTGGCCCTGACCGGCAAGCACCACGGCGAGAGTGAGGAAAGCTACAATCTGGGCTACGAAATCATCTCCTACATGCGCAAGCGCATGGACGACAAGTCCCAGGAGACGGGCCTGAACTTCACCCTGCTGGCCACTCCCGCCGAAGGTCTTTCCGGGCGCTTTGTGCGCATCGACCAGAAAAAATATGGCAAAATCCCCGGCGTTACCGATCGGGAGTACTACACCAACTCCTTCCACGTCCCGGTGTACTACCCCATCAGCGCCTTTGAGAAGATTAAGAAGGAGGCCCCCTTCCACGCCCTGACCAACGCCGGCCACATCAGCTATGTGGAGCTGGACGGGGATGTGTGCAAGAATATCGACGCCTTTGAGAGCGTCATCCGCTGCATGAAGGAAGCGGGCATCGGCTACGGCTCCGTAAACCACCCGGTGGACCGGGACCCCGTGTGCGGGTACAACGGCATCATCGACGACGTGTGCCCCCGCTGCGGCCGCCATGCCGGGGAGGGCGTGCCCCTGGAGAAGCTGGAGGAGCTGCGCAAGAAGTACCACGACGTGCCGGATTACTCCTGCTTAATCCGATAAGTCCGTGACCGGGCGGGAAGGCCCCAGCGAAGCCAGCGGCGCGGACGCGAGACATCGTCCTGCACAAGCGCGGCGCGAAGAGACAGCGGAGGCACTCCGCCGCGGAGCCGGATAAAAAGTTTTTCGGGCGCCTTTTTTCAAAAAGGCGCGGCCTTGAAAGCAAAGCGGAGCTTTGCGCCGAAACAATCTAGGGAAACAGGGGTCCTGGTCCCCAGTGGGGACCGTTCAGGACCGACCGAGGCGGCAGCCGAGAAACGCCCCGCTTTTCCCGGCCGGAAGGAGGAATCTCTCTATGAGCAAGAAGGCCCTTACCATAGCGCTCAAGATCCTTTTTGCCGTTGTGTACTTCCTGGTTTTTCTGTTTCTCATAGATTGGATTTTTCGAAATACGTTGAGTGCGCTGGCGAGTATCGCGGCGGTTGCCTGCTGGGTGATCGCTCTGATTGCAAGCGTGGGACTGGCACACTACACCGTGGAGAAAATGAAGGATATATTCGGAAGCTAAGGAAGCTGCGGCAAGTGGCCCCCCTGGATGCTTAAAAATCTCGTCTTCCCCGTTGACAGGAGGACAAGATCCTGTTAAAATAAGAACAGTTATCAATTTTGAATACAATCTCTTTTGGATTTTAGAGTTAAGAACAAGGAGGAATTTGTCATGGCAAAGACAGTTGCGGAAAACAAAGAGCAGATTTTGGTGGGCGAGGGCCGGGACTTCGAGCGTATCCGCCGCATCACCGGCTACCTGGTGGGCACCATCGACCGCTGGAACAACGCCAAGCGCGCCGAGGAAAAGGACCGGGTAAAGCACACTCTCTCCAACCTGTAAGGAGCAACGCAAAAAAGGGGGCGGTTCCCGTGGACATTTTGCTGGTCAATGACGACGGTATCCATGCGCCGGGGCTGCGGCTGCTGGCGGAAGCCTTGCGCGGCGCCGGCCACAGCCTTACCGTGGTGGCCCCGGATAGGGAGCGCAGCGCCGTGGGCCACGGCATCACCACCCGGGACCCCCTGTTTGTCCAGGAGGTCCCGTGGGAGGGCATCCCCGCCTACAGCTGCTCCGGCACCCCTGCCGACTGCACCCAGCTGGGGCTGAAAGCTTTAGCCCCCAAGCCGGTGGATTTGGTGGTCTCCGGGCCCAACAACGGCATCAACACCGCCGGGGATTTGCTGTACTCCGGCACCGTGGCCGCCGCCATGGAGGGCGCGAAGCTGGGCGTGAAAGCCATCGCCCTGTCCGCGCCTGCGGAGGCGGACAAGCCCACCGTGGTGCAGGTGTTCTTAAAGCTCCTGGCCCAGCTGGACTTGGAAGCGGACGTGCGCCAGGTGCTGAACATCAACGTGCCCGCACGGCCTTGGGAGGAAATCCAAGGCGTGCGGTGGGCCCCCCAGGGGGACTGCATCTGGCTGGGCGCGTACGAGGAACGGGTGAGCCCCGGCGGCAGGCGGTACTTTTGGTCCACTTACGGCGGCTATTCCCAGGCAGAAGGGGACGACGACCGCTCCCTGCTGGAAAAGGGCTACGTCACCTTGACGCCCCTCACCTATGAAATGACCGACCCGGCGGGTTTTTCCGGGAAAGAATGCACCTTGTGAAAAAGGCCGGATGGGGAGACCCGCCCGGCCCTTTTTACCCTTGGGAGGAATTGCTATGGAACTGACAATCGCCGGCGTTATCAAAGAATCCATTGTGGATGGGCCGGGCATCCGCTACACCGTGTTCACCCAGGGCTGTCCCCATCACTGCCCGGGCTGCCACAACCCCCAGACCTGGGCCTTTGAGGGCGGCCAGAAAACCACCCCCCAGGAGCTGTTCGCGGACTTCCAGAAGGACCCCATTTTAAAGGGCGTCACCTTCAGCGGGGGGGAGCCCTTCTGCCAGGCGGAGGCCTTGGCGGAGCTGGCCCGGCTGGTCCACGGCGCGGGCAAGGACGTGGCCTGCTACACCGGCTGGACCTACGAGCAGCTGCTGGAGAAAAACGACCCCGCCGTCAACGCCCTGCTGGCCCAGGTGGACCTGCTCATCGACGGGCCCTTTGTGCTGGAGCAGCGCAACCTGGAGCTGCGCTTCCGGGGCAGCGAGAACCAGCGGCTCATCGACATGAGGAAAACCCGGGAGCAGGGGCATGTGGTGCTGGTGGAGGAATAGGCTTGCAAAAGGCCGCTGGTTTCTGAGAATTCAAGGGAAACCGGCTGCTTTTTCTGGAGGTGAGTATGTATCCACGCTTGCGCGACCTGCGCCAGGACCAGGATTTAACCCAAAAACAGCTGGCGGCCCTGCTGAAAATGAGCCAGACGGGGTATTCTAAATACGAGACAGGGGAAAACGACGTGCCCACCTGGGTGCTCATCCGCCTGGCGGAGCTGTACCGCACCAGTGTAGATTACCTGTTAGGCTTAACAGACCAGCCCCGGCCCTACCCCCGCAAGGGCCGGGGCAGCCGGGAAAACGGGGAAAGCTGAGGCCTCCCGGCGGGATTGCTGTCTTTTTAACAAATTAGTCATTGATTCTTAGGGCCCGCTGTGCTAGAATAGACACTGGAAGACAAGCACAAATTTTGCCATTGGGCGAAAGGAGTTAATACAAATGACCAACAATAAGTCCGTGCTGGCTTGGCTTGACGAAATGAAAGAGCTGGTCACCCCCGATGAGGTCGTCTGGATCGACGGCTCTGAGGAGCAGCTGGAGAGCCTTCGCAAGCAGGCCTGCGAAACCGGCGAAATGATTAAGCTCAACGAGGAGAAGCTGCCTGGCTGCTACCTGCACCGCACCGCCATCAACGACGTGGCCCGTGTGGAAGGGCGCACCTTCATTTGCTCCCGCAAGGAAGAGGACTGCGGCCCCACCAACCACTGGATGGAGCCCCAGGCCGCTTACAAGATGCTGTTCGACATCGCCCGCGGCAGCTACAAGGGCCGCACCATGTACGTGATCCCCTACTCCATGGGCCCCATCGGCTCCCCCTTGGCTAAGATCGGCCTGGAGGTCACCGACTCCATCTACGTGGTGCTGAACATGGCCATCATGACCCGCGTGGGCCAGGCTGTGCTGGACGTGCTGGGCGACAGCGAGGACTGGGTGAAGGGCCTGCACTGCAAGTGCGACATCGACGAGGAGAAGCGCTATATCTGCCACTTCCCCGAGGACAACTATATCATCAGCGTCAACTCCGGTTACGGCGGCAACGTGCTGCTGGGCAAGAAGTGCTTCGCCCTGCGCATTGCCTCCTACCTGGGCAAGAACGAGGGCTGGATGGCCGAGCACATGCTCATCCTGGGCATTGAGAATCCCCAGGGCGAGGTGAAGTACGTCACCGCCGCCTTCCCCTCCGCCTGCGGCAAGACCAACCTGGCCATGCTCATCCCGCCGGAAGGCTACCGCAACAAGGGCTACAAGGTTTGGACCGTGGGCGACGACATCGCCTGGATGCGCCAGGGCGCCGATGGCAAGCTGTACGCCATCAACCCCGAGAACGGCTTCTTCGGCGTGGCCCCCGGCACCAACATGAAGTCCAACCCCAACGCTTTGATCTCCACCCAGAAGGGCACCATCTTCACCAACGTGGCCCACAACCTGGACGACAACACCGTGTGGTGGGAAGGCCTGGACAAGAATCCGCCCGAGAACGCTCTGGATTGGACCGGCGAGCCCTGGAATGGCAAGACCTCCGAGAAGAAGGGCGCACATCCCAACAGCCGCTTCACCGCTCCCGCCAAGAACTGCCCCTGCATCAGCGCTGAGTTCGACAAGGGCGAAGGCGTGCCGGTTTCCGCCATCATCTTCGGCGGCCGCCGCGCCCAGACCACGCCCCTGGTGTACCAGTCCCGCGATTGGAACAACGGCGTGTTCGTAGGCTCCATCATGGCTTCTGAGACCACCGCCGCCGCCACCGGCGCTGTGGGCGTGGTCCGCCGTGACCCCATGGCCATGCTGCCCTTCTGCGGCTACCACATGGGCGACTACTTCCAGCACTGGTTCGAGATGGGCGAGAAGCTGGGCGAGCACGCCCCCAAGATTTTCAACGTCAACTGGTTCCGTCTGGACAGCGAAGGCCACTTCCTGTGGCCCGGTTTCGGCGACAACTTCCGCGTGCTGGAGTGGATTCTCAAGCGCTGCGAGGGCAAGGTGGACGCCAAGGAGACCGCTATCGGCTATGTGCCCTACGCTGAGGACATCAACTTGGAGGGCATTCAGGACTTCGACATCGAGACCCTGAAGTCCATCCTGGAAGTGGACAAGGCTGCCTGGGCTAAGGAAGCCGAGGGCATTGAGGAGTTCTACAAGCAGTTTGGCGACAAGCTGCCCCAGGAGCTCCGCAACCAGCTGGAGACCTTGAAGAAGAACTGCGCCGAGTAAGTTTTTCTTCCCATTTCACCCTCTTTTTATAATGCGCCTAAGGGGCTGCCGTGGAAACGGCAGCCCCTTTATGCTAGGTGTTGGAGACTTTGGGGCGCGTTATCCGGCGCGGTTCCCCGTGGCCTTTTGAAAGAGGCTGGCGGAAGTTCCCCAAAAAACAACATGGAATGGGGCCCGAACAAGGCTCCATTCCATGTGGGGGATATTCAAGCAGGCGATTGGAACAGCCCTCCAAGTCTTACAGCACCTTGGAGAGAAACTCCTGCAGCCGGGGGTTCTGGGGGTGGGTAAAGAAGGCCTCGGGCTCGTTCTGCTCGGCGATGACGCCCTCGTCCATAAACAGCACCCGGGTGGCCACGCTGCGGGCAAAGCCCATCTCGTGGGTGACCACCACCATGGTCATGCCCTCGTCGGCCAGCTCCTTCATAATCTCCAGCACCTCGCCCACCATTTCCGGGTCCAGGGCAGAGGTGGGCTCGTCAAAGAGCATCACGTCCGGGTTCATGGCCAACGCCCGGGCAATGGCAATGCGCTGCTGCTGGCCGCCGGAAAGCTGCTTGGGGTAGGCGCTGGCCTTGTCCGGTAGGCCCACCCGCTCCAGCAGTTCCAGGGCCTTTTTGTCGGCCTGGGCCTTGGTCATCAGCTTCAGCTTGGTGGGGGCCAGGGTGATGTTCTGCTTTACGGTCATGTGGGGGAACAGGTTGAACTGCTGGAACACCATGCCCATGCGGGCCCGCAGCTTGTTGATGTCGTTTTTCGGGTCGGTGATGTCCACGCCCTCAAAGGTGATGGTGCCGCTGGTGGGCTCCTCCAGCAGGTTGAGGCAGCGCAGGAAGGTGGATTTGCCCGAGCCGGAAGGCCCGATGACAGCCACTTTTTCCCCCTTGTGGATGTGCTCGTTGATGCCCTTGAGGACCTGGTGGTCCCCGTACGTCTTGGTCAAGTCTTTAACGTCTATCACTTGCGCGCAGCCTCCTTTCCAGAATCCCCTGGAGCCAGGTGAAGATGAGCACCAAAATCAGATACATCACCGCGATGATGAGCAGGGGGAACATGTAGTCATAGGTCTTGGCGCCAATGGCCTTGGCAAAGTAGACGACCTCTTTTCCGGCAATGGCGGAGATGAGGGAGGTGTCCTTCAGCAGGGTGATAAACTCGTTGCCCAGGGCCGGCAGGATGGCTTTAAAAGCCTGGGGCACCACGATAAAGGTCATGGTGGGCAGGTACCCCAGCCCCAGGGAGCGCCCGGCCTCCATCTGGCCGGGGTCCAGGCTCATCAGGCCGCCGCGGATGATCTCCGCCACATAGGCGCCGGAGTTGATGCCCAAAGCCAGCGCGCCCACCATGGTGAAGTTCCGGCTGTTTTGGAACACCACAAAGCCCATAATCATCAGCTGCACCAGCATGGGGGTGCCCCGGATGACGGTGACGTAAATTTTGCAAATCAGGTTGAGCACCGCCAGCACCGGGTTGTGCTTGCCCTTGCGCTGCTGGTCGTGGCCTGTGCGGATAACCGCCACCACCACGCCCAGGATGACGCCGATGAGCAGGGCCAGGATGGTGACCAAAATGGTGGTGCCCAGGCCCTCAAAATACTGCATCCACCGGTCGCCCTCAAACCAGGCCCGGTAGAATCTCATGTAGATGTCCTGCCAGAAGCTGGGGTTTTCCAGCGCTTGAAAGGACTCGTACATCTGGGTGAAGTTCATCTGCATGCTCCTCTCTTATTCCCTCAGAGTTGCCAAAAGGAGCGGCCTGGGGCCGCCCCTTTCGTATTCTCTTGCAAAGGCCGCGCTTATTCGGCGGTGATATACTTGTCCAAAATCTCCTGTACGGTGCCGTCATCCATCAGCTCGTTCAAAGCGGTGTTGATGGCGTTCAGCAGCTCGGTGTTGCCCTCGTTCACAGCGGCGCAGTACTGCTCCTCCACCCAGTTGCCGGGGAGGATGGTCAGGCCCTCGTTGGCAGCCACAAACTCCTTGGCGGGAGCCTCGTCGATGATGACAGCGTCCACCTGGCCGTTGACCAAAGCCTGTACGGCGGTGGCGCCGTTGTCATAGGCGGAGACGTGGTCCTCGCCATAGCCGCCGTTTTCGGGGGTGTCAGAGGCGTAGATGTAACCGGTGGTGCCGCGCTGGGTGCCGATCATCTTCTCGCCCAGGTTGTCCATGGTCACGTCGGAGCCTTCCTTCACGATGACCACCTGCACGCCGGTGGCGTAGCTGTCGGTGAAGTCCAGCACCTCGTCCCGCTCCTCAGAGTAGGACAGGCCGGCCAGGACCACATCGGCGGCATCGTTCTGCACAGCCACCAGGGCGGAGTCAAAATCCATGTCGTCAATCTGCAGCTCCAGGCCCAGCTTGTCGGCAATGGCGGAAGCGATTTCTACGTCGATGCCCTCAAAGCCTGTGCCGTTGAAGCCCTCGCCGTCGGAGACCAGCTCGTAGGGGGGGAACTGGGCGTTGGTGGCCATAATCAGCTTGCCCTCTTCAATGGTGGTGAACTCGCCGTAGTCGCCGGCCTCGGTGGCGGAAGCCTCGCTGGAGGTCTCGCCCTCCGCGGCGGAGCTGTCCTCGGCAGTGGAGGACTGGCTGGCGGTGGAAGAAGCGCTGCTGGTGTCGGTGGTGGAAGAGCCGGAGCCGGAGTTGCCGCAGCCAGCCAAGGCGGCGGTCAGCAGCATAACGGCTGCCAGAAGGGATGCAATTTTCTTCATGAGTGATTCTCTCCTTCGTCCTTTGGGTTTCGTTGTTGGGAATATACACATTATACAACTTATTTCCCGTTTTACAAGGGGGTAAATCGGCGATTATCGGAGAATTTATGCAGGCATATTTGTATAAAAATACAACGGACGGCCCCGCCGCCGAAAAAAGCGGTTGACAAAGCCCACCTTTGGGCCTAAACTTAAAGTACAGTTTATTGCCGGTATCTGGCACAAGGAGGCGCGCTATGGAAAGCTACAGCATTTCCCAAGTGGCCCAGCGGTTTGGGGTAGAGCCCCACACCCTGCGGTTTTACGAGAAGGAGGGCATCATCCACCCGGGGCGGACGAAAAACGGCATTCGGGTGTACAGCCAGGAGAACGTGGCCCAGCTGGAGATGGCCATGTGCCTGAAAAGCACCGGCATGCCCTTAAAGGAAATCAAGCGGTATTTCGACTTGGTGGAGCAGGGGGACGCCACCTTGGAGGAGCGGCTGCACATCTTCACCGACCACCACCAGCGGGTGCTCCAAGAGATTGAGGAGCTCCAGCACTACCTGGAGAAGATAGAGTGGAAGATTGACTATTTAAAACACGCCGAGGGCGCGTAAAGTCCCCCGGCGTCTTGGATGGGGCGGAACCCCTTGGATAAAAGAAAAAAGGATGGCATTTAGCCATCCTTTTTCTCGTTGGGCGCGTCTTGCTGGGGCGGTTCCTCCCGCTGGGCCTGCCGGGCCGCCAGTATCCCGTCCCGCACGGCGGCTTTTACGGTGAAGTACAGCACACAGAAGAAAACCACAAAGATGAGGAGCCACACAACAAGGAGCTCCATGGAAAACGCCTCCTCTTTTAGAAAGGCTGGGCATCCCCAGCCGCGGGCTTACACGTTAAAGCGGAACAGCACAATGTCCCCGTCCTGCATGACGTAGTCCTTGCCCTCGCTGCGCACCAGGCCCTTTTCCTTGGCCACGGCCATGGTGCCGCACTCCATCAGCTCGTCAAAGCCGATGACCTCCGCCCGGATGAAGCCCCGCTCAAAGTCCGAGTGGATTTTGCCGGCGGCCTGGGGGGCCTTGGTTCCTCTTTTAATGGTCCAGGCACGCACCTCGGGCTTGCCGGCGGTGAGGTAGGAGATGAGCCCCAGCAGGGAGTAGCAGGCTTGGATGAGCCTGTCCAGGCCGGATTCCTCCAGGCCCATGTCCGCTAGGAACAGCTTCTTCTCCTCGGGCTCCATGCCGGAAATCTCCGCCTCAATCTCCGCGCAGATGGGCAGCACGGCGGCGTGCTCCGCCTGGGTGAACGCCTGCACCACCTGGAAGTACTTGTTGTTTTCCACGCCGCCCCGGAAGTCGTCCTCGCTCATGTTGGCGGCGAAGATAATGGGCTTGTTGGTCAGCAGGGACACGGTGGAGAGGATTTCCGCCTCCTCCTCGGTGCACTCCACGCTGCGGGCGGACTTGCCCTCCTCCAGCGCCTGGTGGACCCGCTCCAGGAAATCCAGCTCGGCCTGGTACTTCTTATCGGCTTTCAGCATTTTCCGGGTCTTGTCGATGCGGCGGTCCAGCACCTCGATGTCCGAGAGAATCAGCTCCACGTCGATGGTCTCAATGTCCCGTTTGGGGTCGATGCTGCCCTCCACATGGATGATGTCGTCGTTTTCAAAGCAGCGCACCACGTGGACGATGGCGTCCACCTCCCGGATGTTGGAGAGGAACTTGTTGCCCAGGCCCTCGCCCTTGGAGGCGCCCTTCACCAGGCCCGCGATGTCCACAAACTCAATGGTGGCGGGGGTGAACTTTTCCGGCTGGTACATTTCGGCCAGCTTGTCCAGGCGCTTGTCCGGCACGGCCACCACGCCCACGTTGGGCTCGATGGTGCAGAAGGGGTAGTTGGCCGACTGGGCGCCGGCGTTGGTGATGGCGTTAAACAGGGTGCTCTTGCCCACGTTGGGAAGGCCCACGATTCCTAATTTCATGGCATGAACGCTCGCTTTCTATGATGAAGTGTACCTATTATACCTGTTTTGCGGCCGGGCCGCAAGCCGTTGGGGCCACTTCCGGGGATTTTTCCCCGGCCCTTTCCAAACCGTAAGGTTTGCTTTCTCTTTTTGTAAGCCCTCCTTTAGAAACCCGTAAGAAATGGGGCCTATACTTTTCTCCAGAAAGAAACGAGAGGCGTTTCCCAAACGCGGAAAAAGGAGAATGAAGTATGGCGCTTTTAAACGTGAACGGCTTGAAAAAAGTGTACACCACCCGCCTGGGCGGTGCCAAGGTGACGGCCCTCTCCGGGGTGAGCTTCACCGTGGAGGAAGGGGAGTTCGTGGCCATTATGGGCGAGTCTGGCTCCGGCAAGACCACCCTGTTAAACATCCTGGCGGGGCTGGATAAGCCCACCAGCGGCCAGGTGTTTTTGAATATGCGGGACATCGTCTCCCTCAATGAGAAGGAGATTTCCGCCTTCCGCCGGGACCACCTGGGCTTTGTGTTCCAGGACTTCAACCTGCTGGACACCTTCTCCTTGCAGGACAACATCTTCCTGCCCCTGGTGCTGGCGGGCAAGAAGTACGACGAGATGAAAAAGCGCATCGACCCCATCGCCCACCGGCTGGGCATTTGGGACCTGCTGCAAAAGTTCCCCTATGAGGTCTCCGGCGGACAGAAGCAGCGGGCGGCCATTGCCCGGGCCATCATCACCTATCCGGAGCTGATTTTGGCCGACGAGCCTACCGGCGCCCTGGACTCCCGCTCTGCCGGACAGATACTGGACATCTTCTCCGACTTAAACCGGGACGGGCAGACTATCTTAATGGTGACCCACTCCCTCCAGGCGGCGTGCCGGGCCGGGCGGGTGCTGTTCATCAAGGACGGCCAGGTGTACCACCAAATCTACCGGGGCGCCATGACGGACGACGAGCTGTATCAGGCGGTGTCCGCCACCCTGACCCAGCTTGCCACCAGCCGGGAAAGGAGCGTGGCCGTCCATGAGTAAGCGCGGGATGGGCTTCTATTGGAAGCTGGCCTTTACCAACCTGGGCCGCAACCGGCGGGTGTACCTGCCCTACCTGCTCTCCAGCGTGGGGATCATTATGATGTTCTATTCCATCAACGCCCTGGGCCGGGGCATTGACGAGGAAGCACTCTACGGCGGCACCACCGTGGCCAGCATGATGGGCCTGGGGGTGTTTGTCATCGGGCTGTTCGCGGTGCTGTTCCTGTTCTACACCAACAGCTTCATCATCAAGCGCCGGAAAAAGGAGCTGGGCCTGTACAACATTTTAGGTATGGAGAAGCGGCACATCGCCCACATCCTGTTCCGGGAGACGCTGCTTATCGCGGTGTGCTCTCTGGCCCTGGGCCTGGGGCTGGGGATTGTCTTCTCCCGGGTCCTATTCTGGCTGCTGGGCCTTTTGCTGGGGACAAATCTGGCCGTGGCCTTTGTCATCCCTGTGTCCGCTATCACCAGCACGTTGGGTTTGTTTGGGCTTATCTTCCTGCTGACCCTGTGCTACAATCTGCTGCAAGTAAAGCTCTCCAAGCCCATTGAGCTGCTCCACGGCGGCGAGACCGGCGAGCGGGAGCCCAAGGCCCACTGGTTCCTGGCGGTGCTGGGGGCCCTGCTGCTGGGCACGGGCTATACCATGGCCGTCACCATCCAGGACCCCCTCTCCGCGCTGGTGTTCTTCTTTGTGGCGGTGATTCTGGTCATCCTTGGCACCTACCTGCTGTTCATCACCGGCATCACGGCCATGCTGAAGCTGCTGAAAAAGAACAAGCGCTTCTATTATAAGACAAACCACTTCACCGCCCTCTCCGGCATGCTCTTCCGCATGAAGCAGAACGCCGCGGGGCTGGCTTCCATCTGCGTGCTGTTCACCGCCCTGCTGGTGACGGTGTCCACCACCTTCTCCCTGTACACCAGCATGGACGGCCTTCTCCGGGCACGCTATCCCCGGAACGTGCTGGTGTCTGTCTGTGACGCCAACCAGGAGGCCAAGGACATGGTGCGCTCCGCTGTGGCGGAGAAGTCCCAGGAGCTGGGCCTGGCCCTGGAGAATGTGGTGGACCGGGAGGGCTGGAACATCACCACCGCCCGGGTGGGCAACACCCTCCACACCCAGGAGGTTTCCTTGGAGACTTGCGCCGTGGTGAATATCTTCACGCAAAGTGAGTTTGAGCGCTTCTCCGGCCAACAGGTGGATTTGGCGGAAAACCAGGTGCTGCTCTTCGACCCGGCAAACACCTTCCCCGAGGAGGACACCCTGCACATCGACGATAAAACCTATCAGATCGTCCCCTCGGACTACGTGATGCCCGAGGCCTCCACCCTGGCCCAGATTTATGAGATGTACTACCTGGTGGTGCGGGACGAAACGGTGGTGGAAAACATCCTGGCCCCCATCGGCAGCGACACCTTCCCCATCTATTCCTACGACTTTGACGTGGCCGGGGGCGACCCGGAGGACATCGCCGCCTTGCGCGAAGCTCTGGGTACAGTGGACTTCTCCGGCCCCGGGGTGGAGTACGAGGCCTTGCTATTCGAGGACAGCGCCACCTCCCGCCAGAGCTTTATGGAACTGTACGGCGGGCTGTTCTTCCTGGGGCTGTTCCTGGGGGTGCTGTTCCTGCTGGGCACGGCGCTGATTATCTACTACAAGCAGGTCAGCGAGGGCTACGACGACGCCCGGCGGTTTAACATCATGCAGAAGGTGGGCATGAGCCACAAAGAGGTCAAGCAGAGCATCCACAGCCAGATTCTGCTGGTGTTCTTCCTGCCCCTGGTGATGGCCGTGCTCCACCTGGCCTTCGCCTTCCCCATGCTGGAGAAAATCCTGCTGGTGATGGGCCTGGCCAACACCCAGCTGATTTTGCTCTCCACTTTGGGCTGCGTGGCCGTGTTTGCCCTGGCGTACCTCATCATCTACGCCCTTACCGCCCGCACCTACTACAACATTGTGGAGACCGCCGCCTAAAGCGGCAGGATAGAAAGGGGATATGGTTGTGCTTTCCGCCATCTTCGACGTTTTAAGCAGCATCGTAAGCGCCTTCTTCCAGGTGCTGGGCGCCCTGGGCCGGGGCCTGTGGGACATCCTTGGGGCGGTGGCCTCGGCGGTCCTGTGGCCTGTGCGGGCCGTGGGGGGCATCCTGTTTGGCGGCTGGGACGTGTCCTCCCAGTGGACGCCCTTGTACTTTGTGGCCTGCGGCGTTTTGCTGGCGGCCCTGGTGTTCCTCCTCGCCTGCGCCCTGTGGGTGAACCACCGGAGGAAGAAGGGGAAGTAAGGCCCAGAGAAGAACTGGATACAGGAAAGCCCCCGGCAACCGCCGGGGGCTTTCTTGCTGGGCGGGGCTTACAGCAACATCCCCCGTATCGCCGCAAAGCTTCCCACCTGGTAGGTGATGGAAAGCTTTTTGGCTTCTTCTTCCCATTCTGGGTAGTAGCGCAGCGCCTGGGGGCAGTACCACATGGAGTCTATCCCCGCGTTTTGGGCTCCCAGCATATCCGAGGTGAGGGAGTCCCCAATGAGCAGGGCCCGCTCTTTTTCAAAGCCGGGGATGCGGGAAAAGGCGTAATCAAAGTAGCGCACATCCGGCTTGGCCGCGCCGGCGTCCTCCGAGACGAACACGTCTTGTACATAGGGCAGCAGGCCGGAGCGCTCCAGCCGGGACATCTGGCTGGCGGCGTTGCCGTTGGTGACGATGTACAGCTGGTACGCCCCGGAAAGGTCCCGCACCAGCTCCAGCGCCCCGGGGAGCAGCGCGCCCCCCTGGGCCAGGTTCTCAAAGTACAAGCGGTTGGTTTCCTCCGGCTGGCCAATAAGGCCCGTCTCCTGGAGGAAGTCCTGAAAGCGCCCCACATACAGCTGGGATTTGGTGCACTCCCCCCGCTCCAGCTTCTCCCACCAGCGGTTGTTGCAGACCTCGTACTGCTCCAGCAGTTGGGCAGAGTAGGGCCGCTGGCTGCCAAAGCAGGCTTCGTAGGTGGCTTGGAAGGCGTGGAACATGTCCTTGTCGAAATCCAGCAAGGTGTAGTCGGCGTCGAAGAGCAGAAAGCGGTAGCGTTTCATGGAGGACTCCTTTCCCATCATAGGCCCGGACCGGGCCGCATAGAGATGAACTATCTACTATGGATGATACACAAAGGGCGGCCCATTGTCAAGGAAGCCGCCGGGAAGGAAGGCACTATGGGAAGATTCCATCTGCGCAAATACTGTTACCTGGTGCTGTGGGCCGCGCTGCTGGCCGCCGTGGCCGGGGTGTGGTTCTTTGGCAGGGAGCCCGCCCCCCAGGAAAGCGGCCCCTCCCCAACGCCCCAGGCCAGCCCCGCCCCCGCCGGGGAGGAGGAGGAAACCTTGGTGGGGGTGTGGGTGCCCTACTTCTCCTTGCACACGGCGGAGCACACCCAGCAGGCCTTTGCGGAAAACTTCCAAACCATCGCCCAAACCGCCCAGGAGAAGGGGATGAACGCCCTGTTTGTCCACGTGCGGCCCTTCTGCGACGCCTTGTACCCCTCGGCGCTGTACCCCTGGTCCCACATCCTCACCGGCACCCAGGGCCAGGACCCGGGCTTTGACCCCCTGCAGTTTATGATTGACACCGCCCACAGCCTGGGCCTGGAGTTTCACGCCTGGCTGAACCCCCTGCGGGTGAAAACCGCCGAGACCCCCGCCGCCTTGGCGGACAACAACCCCTATACCCTTTTGGCGGGGGAGTACCCCCAGTACTTTATGGAGTGGGAGGGCGGGGTGTACCTGAACCCGGCCTACCCCGCCGTGCGCGCCATGATTGCCGACGGCGCCGCGGAAATCGTGGAGAACTACGACGTGGACGGCATCCACTTTGACGACTACTTCTATCCCGCCCAGGACGCCTCCTTGGACAGCGCCGCCTACAGCGCCTACACCCAAAGCGTGGAGGAGCCCCTGTCCCTGCTGGCGTGGCGGACGGCCAATAGCAACGCCATGGTGGCCCAGGTGTACGAAAGCATCAAAGCGGTGGACGAGAATGCGGCGTTTGGCATCTCGCCCCAGGGGAACATACAAAACGACGAGAACATGGGCGCCGACGTGGCCACCTGGGCCGCTGTGCCCGGCTATGTGGATTACCTGGCCCCCCAGCTGTATTACAGCTTTGAAAACGAGGCCCTGCCCTACCAGCAGGCCCTGGAGGAGTGGGAGGCCTTGCCCCGCCACCCGGGGCTCAAGCTCTACGCCGGGCTGGCGCTGTACAAGGCCGGCACCGACGCCGACGGCGGCACCTGGCTCAGCCGGGACGACATCATCGCCCTGCAGGCGGAGGCGGCTTTGCAAAGCGGCTGCCAGGGGGTGCTGCTGTACTCTTGGGAAGCTTTCAACAGCCAGCAGGCCGCCAAGGAATTGGAAAACGCCGTGGCCCTGCTGGGGCAATATTGACGGATAGCGATTTAAAGTGGTATAATACGAAAATCGAGAGAAATCGAAATCCAAAATAAAGGAGACGGGTACCATGAACGAGATGAACGAAATCGGCCCCCGCCTGCGGGAGCTGCGAGAGGCCAGCGACTACACGGTAGAGCGCCTGGCCGCGGAATTGAAGGTGGACCCGGATGTATACCGGGGCTACGAACAGGATGGGAAGGACATCCCCATCAGCTTAATCTATGAGGTAGCCAATAAATTTGGGGTAGACTTCGCGGAGATTCTCACCGGCACCCCCGCCCGCCTGGACACCTACCACATTGTGCGCCGGGGCCACGGCCGGGTGGTCAACCGCAACCCGGAATACCATTTTGAGGACCTGGCCTACCGCTACGCCGACAAGGTGATGCAGCCCTTGCTGGTGACGCTGGAGCCCACGGATAAGCCCGCGGGGCTTATCACCCACGCCGGGCAGGAGTTCAACCTGGTGCTGGAGGGGACGGTCATTGTGTGCATTGGGGACAGGGAGTTCACCCTGACGGCGGGGGATTCCATTTACTTTAACCCCACCATCCCCCACGGCCAGCGCTGCGGCGGGGACGTAAAGGCCCGGTTTGTCACCGTTATCGCGGAGTAAGAGCAGGCCGAGCGGTAGCGGCGGAGTGCCTCCGCTGTCAATTCGCG
>FR893799.1:0-270 GCA_000435395.1 Firmicutes bacterium CAG:94
CCATGATTCGCTGCTGTGTTTTTGACGCCGATGGCACCTTGCTGGACTCCATGCCCATGTGGCGGGACATCACCTACGAATACGCGGAACAGAAAGGCGTACACGCCCCCGCGGGCCTGCACAACACCTTAAACCGCCTGAGCCTGGAGCAGTGCGCCCAGCACTACCAGGGCCTGGGGGTGCGGGGCACCGTGGAGGAGATTGTCAAAGAGCTGGGCCAGTGCGCCTTGGAGGGCTACCGCACCCGGGTGCCGGAAAAGCCCCACGCCC
>FR893799.1:333-3613 GCA_000435395.1 Firmicutes bacterium CAG:94
CCCTGGGGCGGTGGCCACCGCCTCCAACCGGGAGGGCGTGCTGCTGGCCCTGGAGCGCCTGGGCATGCTGCCGCTGGTGGACTACTTCACCACCTGCACCGAGGTGGGCAAAAGCAAAGAGCACCCGGACATCTTCACCACCTGCGCCGCTCAGTTCGGCGCCGCGCCCCAGGAGACGGTGGTCTTTGAGGACTCCGCCTACGCCATCCGCACGGCGCGGGCAGCGGGCTTCCCGGTGGTGGCGGTGGAGGACGCCATCTCCACCCAGGGGAAAACCGGCGACGAAACCCGGGAGGGCCTGGCCCGCCTGGCCAACCTGGTCATCGCCGACTACGGGCAGCTGATAGGCCGGCTCACCCCGGCGGAGGACCTTTCCCAGGGCTTGGGAGAGCTGCTGGGCTAAGCCCGGCTTGCACGGGAAATTTTGAGGAGAGGGAGAGACCATGAGCTTTCGGAAAAAATTCATCGGCACCCGGGCCTTTTACGCCTCGGTGCTGGCGCTGCTGGTGCCCATGATCGTCCAGCAGGGCATCACCCAGTTTGTAAACCTGCTGGACAACGTGATGGTGGGCCGCCTGGGCACCGCCCCCATGTCTGGGGTGGCCATTGTCAACCAGATTGTCTTCATCTTCAACCTGACCATCTTTGGGGGGCTTTCGGGGGCCTCTATCTTTGGGGCCCAGTTCTACGGCAAGGGCGACCACCAAGGCCTGCGCTACACTTTGCGGTTCCGGCTGGTGTTCAGCCTGGTGGTCACCGCCTTGGGGATTCTGGTGTTCCTGCTCTTTGGGGAGCAGCTGTTCTCCCTGTACTTAAACGAGGGCGCCTCCTCCCCAGAGGAGATCGCCGCCACCCTGGGCCACGCCAAGGAGTACATCGCCATCATGCTCTTTGGGCTGCTGCCCTTTGCCATCAACCAGTGCTTCTCCAGCACCCTGCGGGACGTGGGCGAGACCTTCTCCCCCATGGTGGCCAGCCTTATCGCCATCTGTGTCAATTTGGTTGGCAACTACCTGCTGATTTACGGCAGCTTTGGCTTTCCCAAAATGGGGGTGGCCGGCGCGGCCCTGGCCACGATTATCGCCCGGTGGGTGGAGATGGCCTACCTGCTGCTGCGCACCTACCGCCACCGCAGGCGGTTCCCCTTCCTCCAGGGGCTGTTCCGGGACTTCCGCGTGCCCCTGTCCCTGGTCAAGCAGATTGCCATCACCGGCACGCCGCTGCTGCTCAACGAGACGCTGTGGTCCATTGGCACGGCGGCGGTGAACATGTGCTACTCCTCCCGGGGGCTGGAGGCCGTGGCCGCCACCAACATCAACTCCACGGTGTGGAACCTGTTCGCCATTGTCATGGCGGCCATGGGCAACGCCATTGGCATCCTCTCCGGCCAGCTGCTGGGGGCCAACGACATCCCCGGCGCCAAGGACACCGTGCGCAAGCTGCTGTTTTTCAGCGTGTGCGTCAACGCGGTGATCGGCGTCATCATAGTGGCGGTGTCGCCCTTTATCCCCTACATCTACAACACCGAGCCCTCGGTGCGCCAGACGGCCACCCACCTTCTGATGGTCTCCGGCTCGTTTTTGCCCCTGTCCGCCTACACCCAGGGGACCTACTTCACCATCCGCTCAGGGGGCAAGACCTTTGTCACCTTCCTGTTTGACTGCGTGTTCACCTGGGTAGTCAGCCTGCCCATCGCCTTTTGCCTGTGCCAGTTCACCGGGCTTTCGGTGGTGTGGGTGTTCTTCTTCGTGTCCGCGGCGGACATCATCAAGGCGGTTATCGGCACGGTGATGCTGGTTTCCGGCGTGTGGGCCAAGAATATGGTGGGCGCTTCCACGGGGAAATAACCGGGGCGTGAGCCTGCCGCCTTAAAATAGCTGTGAGAAAAGCGCCTGGGCAAAAAGTCCAGGCGCTTCAACTTGCCAAAAAATCCCACCTACGGGGCAACTGGCCGCAGAGACGGGGCCTCTGTCCCCTGTCTGCTGGTTCTGCTTTTTAGCCGCTACGCGGCTTTTTAAGGCCGTAAGGCTCCGCCTTACCAACCGCAAGCTTTTTGAAAGAAAGCAAGTACGTCCTGCGGACGTACAGCAAAAACTTTACGTTTGTTCTCTTTTTTCTTTGTGGCTGCCTTACATATCAGCCGCGGCCGAACTTCTCCCACTTCAAGGTCTTGGGGATAAACCGCTTGATGGCCTCCTGCATCTCCTCGTCCGGGTCGAACACCACCAGAGTTTTGCCGGTTTTCTGGCTGCGCACAATCATGTACCAGGAATTGCGGTGGTCCGCATACTCCGTGGCGAAAATGCGCGCGTCGAAGCTCTGGTTCTTCAGGCGGGCCTCGTTCTTCTGGTACTCGCCAATGTCCTCGGCAGAGCTACACTCGAAGGCGGTCATCCGCTTGCGGCTGGCGCGGTTCATAATCTTATCCACCGCCACATAGCCGTTGGTCAGGCTGTATTCGTACTCCAGCAGCCGCATGGTGAGCAGCTTGTAGCCGCCAAAGCCCGCGCCAATCACCACCAAAAAGGTAATCATGGGCATGGGCATCAGCACAAAGCCCACTATAAACCCGATGAACACCACCACCACCATGGCCACGATAATCCCCAAGAGGACCAGCGCGTCGGTGGATTCAAATTTCTTTTTGACCATCCGTTCCATAAATACGTCGCCCATTGCTTGCGTTTTCATCCTTTCACCGCGGCTGGGGCGCGCCCGCCCGCGTCTCATTTTTTGTGGAAAAGCACTCCATGGGATGTATCATACCACAAAATCCGGCGGGATTCAATAAAACTTTTGTGAACGGGGGAAGAATACGGCCCAGCCCTTTTCCCCGCAAAATAGACTTTCCCCTTGAACCCGCCTGGGTTTTATGCTATAATACCCCTCGAAAAAACAAACGCGCGGATGAAAGAAAGTACCCCCGCCCCGCCTTGCCAGAGAAGCGGCGTCACCGGCTGCAAGCGCCGCCCTGGGCAGCGGGGGGAAGTTCCTTTCGGAGCGGCGGCGCTGAACGGCTACATCGCAAAGCCAACTAGGCGCCGACGGCAGGCCCCGTTACAGGCCGCAAAGAGGGCAGGCTGTCCCACGCCGTGGGGCGCCCTGCTGAATTTGGGTGGTACCGCGAAGAAGTCACTTCGCCCCTTTTGCTGGGGGCGGAGTTTTTTTGTCCCCAAAAAACACAGGAAACTTTTGTTTTAGGAAGGAAGGTCAGCACATGAAGGAACAGATGGAAGCCCTGCGGCAGCGCTTTGAAAGCGAGCTGCAGGCCGCCCAGAAC
>FR893800.1:0-1902 GCA_000435395.1 Firmicutes bacterium CAG:94
GAGGTACCGCTTGGTGGCGTCGGAGAGGTCCGCTTTCAGCACGTCGTACAGCACGGTCAACCCCAGGGAGGTGTTCAAGTCGTTGCCCAAAGCGGCCTGGAACTGCTCCTGGTAGGGCCGTGCGGCCTCCACGTCCGGCTGGCCCTCTTTGGACAGGGCGGCAATGCGCTGGGCCAGCTTCTGGTAGGCCTGGGCGGCGTTGTCCAGGCTGTCGAAGGAGAAGGTCAAGGGCTTGCGGTAGTGGGACTGCAGGCAAAACAGCCGGTACACCAGGGGATCATAGCCCTTCTCCTCCAGCAGAGACACGGTGAGGAAGCCCCCCTTGGACTTGCTCATCTTGCCCCGGGCGTCGTTGAGGTGCAGCACATGGAACCAGTATTTGCACCAGGGGTGGCCCAGGTAGGCCTCACTCTGGGCGATTTCGTTGGTGTGGTGGGGGAAGGCGTTGTCAATGCCGCCGCAGTGGATGTCCAAATACTCCCCCAGCTCCCGCACGGAGATGGCGCTGCACTCAATGTGCCAGCCGGGATAGCCCAGGCCCCAGGGGGAGTCCCATTTCAGCTCCTGGTCCTCGAACTTGGACTTGGTGAACCACAGCACAAAGTCGGTCTTGTTCCGCTTGTTCGCGTCCTCCTCCACGCTGTCCCGGACGCCCACGGCCAGGTCCTCGCCGCTCTGGTTGCCGAAGACGTAGTAGTTCTCCAGCTTGGAGGTATCGAAGTACACGTTGCCGCCGGCCTCGTAGGCGTAGCCCTTCTCCAGCAAAGTCTCCACCATGTGGATGAAGTCCGGGACGCGGGTGGTGGCGGGCACCACGGTATCGGGCTTGCGGATGTGCAGCTTCTCGCAGTCGGCAAAAAAGGCGTCGGTGTAGAACTTGGCAATCTCCAGCACGGTTTTGTGCTCCCGCTTGGCGCCGGCCAGCATCTTGTCCTCGCCGGTGTCCGCGTCGCTGGACAGGTGCCCCACGTCGGTGATGTTCATCACCCTGTCCACCTGATACCCGGCGTAGCGCAGGTACTTCTCCAGCACGTCCTCCATGATGTAGGAGCGCAGGTTGCCGATGTGGGCGTAGTGGTACACCGTGGGGCCGCAGGTGTACATCTTCACCTGGCCGGGGGTGTGGGGCACAAATTCCTCTTTTTTTTGGGTAAGCGTGTTGTACAGTTCCATCTTATCTCATCCTTTCCCGGGAAAACCCCGGCCTTTTCACAAAGAGGCCTCCGTGGGCCCCGCTTTTTCCAATTCTTGCAGGCGCTTTTCCAAGCGCTCCATCTCGCCCCGCAGGCGGCACAGCTCCATGGAGACAGGGTCCGCCACGTGGATTTGGTCCATGTCGTCGCAGGGATGGCGGGGCGGCTTTGCGGGCACCTTCTCCCCGTTGATGCGCACCACCCGGGCAGGCACGCCCACGGCGGTGGCCCCTTCCGGGACGGCGTCCAGCACCACGGCGCCGGCGGCCACCCGGGCGTTGTCCCCCACGGTGAAGGGCCCCAGCACCTTGGCCCCCGCGCCGATGAGCACGTTGTCCCCCAAGGTGGGGTGGCGCTTGCCTGTATCCTTGCCGGTGCCCCCCAAGGTGACCCCCTGGTACAAGGTGCAGTTGTCGCCGATTTGGGTGGTCTCGCCAATGACCACCCCCATGCCGTGGTCGATGAACAGCCCCCGGCCGATCTGGGCGCCAGGGTGGCTTTCAATGCCGGTTTTCTTCCGGCTGCGCTGGGAAATCCACCGGGCCAAAAACTTCAGGTTGTGCCGGTAGCACCAGTTCGCCTTCCGGTGGGAGCGCACCGCCTTAAACCCAGAGTAGAGGAAAAACACCTCCAGCCGGGAACGGGCGGCGGGGTCCCGCTCCATCACCGCGTCCAGGTCCTCCTTTAAGGTGCGGAACATGGCAGCATC
>FR893800.1:1971-3116 GCA_000435395.1 Firmicutes bacterium CAG:94
CACACGTCTGCGAAGGCGATGCAACTCGCGGTTCCACTTCGCTTTCGGAAGGGCTGGGCCCTCCCGCTCTTGGGGGACGATAACGGCTCCCGCCGGGCGGGGATTTCCCCCCGCCTGCTCCGGGACGCATTTCCCCGCCTCCAGGCGGAAGGGGTTTTCAGCCGGCGGCCCCTTCTCTCTGGCGCCCAGGCGGGCGGGTACTTCTTCCCATCGCAGCATTTGCCCTTATTATATGCGCTTTTCCCGGATTTGTAAACAGCTTTGTGAAAAAGAACCGGAAAAGGGGAGCGCTCCCACGCTCCCCTTCTCTGTATGGTATTTGTATCTCTTACATCCTTACAAGGGCCAGCTCCGGCCAGGCCACCACTTAAAAGGTCAGCTGGGTGCCCTGCTGCAGGCTGCGCTCCCGGCGGCGGCGCTCCAAAAGGGCGTTGATTTTCTCGTGGGGGTCAATCATGGCGGAGACGGACATGTCGTGGTTCAAAGCGGAGATAAAGTAGGCGATGTACTTGGAGACGTCCACCTCGTAGAACCAGGGGCGGTTCTTCAGCTCCTCGGTGCGGTAGGTCAGGTTGGAGCCGAACACGCCGTCGATAACGCCCTCCCGGTAGGCCTTGTCAAAGCTCTCCAGGCCGTTGGTGAAGATGGCGTAGGTGGCGTAGGTGAAAATCCGCTTGGCCTTGCGCTCCTTCAGGTTGTAGGCAATGTCCAGCATGGACTCGCCGGAGGAGATGATGTCGTCGGAGACGAACACGTCCTTGCCGGCCACGTCGCTGCCCAGGTACTCGTGGGCCACAATGGGGTTGCGGCCGTCCACCACCCGGGAGTAGTCCCGGCGCTTGTAGAACATGCCCAGCTCCACCCCCAGGGCGGAGGCGTAGTACATGTTCCGGTTCAAGGCGCCCTCGTCGGGGGAGACAATCATAAAGTCCTCCCGCTGGGTGGAGATGTCCGGAAAAGCCCGGAACATGGTTTTCAGCACCTGATAGTAGGGCATCAGGTTGTCAAAGCTCATCAGGGGCACAGCGTTCTGCACACGGGGGTCGTGGGCGTCAAAGGTGACCACGTTGTCCACGCCCATGGATTGCAGCTCCTGCAGCGCGAAGGCGCAGTCCAAAGATTCCCGGTAGCTGCGGCGGTGCTGC